>JAMPHJ010000006.1 GCA_023663465.1 Muribaculaceae bacterium | reverse complement strand
TCCCTTTCTCGATTCCTTCCTCATAAATACTCATCCCTAGCCCTATCATATGCTGTTCCCCCTTCACTTCTAATTCTTCTTCAAAACTGATATATCTGGAAAGTTTTTTCCGAAAGCCTTTCTGATGCGGCTGAAATACAATCGTCAGAAAGTCTAAGATATTCTTTTCTTCACTATGATAATCTTTATCCCCCAGACGTATTATTACAAGAGTCATAAGGTCATAGTCCTTTTTCCGGGGATGACAGTTTCCGATATTCTTATCATTCACCATCTTGTAAAAAGAAATGCTCATCTGCTCCCGCTTGGGTATCCTGTCCCTGCAGATAAAAATCGTATAGCATTTTTCCAGCTGACCATAATTCGTCTTTTCGGTTACTACGTCTAATTGGGAGCACAACCTTCTTGCCAGGTAATAGATGCCTCTTTTTTCTATTGGATATCCCGGTCTGTAGTTCTTCTGCGGTTCTACGTCAACATACAGATTTACTGCTACTTTTCCATTTGACAGACGCGGATTCTTCGCCCGGAATGCAATGTCAAAGTTAGTGGTTTTCTCGTCTAATTCCGCAAACTCCGTTGCCGCCCCGGCAATCTTTGTATTGGTTCTGCCGCTGGACACTTCTATCGTCTCTGTAATGCTGTCCGCTTCAATAAACTCCATGATTTCAGTTTCGGAATACCCTTGGTATTCTTCTACTGTTTCTTTTAAGATAATCGCAAGCACTTCCCTGTACTGCAAAATCTTTTTGCTCTGTTTGTCTAGTGCATTCATTTCTTCCGTCAGTTGGAAGGCGCTGGCGGCTCCTAAGCTTCCCTGAATCGTCTTTTCCATCCTGTTCCTCCTATGCAGTTGTCACAGGAGTCCGCTTTTCTTTAAGAAACTCCTGCTTTGTAATGAGTGATTGAAAGCATGAATTTCTTTGAATTGCGAATTGAATTTGCGCATGACAGTGGATTTGTGCCACAAAACCACTGATATGAAACTGCCTTTATGTTTGGCAGCTACGGTTGCTTTGACCGTGATAGAAAAGAAAGTATGCTTTTAAGTTTATGATAGCATGAAATAACGGATATGGCAAATAAAAATTTATATTCCAACAACATTTTTCAATAATTATCTGATTTATTGTTCACTATTTTCCGTTAATTTTCTATACTCTTCTGGTAATCTGTATATCATATCTTCATCAAGGCAAATATTGTCCCTCATCCATGCGACGTTTTTCTTCAATATCCTAGCTGGTATTCCTCCGATAATGCAATTATTAGGAAACATACCTTTAATAACTGCACGATACGCACATATGCTGCCTGTTCCTATAAATGAATGAGGTAATATTGCCGCTTCACCGCCCACCCATACATGGTCGCCTATCACAATACTGTCTTTTCTTTCTCCGGTAGTATTGTTAGTACATGCACCTGTATCCAAATCAAAAATCAAATGCCCATCTTGTGCAAGCAGCACAGTATCCCATGAAAACATACAATCCCTGCCAATAATGATGCTTTGATTCCTGCCACTTGCTACACGACCGGAACCAAATGTACTTCCTTCTCCTATATCTAATTTTCCGTCAACATTAAGAAATATCTTCGCCCCCCCAAGGAACATTTATTCCCTATTTTAATCTTACTTCCGTTGGAAAGTGTTATATCACACCCATTAAGATTAACGCTGTCTCCTATCTGCACATTGCTATCACTATGAACTACAAGGCTCTTATTTTTAGGAAATTTTACATTTTTCCCAATACTAACGCTGGCGCTCCAACCTGTAAACATTACATTTATGTCTGACTCACTTTGAAACTTATTATCATATTTTTCAGCCTGTTCGGGTGTAAAAGGCAGATGATACATCCAAAGAATTTCTCTTTCATCTAAATAGCCATAGTGGGAATATTTTTCATTCTCATGAACACTCTGATGCAATTCCGGTGAAATAATCTGATAATACTCATTTCGCTTGCCATTAAGGAAGCTTGACGGAAATGTATGTACATTATCTATTCTCCCAGGAGCATCAGATATATAAACAGACGCCGACAAACCTTCTTCTGACATGATCTTTTCAAATGATTCATCTTTCCATCTAAGCGCAATTTTCCTTCCCGCCAGATTATTCTTAATTTTTTTGATAATTGCCGCTTCTGAATCCCTCATAGTTATATCTCCTTATACATATTCATGGCTTTTGCTCATCAATAATTTCATAGTAACCAAGCATATTTCCATAATGACATAATCTTCTATGTTCATCTCTTATCTTCTGAATATTAACAATGCTACAATAAATGTGTTTTCTAAATCTTCTGTGCTTCAATCCGTACACATACAGCGTTATCTCCACTTGATGGAGCAAATTTATCACTTTCTGCACTTTCAATTATAACAAAACCTATATTTTCCAATTTTGATACCAATTCCGACAATACAATGAAACGTCTATAATGCCCGTCGCTGATAAATGCATTTCTTTCGACTTTCAATCCTGCACCACATTTTTTGTCATTTACAGAGCGCGCCTCTATGAAAAGATACCCCTTTTCTTTGAGCATATCATACGCTTTCTTTAAAATCTGAGTCTCCTGCTGCTCATTAATGGCATGAAGCGTAAATCTGCTATAACAATAATCATATTGAATCTGATAAATTGCTTCTGCACTCACAAAATCATCGCATATAAAAAGACAATTATCCAACAAAATTTCTTCCTGCAGTTTTTTTATTGCAATTTGTGATGCATCTATTCCTGTAACATTAAGTCCATTTTTTGCAAAATACAAGCTATCCCGACCATTACCACACCCAAATTCAACTAAATATTCTCCGCTTTTCATGTACTTTTGCAGCATAGCACAAGCAAACAAACTGGGCGTACTCTTTGATTCAGAATCAGCCCCTCTATTAGAATAATAATTATTCCAATAATCTTCATCCCTGTTCCACCGTTTCCTTGGAACAACTTCATATTTCAAAATTCTTTGGACATTTTCTTCTAAAGACTGGCTTACATTATTTTTTATAACAATATCCGGATTTTTAGGATACTCAATTTCCACATCTACACCAGCTATGTTTCCATTTACTCTAGAATACAGCCCTTTTCGATTTCTAAGTTTCAGTACTTCCATTTCAACATCGACAAATACTTCTACATAGTTTTCAATATTATCCCGATTCCATTCTCTTATTTCATCAAACATCGCTATAGTACATATAATTACGTTAATTCCCTGATCTGTTAATAGTTTACATAACGAGCAATATCTATATGCCCTTTCTAGCCGTTCTTCTCTGTTATATCCTAAATCTTTTCCTGCTATTTTCTTTAAGATATCACCATCAAGGATTACTGTATTTTGTTTTTGAGACTTCATACTATAATATAATCTGTTCCCGATAGTTGTTTTGCCTGCTCCCGACAATCCCGTCAGCCAGTAAAGTATTCCTTTGTTCATATTAGTAATTACCTTTCTATTTTATCAAAATAACTTTTTACAATAAAGTCCTTTATGCGCTGACCATTTTTTCCATCCACATTCGCAATATATTTATCTCTGATGTCATTTTGTTGTTGTTTCATAGGATGTTCTTCCTTCGCTACCATATCTGTAAACTTTTCTAAATCTTCCAGAGAACGTATTTTGTACAACGACTGATATACTTCCGGATACAACGGTTCGCAATGATTTCCATCGTATCTTTCCAACACTGCAACCGGTATATCCAACGGGAGCGCCGAAATCGAAATCCCACAATTTATATCTGTTATAACTGCATCCGCAATCGAGTATGCGTAACTATAATCCAATGTTTCATCCCAGACAATGTTTTTTGACTTTTTGCAGAACAGCCTTAACAAATTCAAATCATTTTCTTCCATCAAATGATTTTTTATCAATTCCTGTAAATAATTTGCATGAGGTCTGATAATAAGTCCCTCATCTATCCTTGCAAACAATCCAAACATAGCCTTTATGTAAAGATCAAATGTACAACTTACAGTATTCCAATTATGGTCAAATGCCCATAATATAATTTTTTTCCCATTAAGCTTCTTCCAATCCTCAGGCAGTTCTTTTTTATTGTTTTTTTGCGGAACGATGATGTCTATTTTGGGATTTCCCATTGGCAGTATATTACTACCCTCTTTCCGGACACATGCATTATAAATATTTTTTTCAACAATACAAAAATCCCTCTGCTCATCATTTTTATCTAAGTTATCTAAATAATCTGACTGTCTATTACTGGAAAATATGCCATTTATTATTTCAGGCGAAATATGTATCTTTAATTTAGGTTTCCATTGACTTTGACTTTGGATTCCTCTATACCAACCTAGCATATTATAAACTACAATATCCGGGCGATCATCGTTGATTTTATATTTGAAATCAATAATATAATTTACATTACTCTCTTGAAGCACTTGCACTTTTTTCTCATACATAAAAATATTATTTATAACTACCAACACATCAAACCTGCTATCTTTGGCAAATTCTTCTGCCACTGTACGCAGTCCAAGCCATAACACATATGATCCCCAGTAAAAAAATCTTATCTTTATTCGACTTATATATTGTGTGATTAACGCATCATAACTACTACCTAAAATTGTTTTTATATTTAAGTTACGCCGCACCTCATTTAGGTTATTCAGGAATATTTCGTTTTTATTTCGTTTCTTTGCATCAATCCGTATGCTTCTTTTTTCTTCGTCCCGATGGCAGGGAATATTGTCTGCATGAGTGTCAAATGCGACCGATTCCTCTATCCTTCCCGAATTTTTATCAAGCACCGCAAAGTTCAGTCCCCTTTGATTTACCGCATATTCCTTTCCATTAATCATCATTGAACAACAATTCGCCTGACATAATGGCGAACTGTATATGGATATATCATACCCATATAAAGATTGATTGAATATCATGTCTTCATGAACGCTTGAAATCTCTTCGTAAATGACATTCCCATCGTCAATAACAGATATATAACCTTTCCAATGACCTATCTCTCTTCTGTTTTCATTCAGTTTATTCAGTCCAAGACTATTCAACAATTCATATTGCTCATCAGAGATTTTGAATCCAATCGTATCCTTAGCCGCTATAAATACTAATTTTTCTTTAAGCAATTTTAAATGTTCCAGAAATAATAAAAAATTGTTATCCTTATTAATATTTAGCATATATATCCCCCCTCTGGCTTTTATCCCATTCTGACTTTCAAATATTCATTCCAAAATGCTACATTCGTCATTTTTCCAGAGTACTCGGCATATTGCGAACTTATTTCATCCTTTTCCTGTTCAAACCTCTGCATCAGCCTTTGATAACGCTGGGTCAGCTCTTTGAACTTTTTCCTTGAACGAATGAACGTAGCATATTTTTGATTCTGCAAATCGACTGCGTAAATAATTTTATTCCCTGCTAATTTACCTTTATCATATCCCCATCCATACGGAATCACCCCCGTACCTTTCCCCGAAAAAATTTCAAGTATCCTTTTCTGCCCGTTGCATGTATGATTATACAAAAACAGACGTACTCCTCCTATAATGTCATATTGATATAGCGTCTCTGTTTTGATATATTTTTCTACCTTTTCTTCAATGTCTGCCAACTTATTATCTTTTGCCATTTTATCCTTTATACATTGCTCGCCGTCAAGCGACATGATATAGTCTGGTCCTTTTAAGAAATCTTCCACCGCATCAAGTAAGAATGAAGCGCCCTTATAATTATATTTATATATTTCCTCCCAGAAAATCTGTTTTATATGTCCAATAAAGTCCACATCCTTTATATGTGTATTCAATGCCTGAGCAATCAACTCATTTCGTCTAACCTGATAAAACTCCAATGCTGCACTAAACTTATTCTCAAATCCTTCATGCCAGATACAGATACCATTCATCGTAATAAATCTCGCCTTGTTCCTGATGGAATATTCCACATCATCCTCCCTGACAAATACCGGAACCGGAAGATTATCCAGTCCGGCAATGCTGGTGGGAATACAGCAAAACCACCACGCTGCATACTGATACTTTACTCCGTCATTAATTACTTCATTACAAACCACACTATCCCACAGATTCATGTCTAATCCAGAGTTAATAGGTTTACAATATCCCGCTTCTACTAAAATGCCTGTATTCTCATGCTGAATATTGGCAACATCCATATTAAGCATAGCTCCGCTTACAAAATAATCGCTATATTCCGGTTTCAAAATACTAAGCAACTTGTATATTCGTTTAAAGCTTTCAGGAAAAACATTTACATCATCGTCCATTAAAAGAATATGCGTAGGCATTTTGGGCTGCCTAAGAGATTCTATCATTCCCCTTGCAAATCCTCCTGCTCCTCCGACATTCTTATTATGGAAAATCCTTATACTTTCTTCATAACTTGTCTGCTCCGTGAGCGTTTGTCCATTATCTATAATGTTCCAACAAAATGCATTCGCATACTCGGTATCAGAAAATATCTGTTCTTTCAATAAAGCAATATTTCGGTTGACATATGACTCCTTTTTGAAGGTAGTCGTTACCAATGCTATATAAGGATTATCAATTTCATCTTTATTTATATCTGCAGCATAATAAGCATCATAGATAAAAGTCTTCTTATTGGAATTTATTTGAAAAGCAACCACTGTACTCTGCATTCCAATGGGATACGGTAATATAATTTGTGTCCTTTCCTGCAGATCATATGCATAACTTCCAAGCCATTCTTTCTTAATATCAGATGTTTTTTTACCATAATGACCAAATAAATCTATTGTAAACTTTCCTTCTGCTTCCAATACCAGATAAAATTTTTCTGCATATGTATATTTCTTCCATTTTTCTACCGATAACGAATTAAAATATGTAAAAAATTCAAACCAATTATTTTTATATAAAATGCTCGCTTCATTAAGTCCACTATAAATAGTATCAGACCCCCTATAGTACATTTGTCTGGTACCGTCTATTTCAATAAAACCATTTATCAGTATATTTTGTAACTTATACATATCATGCTCCCCATAGTTCTTTGTTTTTATCCGATGCTATAATTCTTTCAAGTCTTTTTCGTCTTATATTGTTAATATATCTGTTTACTTTCTCTTTTTTAATCAAACACATATGTATAGCAGAATCAGCTTTTTGCATAAACCATTTTTCACCTTTAAGATAATCCCAGCATGCCTGTATCAAAAAATATTCTAATATATAATTCTGTTCGATATGCGCTTCCTTAATCCTTGACATACACTGTTTTATTTGTATGTCAACTGTACTTTTGTCAGTATATTTGGAATTTACCACCAAACTATTCCTACAATCATAATACGCCATAACCGGCGTCTGCCGATATTCATATGTCTCGTGCCAAACCTGGATACCATTTAAAATAATCGGCGTTCCCCCATGCCGTAATCCATATTCCACATCATCACAGTGCAGGAAAAATGGAAGAGGATTATTATTCTTTGCAAAGCTCATAGGGAAACAGCAAAACCACCAGCCGCCATATTCTGCACCCGTATTATCATTTACTTCTTTTAATGCATCTAATTGGGTCATGTCTGCATTAAAGCCAAGATGCCGGATATTTCCCCTATTCCAAATTTCAGCAGCCGTATACTGTACTTTCCTGTCATCCATACGAAACATACGCCCTGCAATTACTTCATCCCTATATTCCTCTTTTATGAGTGATAACAACGCATATAGTCTATAAAGCGTCTCTGGAATAAATTCCACGTCATCGTCCATAAAAATTACATGCGTAGTTCCAGCTTCTGGCAGCTCTTTTCTAATCTCAACAAGTCCTCTTGTAAATCCGCCTGAACCCCCGGTATTCGGATTATGATAAACAGAAATAAATTCTTCTTTCGGTATAGAGATTTCCGAAGCATTATCCACCACATAAACCTGTAACTTTCCATATAAGGAATCATTTGTCTGGAAAAATCTGCTGCTTTGGATTACACCCAAAGAATGATATAAAGCTTTCTGCCGATGAAAAGTACAGATATTTAGTGCAATACATACTTTTGTAAATTCTTTCTCTGTCTCATTTGTTATAATCTGTATATCTGATAATTCCATCTTATCTCTTGCTTCCACATCTAAATAAAACCCTGCGCTATTGAAATTACATGTAAATTCTATCTGTTTTTCATCCGCCTCCATACAATGTACATCTTGCTCTGCAACTGTAATATTCCCTGCCCTAAGCCTCACTTTCCCAAAACCAGACGCATGAAAAAGGATCTTCCAGCTTTTCATCCCCGTATACTTCTGCCAAATAGCTGCATCAAACAAATTCATATAGGTATCCGTAGTCAGTTTTCCACCTGGAAACATATGGATATGTTCATTCTCAAAATATACCTTTTCATTTGTTCGGAAATATAGTTCTTTCTCAGCACATACACGATTAGGAAAAATAAAAGTTTGTACCACCATTCCCCTACCCATTCATCCTCCGATACTCCTCACAAACCACCTTCGGCTCCCCAACCATTCTCAGCTCGCCTTTCTCAATCCAGACGCATCTCGAACAATGCTCCATAATCGTCCCCATACTGTGGCTGACCATTAACACAGTACTACCACCATGTATCATTTCTTTAATCCGTTTTAGGCTCTTTTGCCGGAAAAATTCATCCCCGACGCTTAAAATTTCATCCAGAATCAAGATTTCCGCCGCCTGCCCCGCTGTTGCAATCGCAAAACCCAAGCGGCTGACCATGCCGCTTGAAAAGTTTTTGACTTTTTCATCCATAAAATCCTGAAGCTCTGCAAATTCCACGATTTCATCATAATGGGTTTCCAGGAATTTCTTGCTGTAACCGATAATGGAACCGTTTAGGAAAACGTTTTCTTTGGCGGTCAGCTCCACATCGAAGCCAGTGCCGATTGTCAGAAGCTGCACTTTCCTACGTCCTACGATTTCCACATGACCGCTCGTAGGTTTAAGCGCTCCAGATATAATTTTTAACAGTGTAGATTTGCCGGAACCATTGGTTCCGATAATGCCAATGACTTCTCCCTTATAGACATTGAAAGACACATGGTACAGGGCATAAAGTCTGCGGTAAGATACTTCCCTTTTTAAAAGTTGTACTGCATATTCCTTTAAGCCGGACGGATTTACCGAATACAATTTAAACTCCATCGTCACATCGGAAACTTTGATAACGGGTCTTCCTAACTGCCATTCCAACTCATCCTCACTTGTCACAGGAATTTCCGCCGTATCCTGCTTTTTCATTTCATTTAATATCGCATTGACAGTTAGTACTTCCAGTTTCGCCGTCTGTCCTTCGATATCGAGGTCTATGAAATCCAGCATATGACTCCTGTTGCTTTGTTGAGGATAAGCATAGTTACTTTGTTTACGCTGTTGTGTTCTATCCTGTTTATTCCGTCTGTTTCGTTTCTTTTTTTGTTGTTTCTTTTCTTCTCGTTTTTGTTTCTTCTGATTCTTCTTTTCTTGCCGCTTTTGTTTCTTCTGCTGTTTCTTCTCCTGTTTTTGTTTTTTTCTTTTATGCCTTGTCCGCACCCGTTTAATAATACTCCATACGATGACTTCTACAATGATAATTAGGAAAATGACTGCCAGCACAAAGACAAAATAAACATTGAAAAAAATTGTCTTCCTCTGCCTTCTTCCATCAGTTTCACTGGATAAATTCTGCCTTCCGCCTGCTTCTTGCGACGCTCCCACATTCCCAACCGTCTCGCCGCCTCTTGCCATTTCCTCATCGGTTCCTTCAGCGCCCGCGGTCTCTTCGACGCTTGCCGACTCCCCAGCGCCCACTGTCCCTTCGGTGTCCGCAGTTCCTTCTGCTCCCGCCGCTTCTTCGGCTCCTCTTGCTGCAGCCTCTTCGGCTCTTCTTGTTTCCCCTTCTGCCCTTCTTGCTTCCTCCTCTTCCCTTGCTGCCTCTTCCGCCTCCTGTGCCAATCGTTCCTCAATCTGCGCCGCCGTATCCTCTCCCTGGATATGCACCGGCGCACTGCTATATGCAGCAATGGTAAATGCTTCATTTTCCGCACTGTTTCGCAGTAGTACCTCTGCGGAAGACACCTCAATCGAGGCTTCGCCGCCGCTGATGGCTTTAAATTGAAGCCAGAACTTAATTTCTTTGGCATTCTGATTGCCTTCCAGAATCAGGATACCGTTTTCTTCGTCCGTCTCGTCTGCGCCTTTTACATAGCTCAACCGCAGCGTGTCATATTGAATTTCTATATGGTAATCACCGATTGCCTCTTTTGCCTTTAGATACACGCCTACCGGAAAGGTTTCCCCGCTTTTTTTATCATACCAGTTAGAGCCAAAAGTCACGGTTGCTTCCGCTGCATAGACTTCTAGAGGGGTTCCCACAAATCCTAGGATTACGGCAAAGAGCAGGGCAATCAGCGTAAGTTTCTGCTTTCCCTTCATCGCCACAAATTTTTCCTTCACCTGTATTTTAAATTCTCTGCATGACCTGGTTTTCTTTCAGTTTGAAAACTTCCAGTCCCACCACGAGACTTCCGATGCTCCATGCCGCTAACTTAATCCACATCATGAGTTCAGGGACTCTTCCATAGATTACACATTCTCTTGCAAAGGCAATCGCTACATAGATGGGATTGCACCCTATAAAAGTCTGCATTGCTTCCGGCAGACTCGTAACCGGATAAAAGAGTGCACACATATACATCCACAATGTCAAAAACACGGAGTACAAATATTTTACATCCGCAAAAAAAACATAAATAACCGACAGAATGTAACCTACTCCAACCGACATGGATATGATAGGGAGCACGGCTATCGGAAACAGCAGCATCGTCACACTGGGTTTGATTTGAAATACCGCCAGCATCAGTACATAGGCGATACAGGTATATCCAAAATTCACCAATGCGGTATAAATCCTCGATAGTACAAAAGTTTGTTTCGGAAGTTTCGCCTTGACTAACAGGCTCCTATTATCCACAAGTGCCGTCATGGCAGAATCCGTCGCCCCACTAAACAGGGTCCAGAAAACCTGTCCGGTCAAATAATAAATCGGAAATTTCTCAATCGAACGTCTGAACATCGTAGAAAAAATCAATGACATGACAACCATATGCAGAAGCGGATTTAAAACGCTCCATAAAATCCCCAAAGAGCTTCTAGCATATTTCCGTTTGATTTCTCTTGACGTCAATTCCCGGATGACAAATGCATATTGTCTGATATCGCTATTATAATCGCTGTCTTTTGTTTTCACCTGTTAACTGCCTTTCTTAGATACATCAGACTTTTATAGAGTCTTTCCTGCCACAGAAGACTTTCTATCTTTTTTCCAGACCTTACAATGCTTCCCTCTGCCCATGCGCTTTCGTGCAGGACATCGGCTTTCAAGTTTGCTTTTATCAAAAGTTTTTGAAAAAAACGCTGTTTACACAATTCCTCTTTATCCCATTTTACCGCCACGGGCTGTAATTGCAGCTCTAGTACATCGTCGCAGAAGCGCATTCTACCAAATGCCTCCGCTTCCCACCGCGTAGGATAGCCCATCATAGGCTTAAATAGTTTTTCTATAAAAATATTTATTTGTTGACGGTTTGACATTTTTTCTGCATCTTTCACATTTCTTATTTTTTCATTTCTTATTTTCACATTTCTTACTTTTACATTTCTTACTTTCACATAGTAAGATGCATACTGCATCAATAGTCTGGCAAAACGCTCCAGTACTTCTGCATTGGGATTCCTGCCATCCTCTATGGCTTCATAGACCATATCCATCTGTTCCTGTCCGCTTATTCTATACCCACAGGTCATTCCCTCCGGCGCCGAGAAGACCGTCTCAAACAGGCAGTTGGAAAAAGAAACCTTCCGCCGGACTTCTCTCTTATCAAAATAAAACGCGCGGTATTGATAGCTATCCGTTCCCTCAGGTCTATCATAAAGCCCGAAATAATATCCCTCTAATCTGACTTTTCCCTTGCTCCCATGCTCTAATATCCGTTGTAAGCTAAGCTGCAGACTTCCCGTCCATCCGCTATCCACCAAGGCGTAAGGTATCTGCTCCAACAGCCCTTCCTGTTTTAAATAAGCTATGGCAGTATGGTAATGGTCTTTCGCATGTTTTTGCAGACAGACAAATAGTGGCTCTATCTGCGCTAGTTCTTTCTTTAATCTGCAAAGCTGCCGATAATTTAGTACTGCCTTGTAGTTTTTCGTGTATCCTGCCAGCTTTGCAATATGAAGCGCTTCCTCTTTCGTCAGGTTTGCCCGCTTCATGATTTTCTCAAAACTAATGTCGATACCGCCCGTGCATAAGGTATCTAACGCCGCTTTCCCGACAAAATAGTACTCTGCGCTGCGAATCGCGAATCTGGATAGTTTCAGATACCTGACATCAAGGGCAATCCCTCTTGCTTCCACAATCTTTTTTGCCATAAGGTACATCATGTATCCGTCCCGTGCGAGGAAATAGAGCCTTTCTTTCCCGCTTTTTACAGCTTCATCCAGCACCCATTCCACATATTCCGTCAAAACAGGCAGCCACACATGCAGGAAGACTTCTTCCCGCACACGCTGATGCCTTATGCCATTTCCAGCATTTTCGACACCCATAGGAAGAATAACTGTTTCCTGGCATTCTTTCTCTTTGTTTTCCATGCAGCTATCTACTGCCTTCCTATATACAGGTTTTTCCTGCAAAACACTCCTATAATACGTCAGCCGTTCCTGATATTCCCCACAGCTTTCCCAATCGTTTTTCCCATAGCCTTTTTCCCTATAACTTTTTTCCCCATAGCTTTTCCTATAATTCTTTTCCCCATAACTTCCCTTGCAGCTTCCCCTAGGGGTTTTCTCACCCCGTCTCATCGATATGCCCTGTCCGCTTTTACTGGCATTATTTCTATGCTTTGAAAATCCATGCCTTGAAAGTCCACGCCTTGAAAATGCATTTCTTTTGTGGCATTTTCTGTCAGGCAATCGCTAATTTCTCTTTTTTTCATGCGACGCCCCTCATGACGCTTCACAAATTCCAGTACCCTCGTGGGAATCAGACATGCTGCAAGCGGACGGAGCACATAGACCCATCCCACAGGAAACAGCAGTCCCATCTTCTTATAATTCCGATACCGGATTCTGGCTTCGTTGACACGAAACTTTACTTTCCGCTTCTTATAAGAATCCCTTGTCTCACGATAGCAGAAAAGGTTTTCCTGCAGGTTATAGCCCCGCAATCCGCGCTGTGTCAGATTCATGAAAATCTCATAATCCTCACAGCGGAGCGTTTCTTCCGATGCAAAATATCCTGTATTCTCATCAAAAAGCTCTGCCCGGAACACTACCGAAGGATGAATATAGGGGGAATAGCGAAAATAATCCCGCATCTGTGGCATTTCCGGCATCGGTCTGCTTCCCCACACGCCTTTTTCATCAAATAGCTCCGCCCCGGTTCCACACCAGCCGTATTCCGGGTGGGCTTCCAGAAACGCTACCTGCTTCTCAATGCGGAAAGGCTTGGAAATATCGTCTGCATCCATACGCGCGATATATTTGCCCCTCGCAAGGCGGATACACTCATTCAGACAATAGGCCAGTCCCCTGTTTTCCTCTTTTCCGGCTACAAGGATTCTCTCATCCAGTCCCTTCAATTTCTGGACCAGCCTTGCCGCCTCCGGGCAGGAGCCGTCATCCCAGATGATAAATTCCAGTTTGCGATAGGTCTGATGTAAGATAGAGTCCACCGACTCCTGCAATACTTTTTCATCCCATTGATTAAATACACCCATGATGACAGAAACAAGCGGCTCTTCCATCCTCTTCCTCTTTCCCCGCGCTGTTATATATCCGCGTTATTGTGTCTTGTTGCGTTACTGTGCCTTTTTGCATTATCGTATCTTTCTGCTTTATCGTATCTTTCTGTTCTATCGCATCTTTCTGTTCTATCGTATCTTGTTGCGTTATCGTATCTTTTTATCAAGCATTGAGCGCCTTGTCATATACTTCTCTCATTATCTTTTCCACTTCTTCAACCGTGAATTTTCTTGCGGAATCCCGACAGTTTCCTGCCATGTCTTCCCGCAATTTCTGATTCTTATATAAGGTATCAATCGCCTGCGCAAATTCCGCCGGATTATCCGCCCTGCATACAATGGCGTTTTTGCCTTGTACCGCATATTCTCTCGTCCCCCGGTTATCAGAAGCCACAAGCACTACACTGCACAAAAGTGCTTCTATGGCAGCTACGCCCAGCCCTTCCCGGTAGGATGGAAAGGCAAAACAGTCCGCAGTCTGTAGAATTTCTTCCATATCCGTCCGAAATCCTAGCAGCTTCACTCTGTTTTCCAATCCTTTTTCCTTGATCAGCTTTCTTAAAAACGCTTCTTTTTCCCCCTTGCCGCAGATACTATAATAAATATCTTGTTGGGGAAGCATACGAATCGCGTCGATGATAACCTTCTGGTTTTTATTCTCATTTAGTTCCGCCGCCGTCACAATATGAAACGCCTTTGTCGGCACCTGCAATTCCCTGCGTTTCTTTTCACTGATTTCTTTTTTAGGGAAAAAACGATGCTTATCGACTCCCACGCTATGTATCTGAAAAACCGCCCCGTTTTTCCGAAACGGGAGCCGTCTCGCTCTTTCATAATCTTCTCCATTGATGGTCACAAGGATATCTGTCCCATGGGCAAGCAGCCATTCCACAGGGTAATACAGCAGCCAGTTTTTCTTAGGCGCTCCCCGGTAAAAATGGAACCCGTGCGCAGTATAAATCACATAGGGGTGTCTTCTACACAATCCCGCAGCTATGCGCCCTGCCACGCCTCCCATAGGATTATGACAATGAATCATTTCAATATCATTTTCCAGAATAATATGAAATAACTGCTTGACTGCCCGGAAATTAGTCCTAAATTGAAAAGGGCTTTTGGCAATATCTATCTGATGCAGCCGGATTCCCTGTGCTTTTAAATCGGCTTCCTCAAAAGTATAAACCGGATTCTTAAAGTTGGATGCATAATGAATTTCACATCCTGCTTCCTGCAACAACTTTACATGATTCATCTCAAACTGCGGCAGGAAACCACTGATGGTTGTTATGATTAAAACCTTCTTCATGAGTATTCATTGCATTCCTTTCCCTATCCGGCGCTTCCGTATTCCAAATCACTTCCAAACCATAGAAACAATCGTCCGGGCGAAGGGATTCCTCCGCCCGGCTTTTGCTTTCTAAATCTACCACATGATATTTAGAAAAATAAGATTTATTTTTACTCAAACTTAAATTTTATGCAAAATACTTCTTTCCACATACTGTTGTACCAGCGATGCCAATCACCAGGACCGCTGCTGCAACAGGCATTTCGGAACCAGTCCTGGGGGACCGGGAAACACTCGTCACATCAAGTTTTACAACCGCAATCGGAGAAAGGCTTGCGCTGGCAAACGTTACAGAACCGTTTGCTACACCCGTAGGAACAATCGTTTCCCATACGCTGCCTGTATAATGCAGGACTACCACCGCATCTCCTGCGGCAATATCGGGAAGGTTTAATGTTACCACATAATTTCCGTTGGCGTCTTTCGTAGCGCCTAACGCTTTGACCTCAATAACCGTCAGAATGGATGCCGTCACCTGGCTTGACGAATTTCCGGCTGCATTAGCAAGAGTTCTACTTCCAAGCCTAGCTGCAATAGATGCAACATCATTTAAAATTGCATTCTGGACTGCCACTGCCGCCGCCCGAATCGTTGTACTGGATACCTCGGATACATTATATCCCGCTGACGCCGATGTTTTTTTCAGATAATCGGAAGAGCTTGCCGTTGCTCCTACGACCGTTAAGCTTTTCTGTGTTTTGACAGGAGCTTCTGTCGTACCTACCGTCGGGCTTGCTGCAAATGCAGTCAGGGAGCTCATGGTAAGAACTGTCAGCGCAGTTAACACTGCTAAAAATTTTCTCTTCATTGTCACTCCTCCTCTCCTAATATATTCATGTGGCTATATCAAACCGAAGATTTACTTCCCCGGAAGATACCGAATCGCGGCAGTATTTACTTTACTGCCGGCTCATAAAATAATTCCAGAATCAACGCTTCCAATGCGTCTTCATCTACATAAAATTCTTCAAAATTGTTTCCCTGTACGGCTTCACCGGGCAAAGAATACATATTATCCCTATCGAAATCATAGTTTATATACTCTGTCACCATGTAGGTAAACTCGTTCAAATCAATATCCGTGACCATATATTTGCGTACCGTCTGATAAAGATTGACTGCCACACGGATATCAGACATAGACTGATTCTTAGCTTCTGCCGCAAATGTCGTCATATACTGTTTCTGTCTCTGTAAACGAAGCTCGTTGGAATTGAATACATTTTCATTCCTAAGACGAACATACCAATACGCCTTTTCACCTAGTAACGTTACCGTATCCCCTTGATGAAGGTCCATATCGTATTCTGGATAAATAATATCGTCCAATACTTCTACGGTAATACCGCCGACCAAATCATTTAACTCCGGTATCGCGTCCATACTGATTGCTGCATATGCATTGATGGGAATATTATGGAACATTCTGGATACCGCTTTTACCTGTCTGAGGCAGCTCTCTTCCCCGCCATCGCCGTATCCATGCTGAAGCGCAATCTGCTTAGTGAAAATTCCCTGATAATTGCCCGCTTCATCAAAAACATCCACCTGCGCCATAGCGTTTCTATTAATCGCTATGACATAGACATTTTTATCGTGCGGATTGATAAGCATCAAAAATAAAGCGTCAGCCTGTCCGCCCGCATATCCATCCTCCGCTTCCCAGCTCTGCCCGCCGACATCGGTAACGGTCTCTTTGTCAATGCCCATGACCAGAATCGTAACCAAATCCTCATTGAAAGCATAATCGTCCTGATAGAGAATCTGCTTCTCTTCCGGCTCTGCAGACTCCTCGCCAAGCTCAGCCATTTCCGTGCTCGTGACCTTGACGGACAAAGAAGCCTTCCCCACCATCCGCATCACTGTCACGGTGCCTGCAACCGACAAAATCACCGTGATAATGATAATCACGGTAAGCGTGCCGATTCCAAATTTCTTTTTTTCCACAATGGTTTCTTTATCTAACATAGTTTCCCTGCTCTCACGGATTTACCAACACGCCTGTTACCAGAAAACGCCTTTCCGAATCATGGTCCTCTGTACAAGTGGACAGTGTGACAATCTTATCCGCTGCCGTAACCTGGATATCCGTCCTTACGTTTGCTACCCTATCTGTCGTCTGATATATTTTTTTCAGATAATCCTCATAAACATATTCATTGGTATAATCAAAATTATCCAGCAGATGAATCGCACTAAATTCATAAGCGGCAAATATCCGGTAAACGAATACGTTCTCTTCTGTATAAAGGAAAATATAGTGGTCTTCGCCAAACAATTCCTCATCTTCAAAATTGTGCAACGTAGAAAACATACTCTTATCTTTGAGGTTGTGACCATAGATTACCGTATGGATGTCTGAAAAATCCCTGCTGTTAAAATTCTCTGTATAAATACAGCCCGGATATCCTTTCGTTCCATTCATATTATGATTCAGATAATAACTATTATCTGTCGGATGTTGCAGCACAGGATAATCCACCGTGGTATCCGGCACATAAATCCATGCGTAAATATCACCGTTTTCTTCATGCAGCTTATCCCAGTCCAGATTTTTCTCCGGTATTTTGATACCCTGCACCTCTGTCAGGTTTGCTGCATCCGTATTTTTCCCCTGCTCCAGGTTTTCCCCTGTTTCCCCGGAATCGTCTTGTTTCGCTCTATATCCTGCGGTTTCCCCGGCACGGTTATCCGTCAGTCTATTTATGTCTGTCTGATCATCGCCCACATTTCCATTTACAGCTTCCCGGCTGCCGTCTGCATTTTCATCCAATACTACCGATGCGTCCGCCTGTTCATTTGCAGCTTCCTGTAAACTGCTTAATTGCTTGTTTGCCGCCCGGCTGTCCAGGTACTGTATACATAAGATTCCCGACGCCAGAATCACAACGCCCAGACATATACAAAATAAAGTAAGCCATATTTTTGACTTTTCTTTTTTCTGATTCATTTTTTTGCTGTCCCTATTCTTTTCCATTTTATTCCCACAAGGGTCTTTCACTGCATAAATATACAGAATACCTATCCAGTCCAATTATACATATTCAAAGTATATATTGTCAATACTGTTCTATATTTTAAATGCATAGTTTTAGATAGCGTATATATTACAATGCGTGTATAGATACTTTATCATTCTATTGGAGGTGAACGTATGTTTGAAGATGATTTTGCGAAACGTCTTACCCAGCTTCGTATCGAAAAAGATGTATCTGCAAGGGAAATGAGTCTTTCTCTCGGACAGAGCGAATCCTATATAAACCGCATCGAAAGCCGCAAAATGCTCCCCTCCATGACAGTCTTTTTCTATATATGCGAATATTTCGGAATAACCCCCGGTGAATTTTTTATAGACGATGCTGCCCCCAGCATGGAATTACTGGCAGCCTTGAAGAAACTGCAATCTTTAGACAGTGAGAAACGCAGACATATTTTAGACGTCATCAGCGACCTCTGACACAGAAAAAGAGCGGTAAAGAATTATCCCTACCGCTCCATATAGTAATCAATTATTGCAAGCTGGGAAATTAGCTCAAAACATTCACTAATTTCTCAAGCGCTTCCAATGCTTCATCAGGAAGTTTGTCATATCCTTCTTTCTTGGAAGCAAAGTCTTTTACCGCATTCACACGGGTTTCCATAGCTGCTTTTAACTGTGCCTTATAATCAGCATCGCTAAGGTCAGCCTTGAAGTTCTTGAAGCCTTCTGTCTGTCCATCCCATGTATTCATGATTTCGATATCATCGAAAGGTCCCCACTGCTCAAAATTCGCTTTGCCTTCTACGATTGTCTCAAGAATGCCAAGCGTATCAGCCGGTTTTACCTTCTCGCCCATGAAATCGCCTGTATTTACGATGTAGCATGCTACGTTCTTCTCTTCTACCAGTTTCTTGAATTTCTCATAGTCGTTAACCAGCGGATAAGTTCTGAACGGGTTCGCATAAGGTACGATACGGATTGCATTTAAGTCTGTACCAGCCGCAACACGCTCCGCGGTAGACGTCTTGGTTGCCAGGGTAGCGCCCATAACAGATGCCAAAGCAGAACCTTTCAGTTTTACTACCGGCGGGATGGTAGGATCTTTCATAATCCAGAAGATTGCGTTAACAGGAGCGTCAATCTTGTCCACACGGTTCGGAGACCACAATTTGGATTTAATCGCACGACCGTTACCATTTCTGATATCTTCCGTTACTAACTGAATCTTACCCTCACTGTCCAAAGTACAGGAGCAGTTCTGTGCGGATAAGAGATATTCATTATCAGGACATCCTGTCGGATAGTCTGCTGTCTTATCGAAATAAGTAGGCTCTAACGCGATAGATGCACAGGTATCGGAGTTGATAATGAAAGCATCGTCATGAAGCACTTTGA
Organism: Muribaculaceae bacterium; assembly: GCA_023663465.1. Classification (GTDB taxonomy): domain Bacteria; phylum Bacillota; class Clostridia; order Lachnospirales; family Lachnospiraceae; genus UBA3282. The sequence goes on along the minus strand of JAMPHJ010000006.1, from coordinate 31,372 downwards.
TTTCATATTTTCCGCCGTGTTTTGCATGGGTCAGCGTAGATTTACCGGAGCCTGACAGACCGTATACGGAAGCAACAAATTTGGAGCCGTCTTTTAAGGTATACTCTTTCTGTCCTCCGTGGCAGGATGCATAACCATTTCTGTTAGCAAGCGCCCAGGCCATTGTCAGCGTGCCTTTCTTATGCTCGCCAAAATATTTCATACCAAGAATTGCCGCGCAGTTCTCGTTGGTATCAAAATAGCAGAGCGTAAGCGGGTCACTCAGGCAGCTATAATCCACATCGGGAGCCTCGTGAGGAGCCCACTGCGGGTCTGAGAAAATGTAGATATCCGGCTCGTTACCGTTGCCGATAGGCTGGGATTTCTTGTACATTTTTACATATTCGTCGGACATATACTGGAAGTTAATCATCCAGTTATAGAGAAGATTCTCTTCCCCTTCCGGAATCAAAAGGTGTGCCTTCGCCATAAATTCAGGGTCAAGACCTACGAAGCATTCCGCATGATACATCGTTTTCCAACGTGTCTCATAAATAGCGTCCATAACGACTTTATCCAGTTTGGTCTCATCAACTCCCGGTTCGCCTTTGATACGGCGTGCAGCAGCGTAACGGCCTGTTACGGCGCCATCGTTAAATAACAGTACTTTTGCATCAGCGTCAAGACCAAATGTCTCGCCATCTTTTACCGGCATGTCGGTCACAATTGTGCCCGGTGAGTTTTTCGCTAAATTATAAGCCTCTTTCAATGTGTTAACTTTTACTACGTTGTTTCCGTAGAAAGCAGCCTCGATAATAGAGCGGGTCTTGGAAAAACCGACTTTGCCTTTACCGATTTCGTCAATCTTGTAATTTGCTTTTGTTGACATGGTATATCCTCCTTAATTATATTATTTATGACAATAGAAAGCGCCAAAAAAAGCGTTCTCTATTATAGTAACAACACGACGCTTATATTATCTCAAAACCACACATAAAAGTCAAGTTGGTAAAGAAATAAAAAGATTCTTATATTTTACTTGCAATTCTTTCCTATTTCTGCTATTATATTAACGTTGTGTAAGAGACAAGAATCGATAAATCGTTAGGAGGTGCAACAATGGCTAAATGTGATATTTGTGGTAAGGGCGCTCATTTCGGGAATAACGTAAGCCATTCTCATAGAAGATCTAACAGAATTTGGCATCCTAATATCAAGAATGTTAAATGTAAAGTAAATGGAGCCTCAAAAAGATTACATGTATGTACCCAGTGCTTGAAATCCGGAAAAGTGGAAAGAGCATAAGTCTGCATTGAGAAATCATGGCTGATTCATATGGCTATATTGAAAAAGACCAATCGTTGAATTGGTCTTTTTTATTTTTCTGCTTCTATGCCCACTTCCCGGTATCATAGTCGCGTTTTAAATTCTCATATTCTTTGTTAATCATTTGGATGATTTCCTTATCACCCGCCACATTGTCCGGGTGAAAAATCTTAATCAAGTCCTTATACCGCTTTTTCAGCGCAAGCGGATTCTTCACGCCCCTGAAAAAAGCGGATACTTCCCCGCAGCTTCCGCCATACATCGGTCTGTCCATAAATTCTTTCTGCGCTTCCAATTTCGCCCGTTCCTTCTCAAGCCTTCTACGGTCCATATCCAGTTTGGCAAAACCGCTCTGTAAGATTTCCATCTTCTTTTCAAAAAAGAGATTGTCCTCTTTCAGCCTGTCCTTTTCAAAAGCCAGTCTGCGGTTGACAGATTTCATTTCATTCTGAAACTGCTCTTTTTCCTGCAAAAACTGTTCCTGCATCTGCTCCAGTTCTTTCCCTGCGGAAATGATGCGGACATTTTCTTTAAAAAGCCATGCTTTCAACTTATTTAACTCCGCCTCATTCCCCTGCTCCAGAATGGTTTCTACCTTCTCAGAAACTTCGGAATTTCCAGAATCCTGCCCAGAAACTTTCTCCGCATCCCCGGCATTCTTGTCCACAACTGTATCCGTTTCCGTATTCTCTAAGTCCTGCCCTAAAACATTACGCTCCATAATTTTCTACCACATTTCACCTTAATCACCACAATTAACTGCAACAAAAAAAATTATAACCGATTAGCAGTAATAATACAATCAAAACCAGCGCGACAAACCGATTTGTCATAAAAAGCATACACAGCATCCCTATCGCTACGCACAACGCTACAAGCCCGATTAGTTTTTTCATATAAGATTTCCGCCTATGCTTTTATACTATCATATGAAAAAATGGATTCCGGCGTGACAGGGAATCTATTTATTTTCTTCCGGGAATGCGATATCTACTGCCTCCGCGTCTTCCATCATCTCTTCTTTGGGCGCTGTAAATCTATCGACAATATCGGGAATCATGTCAAGCACTTTCGTAACAGTATCCTGATTCTTAATATTGACAAGTTTCGTCATTCCATTCTTAATGACAAGTACGGCGCTGGGACTCATCTTCGCGGAAAAACCGCCGCCGCCGCCATTTTTCTTATCTCCTGCGCTTGCCCCGGCGCCCACCCCGAAAGTCACGTCCACAAGCGGCAAAATAATGGTATCACCAATCTGCGTTGCTTCCCCTACTACCGTCTTCGTCGATAAAACGGCGTTCATGCCCTTCATCAAAGACTCGATTACACCGGTAAAATTATTCTCTGCCATTCCTATTGTCCTCCTTCTTAAATAACTTGAGTAACTTCTTGATATCTTTACTGAAATAAATGCGGATTACCGCTTTTAAAAGGGTAAACAGTCTGACCCTGCCCTTCATATATACGGTTCCTTCTATCCGCTTCCGCTCAAAATCACCCGTCACAGTAACATGATTTCCGAGCAGCGGATATAGTATTCCATAATAAGAAAGAATCTGTCCCGTCGTCGCCGGGTCGTCCGTCCCGACAACGATATCCGCACGAAACTTCCGCGGTCTGATATATGCCAGAATAGAAGCAAGCTCATCCTTGCACAAAGAATACGCCTTTTTAAACGTATCGCCCTGCAAAACGCCCCAATAATATTCTATATTTTCCAGTATGTCTTTTATTCTATCATAGATTCCTCTGATTGTGTACCAGATATTTTGAAAGAACTTCCATATTTTTATCAGCTTCTCTTTCAGCGGCTCGCCAGACTCCTTCTCTTCCGGTTCGGTTTCTGTCTGAACAGGCGCCTCTTCTGCCGGATTGTCTGTATCTGTATCAGATACCGTCGATTCTTCGGTATCGTTTCTGGTAGCTTTTTGGCTTCCAACAGTTCCCTGCGGTTCCTCTGCATTCTTATCATCGTCAATGACTGTTTCTGTGCCTATTCCTGTTCCAGCTCTGCTTTCTTTCTCTATGGATTCCTTCTTTTTTTGTTCTGCTTTTTCAGCCTTAGAAGCTCTGGAATCCTTTGAAGGCTTAGAGTCCTTAGAAGCTTTGGAATCCTTCGGCGTTTTCGGCGGCATCCGAAAGATGGTAAAGAAAAGAATCCTTGCCCTAAGATAAACCTCTGCGGGATAACAAATCTTTACATTGATAAAATGTAACAGCCAAGTGAGTTTTACCCGGACTTCTATGGGCGGATTTCCTTCGCCTTCCGTCCGCGAAGCATCCAGCTGATAGCGCACCGGAACGAAAAGCGCAAGCCCTACAAGCACAAGAACCAGCCCAAGCAGCGCGCCCAACAGTATGCCTATGAATTTCAAAATCAGCAATAATATATGTAACATTGTAATAATCATGCCTTTCCTGCTGCTTCCGTTTCAGGAAATAAATAGTGTTTTAAATCAGCATTTCCATTTTGCGCTACCGCTTCTTCCACAATCTGACAGACTAATCCGACTGCATCTTCATAGTTCCCGGCAATTCCAACAATATATGGCTCATTTTCTTTTTCCCGGTAATAGGGCTGTTCAAGCAGCATACTATGACAGATTTCAAGCTGGGCATCCCCGCCAGAGAGCAGAATCACAAAAATCTTTAATTGTTTCGCATGACGCCTGAGTTTTCTCTTTGTCCGATTCGGATTTTTAATAGTATTTCCGATATATAGATTTTTATAAAATTTCACGGTTCACCCCATCCCATACATTCTATCATACTTTATCCATTATGAACAGCCGGATAAAGGCTGCGTCGCCCCTCTTAACCATTTTCTTTCCTCTTCGTCCAGATACGGGCTTATTTTCTCATAGACCGCTTCATGATACCGGTTCAGTCTTTCGATATCACACTCCCTCATAAAAGCGGTGTCGATTCCTTCTAAATCAATAGGCACATAAGTCAGCATATCAAAATACATAAACTGACCATCGCCGTTTTTTTCACCATTTTTGGCAACCATGATATTTTCCGTGCGGATGCCGTAACTGCCCTCTTTATAGACGCCAGGTTCGTTTGACGTCACCATCCCCGCCTCTATGACGGCTTCCTGCATCTCCTCGCTGTAGCGCCACCGGATATTCTGGGGTCCTTCGTGCACATTCAGCATATAACCGACCCCGTGTCCCGTACCGCATTTATAATCGATGTCCAGATTCCACAACGGCTCCCTCGCCAGAATATCCAGATTCCTGCCAGTGCACCCATATAAAAACCTGGCGCTGCCAAGCTGCAGCATACCGGTTGCCACTGCCGTAAAATGCAGTTTCATTTCCTCGCTGATTTTGCCAAGTACAATGGTTCTGGTGACGTCCGTGGTGCCGCCTAAATACTGCCCGCCGGAATCGATTAAAAACATCCCCTCCGGCTTTAATTCCTTATGCGCAGACTCTGTCGCCTCATAGTGCATCATTGCTGCATTCTCACCGTATGCGGCAATCGTTGGAAAGGACAAATCCAGAAAACCGTCTATTTGTCTTCTTAAATCATCCATATACATCGCGGCGGAATATTCTGTAATCGGTATATTGCCGATATTTTTTTTCAGCCAGTAAATAAATTTCGTTAAAGCAACACTGTCCTGCAAATAAACTTTTTCCATATTCGCCAGTTCTACCGGATTTTTGACAGCTTTCAGCTTCTCGCTTGGATTGGGTGCGCTTACGACTTCCGCCCTCTTCTGCAAAATGCTATACAGCGAATAACTGACATTGGTGTCATCTAATAAAATCCTGCCAGATGCGTTACTTTCCAGAAATGCACCAATCTCTGTATAATCTTTGAGCGTAATCCCCCATTTTGCCGCATACTCTGACAGTTCTTCACTCATCGCCTTCTTTTGCAAGAACAAATAACATTCGGTCCCGGTCAGATAGCCATAGGACAATGCCACCGGATTGCACGCCACATCTGCTCCCCGGATATTCAGAAGCCACATCAAATCGTCCAATTTCGCAAGCAGGTGCGCACTGCACTGCTTTTCTCTCATCACTTCCCTTACTTTCGCCAGTTTCCCGGAAACATTTTCCCCGCATAACGCTTCCGCTACAAGAATAACCGGTTTCCCCGGCATAGCCGGTCTGTCCGCCCAGAGGCTTCCGGCAATATCCTCTTCATGGCGGATGGTAATGTTTTGGGACTGCAGCGCTTCTTGTAATTCCATTCCGTAAGCCGCTGTCACCACGCCTCCATCAAAGCCGAGGACTTCCCCGTTCTGCATATGCTGTCCCAGATATTCTTTTATCGTAGGAACGCCTTCCTCCTGCATCCGAAAGAGCACGATACCGCTTCCTTCTAACTCCTTCTGCGCCTGGACAAAATAACGCCCATCCGTCCAGAGTCCCACCTCTGTCTGACTTATCACGAGTGTCCCATTGGAACCTGTGAACCCGGAAAAATACTCCCTTATTTTAAAATAATCACTGACATATTCGGAATGATGATAATCCGACGTCGGTATCAGATAATAGTCGATTCCCTCTTCTTTTAATCTGTCCTGCAATTGTCTGATTCTGTCTTTGATTTCCATAACTGACCTCATTTCTGCGTTGTTTTGTACTGCCCAGAGCCTTTCCTAAGCTTTTCATGCTTCTTTCAACAGTCCAACTGCGCGGGATGTGCCGATTCTATCGCAGCCCGCCGCCAGAAACGCTTCCATTTCTTCCTGCGTGGAAATGCCGCCCGCTGCTTTAATTTTTACATCCGCTCCAAGATGCTCTTTAAATAATCTGATATCTTCCATCGCTGCTCCGCCCGTCCCAAAACCTGTGGACGTCTTGATATAATCCGCCCCCGCATTCGTTACCGCATGGCACATCGCAATTTTCTCTTCCTCATTTAAATAACAGGTTTCAATAATGACTTTCAGAATATGTCCGCCGCAGGCTTCCTTTACAGCGCGGATTTCTTTTTCCACATCCTCATAGAGTCCGCTCTTAACCGCGCCGATATTGACGACCATATCAATTTCCGCCGCCCCGTCTTGGATTGCCTGTTTCGTTTCCATGACTTTCACTTGTGTTGTATTGTATCCTAACGGGAATCCGATAACCGTGCAAATCCGAATCTCGTCATCGTAAGTATCATGTATCTTTTTCACATAAGCAGGCGGAACGCAGACTGAGGCTGTCTGATACAAAATCGCCTCGTCGCATAACGCCACGATATCCTCCCAAGTCGCATACGCCTTTAACTGCGTATGGTCTACATGACTTAATATTTCCTGTTTTTTCATAGTAATAACCATGCCTCGTCTTTCTCTATTGATAAATTACTTCATATGATTCCTATTTTAATACCTTTTTTGTGCCTTCGCAAGAAAAAGCCCCAATATGTTAAAAGTTTCTTAAATTTTTTTTCTTAATTCCTTTTTACCAATGTTTCATGTTATAATATACTGAAAATGGTAGTATATGTATCACACTACATGAAAGGAGGTCTATTTCATGGATCACAACAGCTATTCAGAGATTACACCGGAAATATTTCGTCTTGCGAACATGAGTAAAGAGGCCGGCATCATAGATACAGAACTATTTACCAAATACGATGTCAAACGTGGGCTGCGCGACTTAAACGGTAAGGGCGTACTGGCGGGACTCACCAATATTTCCGACGTGCGCGCCAGCAAAATTGTGGATGGTGTTCAGATTCCCCTTCCTGGGGAACTTTTTTACAGAGGATATAACGTCAAGGACCTTGTTAACGGCTTATCGGAAGATAATCATTTCGGATATGAGGAAATCGCCTATCTACTGCTTTTTGACCAGCTTCCCGATGAAAAAGAATTACAGATGTTCAAACAACTTCTCGCGGGATACCGTTCCCTGCCTACCAGTTTTGTGCGCGATATTATCATGAAAGCGCCCAGCAACGACATGATGAACACGCTGGCCAGAAGTGTATTGACCCTGTACTCCTATGACGACCGGGCGGACGATACGTCTCTTCCTAATGTACTCCGCCAGTGCTTACAGCTTATCAGTCTCTTTCCGTTACTGACTATCTATGGGTATCAGGCATACAGTCATTATCACGACGGGAAAAGTTTATTCATCCATCAACCCATGCCAGAATTATCCACGGCAGAAAATATCTTACATATTCTTCGCCCCGACAGTAATTATACGCCGTTAGAAGCGAAGATTCTGGATATTGCCTTGATATTGCATATGGAACACGGCGGCGGTAACAACTCGACTTTTACCACTCATGTCGTGACTTCTTCCCTGACGGACACTTATTCTGTCATCGCCGCAGCAATCGGCTCCTTAAAAGGTCCTAGACACGGCGGCGCCAATATTAAAGTCGTAAAAATGTTTGATGAGATGAAGAAGGAAATCTCTGACTGGAAAGACGAGGAACAAGTCGGAAACTACTTGAAAAAATTACTGCATAAAGACGCTTTCGACCATGCCGGTCTCATTTATGGCGTCGGTCATGCCGTTTATTCCAAATCTGACCCAAGAGCGATTATCTTCAAATCCTTTGTAGAAAAATTATCTCAGGAAAAAGGGTTACAGGACGAATTTGAACTCTACTCTCTTGTGGAGCGTCTGGCGCCGGAAATTATTTCCAAAGAGCGGCAGATTTATAAGGGCGTCAGTATCAATGTAGACTTTTATTCTGGTTTCGTATATCATATGCTCAATCTTCCCATGGAGCTTTACACGCCGATTTTTGCCATCGCGAGAATCGCCGGATGGAGCGCACACCGGATGGAAGAGCTTGCCAATAATGGAAAAATTATCCGTCCTGCCTATAAACCTATCTGCCAGGACAGGGAATATGTGCCTATGAAGCTTCGCTGACAAGAAACTTGCGAAGAAATTTCCTATTAGTATAAAATGAACGGCTTTAGGACAGATAGTCCGAAGCCGTTTTCTTTATGCATAAGTTAAAAATGAGTAAAGCCTTCTGTATCCTATTAATTGGTATCCTGTCTCTGAAACGTATGACGAATCTTCTGGAATGTCCGTCCTTCCAGAATCCCATAGACGATAAAAGCAATGAATAGGAAACAGCAGGTTATCGTTTTTATGATACCGGGTCCTTTCAGGCAATCGCTTAGAAGGTTTATGAGACCCAGCAGACCAACGAATATGCCAAGCCCTATCATACGGCGATATAGCTGGGAAAGCAGATTTTTTACATCATAGAGGATGTTTTCTCCTGCCGTCTGATTTCGCATGGCATTCCCTGGCAGCCATTCCTGTTTTTTCAGCCATAGGAAAAAACAAGACATAAGAGCGCCGCCAAGTATCATCAGTACATCCACCACAATTGGAAAATAATGAAATCCATACATTGAACAATCCTTATCCCTTTCCTACCCTACAGGCTTCTTTTGTGCACAGCCTACGATAATTTCAGAATCCCTCTTACGATATCCTTCATTTCCGCCTTATCGCAAACCGTATCATGCAAAATGGGAGCTGTCCTGATTTCCCCAATTGCGCCGGGTATTTTAAGATTCCCAAGTTTTGCCAATTCATCCACCAGCTCGAAATCCGACATGGTGTCGTACTTTTTATCGATGGCGTTCATGACGCTTCTCGTAAACTTAAAGGGACTTGCGGTAGATACGATGACACTCTTCGTCTCATCCTTCGTTTCTGCCTGGTATTTCTGATAAACTGCGCTGGCAACCGCTGTATGGGTATCCAGAATATATCCGGTATCCTCATATAACTTACGAATCCTATCCGCCGTATCCTGCTCGTTTGCATAATTGCCGTAAAAATCACTTAACTGCGCTTTCATATCCTCGGAAATCCGATAACTTCCCTCTTTCGATAACGCCGCCATCAATTCCCCATTCTTCTTAGCATCGTCCCCTGCAATACGGTAAATGAGACGTTCCAGATTACTGGATATCAGAATGTCCATAGAAGGAGAGCTGGTTAAGACAAACTCCCGGTTGCGGTCATAAACGCCCGTCTTAAAAAAGTCGTACAATACTTTATTCTCATTGGAAGCGCAAAGCAGTCTGGCAATCGGCACACCCATATTTTTCGCATAGAAAGCGGCAAGGATATTTCCAAAATTGCCTGTCGGGACTACAAAATTAATTTTTTCACCTTCCGCTATCTTCCCTTCGCCAAGCAGCTTCGCATAAGCATACACATAATAGACAATCTGCGGCACAAGCCGTCCAATATTAATGGAGTTGGCGGAAGAAAAACGAAAACCGTGTTCCTGCATTTCCCCTTCCAGTTCTTTATCGGAAAAAATCTGTTTCACACCGGTCTGCGCATCGTCAAAATTTCCATGAATACCGATGACATAGGTATTGCTTCCCTTCTGTGTCAACATCTGCTTTTCCTGAATCGGGCTGACGCCGTTTTTAGGATAAAACACGATAATTTTCGTGCCTTCTACATCTGCAAAACCTGCAAGCGCCGCCTTGCCCGTATCCCCTGATGTGGCAGTCAGAATCACAATTTTCTCATGGACATTGTTTTTCCTTGCAGACGTAATCATAAGGTGCGGCAGAATAGACAATGCCATATCTTTAAAAGCAATCGTCGGTCCATGAAAAAGCTCCAGATAATATGTATGGTCAGCCTCTGTCAAGGGCGCGATTACTTCTGTATCAAACTTGGAATCATACGCTTTGTTAATGCAATCTTTTAACTCTTCTTCTGTAAAATCGGACAAAAATAATTTCATGACCTCATAAGCAATTTCCTGATACTTCATGGCGGACAATTCCCCAAACGGCTTGTCCAGCTTGGGTATATGATCCGGCACAAATAAACCTCCGTCTTCGGACAATCCTTTCAAAATTGCCTGCGATGCCTGTACATTTCGCGTATTATCTCTTGTGCTTCTATAAAATACTCCCATCTTTATCACCATGCTCCTTTCTCAACGTGCGAATTTGCGCCCTCCATTCCAAAGCGCTTACTGCCGCCTGTCGCATACGTCTCATTTTATTTGTGAGAATTATAGCATAAAGCGTCAGCGCTTGCAACTTTGCAACTACAATTTTACGCGAACGCAGCTTATAGGAAAAACTCATGGTTTCCGTAGGTAAAAAGCTTGGTCAGCTTTTGGTCAAACCACGCTAGTTTTCCAGAATCCGCTCCATGTCTGGCACAGAAAAATAAAGCCCCCTGCGAGATATCTTCCCCGTAAACGGCGCGTTCCACTGCCTCATAAGTTTCTTCGCTGATTGTCACATTCTGAAAACGCCCGTCCACCGTAGGGGTAAACTGCGCCACACCCTGTCCTTTCTGCATGACCACTTCCGTTACCGTATCCGGGAATCTTTCATTATTGACCCGGTTTAGCACGACATTTGCCACCAGCAGTTTCCCATCCTCATCCTCTCCACCGGCTTCCGCTTCCACAATTCTAAGCAAGGAATCGTAATCTTTGTCCGACAACTGATACTTTGCTTCTTTTTCCAATACTTCATAATCCACAACGCGCTGCCCGGATGATACGCAGGCGACCACTTCCAGAAAACTTTTTTTGTCTTCTTCCGGCATGACACCCAGAAATTCCATGCGGAATGCCTGCGTCGCCGCAATCCGGTTCAGTTTCAATTCTTTTACGCAAATCCACGAGGATAAAAAAGTCAAGTTTATCAAAAGTAACATCAATCCATATTTCTTATACATAGTTTTTCGTCTTTCTCCAATCTGAAGTATCTTTCCTTAATAACGGTTGTCCTGTAATACTTCTGTAATATTTTATACAGAAATCCGGAAAAATATGTTATACTGTTGTTAATATTAAGAAATATTTCTAAAGATTGGAGTTTTTGGAATGCCAAAATTACCCGGTGTTTACACGGCTACAAAGAAAAACGGCGCTATCTACTACCGTTCCTCATTAACTTATCGCGCAAAACACATCAGCCTCGGCAGTTTTTCTACTATGGAAGACGCGCATCAGGCTTATTTGCTTGCAAGCCGCATCTTACAGGAGCCGGCAATCGGGATTTCCGATTTTCCCCCGGATTGCGTTCTTGCGTTTGAAAAATGGGTTACTTTAATCAATTTCCGGGATAACGACCTTTATTTTTCCACGCCGATTTATATTCGTCCTTCCTTTTTTTACTATTATTTTTCTCCGTCCCGCTTTTTCATATTTGACAGAGATGACTTATTCTATTACTCCTCCCGTAAAATTTCCTGCCGCGGCGGGCATTATTTCGTCGCGGATTATGGTATGCAGGTCAATATCATGAACCGCTACGGCATTAAAAATTACGCTGTGTTGAATAAAGATTATCGTTTTATCAACGGGAATACGCACGATTACCGCTATGAAAACATAGAAATCCTGAATACTTACAATGGAGTTTCTTCCTTTTTCCGCAATGGGAAATTATACTACAAAACCAAAATCCATATCAAAGGCAACTACACCGTAGGCGTCTACGATACCGAAACAGAAGCCGCAATCGCCTATAACAAAGCGATTGACTTCTTGAAAAAAGCCGGCGTAAAGAAGGCTTTTACTCCCAATTATATGGAAGGAATCTCACCGTCTGTTTACGCCGACTTATATGCTTCTATTCCCATTTCCCCTAAAATTGAACATTATCTGTCCGAATAATTGACAAAACAGAGATTCAGATTGGCATCGCCACTCACGCCGTTTACCGTTCCCGTCGTCGTATACTGCCACATTGTATACAGATACGGATAATCGGGAATCGCCTGGTCTTCGGAAAGCCATACATCATAATTTTGTAATTTAGACAAATCTACATTCTTAATCAGCCATTCTTTATTGCCATAGACCATCGGAATATAACCCGCTGCCTGTACGCCATCCAGAAAAGTGACGGCAATGGTCGTCTTATCCTCTCTGGATAGTCCGTCGATTCGCGCCTGGTCGTTTGCCACATTTTCCATATCAAAAGCAACCGGATAAGAAATATGCGCCTTATAGGCTTCCAGATTCTGAATGACAAAATTGGCTTCCTGAACCGCCTCTTCCTGATTGATTGCCTGGGAATAGAAATAAACTCCGATACCTAATCCCGCTTCTATCGCCGCTTCCATATGCTCCACATAGTTATCATCCAGAGAAATCTGTCCCGTGCCATATCCTCTCGCGCCCAGACGGATGATGACGAAATCAATTCCCGCGGATTTCATACTCTTAAAATTAACCGCTCCGCTATGCTTGGAAATATCCACGCCCACCTGGGAAATTTTTTTGCCGTTTTCCGTATATTTGCGCAAATTGGAAGTTTCTGACAAATTGTTAAAATCATAAGTGTTTTTCTTTAGATATGGATTGATTAAAACCCACTCTTCCGTCCCGTCCGCCGCCTTCACCAGCGTATGTTTTCCATCGAGCGCCGGGTCTTCCTGTATGGTTTCCTCTGTCTTTACGTTATCCTTTTCACTCTTTTCTGAAATATCATTATCATTTTTATCCGGAGCCCGCCCCTGTGCGCCAGCCAATGTTCCCTGCGTATTGCCCTCTTCTTCTTCGACAGGATACATATCCCAGAAACCCAAGTCCTCGGCACGCAGTTTCCGCTCCGGCTCTGCTGCATTTTCTTCCGTTTCCTGTATAGCTTCCGTTTCTTCTGGCTGCTTTTGCAACGCATTCTGCACATATTCGCTGCCGCTTCCCTTATTGGAATTACTTTTCATAACCGCTAATAACAGAATCAATACAAATGCGGATACGCCGACCACCATAGGAACCAGCGAGAATCCTGTTGATTTTTGTCCCTCGTCACCTGGTAATCTCATTTGGGTAATCATGCTCCTTTCTTGTCAAAATATTGTCTAAATATTATCGAAATAATTGTGAAATTAAATTGCTGCAAAATTAGGTTATTACGAAATTGAGGGGGTGTTGCAAACCGTCCGTTGTACAGAATATAAAATCCAACGCAGGCCCGCTCTCGCTACGGTTCAAACGCAGCGGTACTAAGTTCAAAAGCCGCTTTGCGTCTTTTTCACTAAGTACCGGCGTTTTCACAGTGCCTGCTTTTGGATTTTATATTCTGTACAACTACACATTTCTGGACTTTCATTTTTATAACTATGCCTTTCCTCAGCCTGCGAGTTTGCGTCATCAGGCACAACCTTTTACCTACAAGAAAATCGCTCCGCAATTATCTTATTATATTGAGCAATTTCCTACTAAATAAAACATTCGTATGGATATGGAAAAAAAATACCATATCCATTATAATCATTATTATAATAAAAAGAATCCAGAATTATTTTATCATGAAACAGAAGAAATGACAACTTATGAGGACGCCGGAAATCAAGGAAAGTGGAAAATCGTGAAAAAATCAAACCGTAGAATCTTGCAGAAAAATTATCATCCGCTAATTTTACAGCACCAACGCACTCCCAACTTTACAGCAATTCCTGTGCGTATCCTGACCATCGCACTCATTCTCCCTCTCTGTCTCCCCCTGCTTCTTAGCGGATGCACCAAAACGCAGACTCCCATTTCCCGCACAGGATTTTATTTTGATACGATGATTCAGATTACCGTCTATGAGAAAAAAGAAGAACCCCTTCTAGAAGACTGTCTGGAACTTGCCGGATACTATGAAGGGCTGCTTAGTCCGACTGTCGAAGGCTCCGATATCTGGAATATCAATCACAACAACGGACAGCCTGTCGTTGTCTCCGATGAGACGCTGCTGCTTTTGCAAACCGCCCTTTCCTATAGTGAAATAACAAGTGGACGCATCGACCCTACTATGGAAACCGTCAGCCAGCTCTGGGATTTTCATACGCAGGATACTTCTGCGACACAGGAATCTTCCGCCTTATCCGAAGATTCCCCCTCCACAAACCAGATTCCCGCTGTATCCGAAGATTCCCTATCCACAAACCGGATTCCTTCTGAAAAAGACCTGGCAGAAGCCATCCGCCATGTAGACTATCATAACTTATCTATAAAGGGGAACACCGTCACCCTGCTAGACCCAGAAGCCGCAATCAGTCTGGGATTCATTGCCAAAGGATTTATTGCGGATAAAATAAAGGAATACCTATTATCCCAACAAGTGAAAAGCGCTATTATCAATCTCGGCGGCAATCTTCTGGCTGTCGGTTCCAAACCTGATGGCACCCCTTTCCAATTCGGTATCCAGAAACCTTTTGACAGTCAGGGCACTCCCATCGACGTACTATCCGTTTCCGATAAATCCTTGGTTTCCTCTGGAATCTATGAACGCTATTTTTATCAGGACAACACACTATACCATCATATTTTAAATAGTGACACCGGATATCCCATCCAGAATCATCTCCTAAGTGTGACAATCCTTTCGGATTCTTCCATGATTGGAGACGCGCTCTCTACCAGCTGCTTTGTCCTGGGGCTGGAAGAAGGAATGGCTCTGATTGAATCCTTAGAAGAGGTAGAGGCGGTTTTTATTACGGAAGATTTCGTTCTGCACTATTCCAGCGGGATTGAAAATAGATAAAATTGCCACAAAAAATAGGCGTAATTTCGCATATCCTTTGTGGCAATCTTTTTTCTTATCTCATCCTTATACCTGCACTTTTCCTGCCAGTACATTCTTATAATCTTCTAGATTTCTCTTTAACAGCTCCGGGGTATCCAGACCATAGGGGCACTTATTTTTACACTGGTTGCAATGCAGACAGTTTTCTATCTTCATCATCTTTTCCTGCCCTTCCGGACTCAAATGCCCGGCTGACGGGGAACGGCGCAGCAGTAGGGACATTCGCGCGCAATTGTTGATTTCAATGCCCGCAGGACAGGGCATACAATAACCGCAGCCCCGGCAAAATTCACCGCGTAGTTCTTTCTGGTCCTGCTCTATCAGCGTCCTTATTTCTTCATTCATAACTGGCGGATTCTCAATATAAGAAAGAAATTCTTCCAGCTCCTCTTTGCGCTGGACACCCCAGATGGGAAGCACATTCTCATATTGTGCAAGATATGCATAAGCCGCCGCAGAATTTGTAATCAATCCGCCCGACAATGCCTTCATTGCAATAAATCCCATATCTTTTTCCAGACACTTATGAACAAGCGCGATATCTTTTTCATCGGCAAGATAGCAAAATGGAAATTGCAGCGTTTCATATAATCCGCTCTCAACTGCCTCCTCTGCTACAACAAGCCGATGGTTTGTAATCCCGATATGCCTTATTTTCCCCTGTTCTTTCGCCTTCAGCATGGCATCATAGAGTCCGTTGTCTTCGCCCGGTTTCGGGCAAAACGCCGGATTGTGGAACTGATAGATATCAATATAATCCGTCTGTAGATTCTCCAGGCTGGTTTCCAAATCCTTCCAGAAACCTTGCGCATTTTCTGCGCCGGTCTTGGTAGCAATCCAGATTTTCTCACGCATTCCATGAAAAGCAAGCCCGATTTTATGCTCGCTGTCCGTATACCATCTTGCCGTGTCAAAATAAGTAATGCCGTTTTCATATGCCTCTCTTAAAAGAGACACTGCCTCTTCATCCGAAATACGCTGAATCGGCAGCGCGCCAAAGCCGTTTTTGTTCGTTACAATTCCCGTCCTGCCAAGTCTTACTGTTTCCATATCCATTCCCCGCTCTTTCTCAGTCTGTATCACTATGTAAACTTCTTATAGAATTTATTAGAATTTATACAATCGCTTTCTTAGGACATTTTTCTTTGCAGGTTCCACAGCCGGTACATTTTTCCTGGTCGATTGTCGCGTTGAAATCCTCTATGACAATCGCGTCCGCCGGGCAGTTTTTCTTACATAACTGGCAGCCGATACAACCCACTTCACATGCTTTCATCGTAACCGGTCCCTTATCGTGGGAGCTGCATGCCACAGCATGTTTGGCATCATAGGGAATCAGGGTAATCAGCTTTTTCGGGCAGACGGCAACACACTTGCCACATGCCTTACAACTCTCTTTATCCACAACCGCGACGCCATTTACCACATGGATTGCGTCAAAAGGGCAGACCTTTACGCAGCTTCCAAACCCCAGACATCCGTAATTACAGGATTTTGCGCCTCCGTTCGGTACAAAGGATAACATTCTGCAATCTTCAATACCATGATATTCATAGTCCAGTTTCGTTTTATCACAATCTCCCTGGCACTGTACGAACGCAACCTGCCTAACAGAGCCTTCCGCCTCGACTCCCATGATATCCGCAATCTGTTTTGCGACGTTTTCCCCGCCTACTGGACAGGCATTGACAGGCGCCTCGCCTTTGGCAATCGCCGCAGCAAGATTCGAGCATCCGGCATAACCGCAACCGCCACAGTTATTTCCTGGCAGTACGCCCAATATGGCTTCTTCTTTCTCATCAACTTCTACTTTAAAATTAATCGCCGCCACGCCCAAAAACAATCCGACAAATAATCCGACGCCTCCGACCACCATTGTTGCAATTAAAATTCCGGTCATTTCCATACTCAATACCGCTCCTTTCTATAGCAAACCAGAGAAGCCACAGAAGGCAATCGCCATAAGTCCCGCGGTAACAAGGACAATGGGCATTCCCTTAAAGGATTCTGGTACATCGTTATATTCCATTTTTTCTCTGATACCTGCCAAAATAATAATGGAAACGGTAAATCCTACCGCTGTGGCAAATCCATTGACCACTCCGGTCAGAATCCCGTAATTTTTCTGTACATTCGTCAACGCCACGCCCAATACTGCACAGTTGGTTGTAATCAGCGGCAGATAGACGCCCAGCGATTCATAGAGGGCGGGGATGAATTTCTTTAGAAACATCTCCACAAACTGTACAAGCGCCGCAATCACCAGAATGAATACGATGGTCTGTAAATAGGTGATATCCAACGGTATGAGTACATATTGATAAATAGTTCCCGCCACCGCAGACGCCAGCGTAATGACGAAAATAACCGCCACGCCCATGCCGCCCGCCGTATTGGTCTTTCTAGAAACGCCGAGGAACGGACACAAACCAAGAAACTGACTCAATACAACATTATTCACCAAAGAGGAAGCAATCAGAATTATCAACAAATCTTTTACCATTTATTTCTCCCCCTTCCCTTTTTCCTGTGTATTCTCTGCACGCTGCGCCTTCTCATCATAAAAACGCTTCGTACAGCCACTGTCCGCACAATTCATACAATCACTATTACAGCCTGACTGAATCTTCGACATATCTTTGCCTTTTTTCTCTCCGGCAATCTTGATTTTATTCTGAATCGCCGTCAGCGCGGCAAGCACGAAGAATGCGCCCGGCGCCATAATGAAGATACTACAGGGTACATAGCTTTCTGGCATCACCGTAAAACCAAATAATGTCCCCGCCCCGATTAATTCCCGGACGGCGCCAATACAGGTCAGTGCAAACGAAAAGCCAAGTCCCATGCCGATTCCATCAAATAAAGAAGGAAGCACTGGGTTTTTAGAAGCAAAACTTTCCGCCCGTCCTAAAATAATACAATTTACAACAATCAGCGGAATATAGATTCCCAGCGCATCATAAAGCGTGGGAATAAATCCTTCCAACAACAATTCCACGATGGTTACAAAAGAGGCGATAATGACAATAAACGCCGGGATTCTGACCTTTTCGGGAATAATATTCCTAAGTAGTGAGATAAAAGCATTGCTCAGCGCCAATACTACCATCGTCGTCAGCCCCATGCCAAGCCCATTTATCGCAGAAGTCGTAACCGCGAGGGTCGGACACATTCCAAGCATTAAAACGAACGTAGGATTTTCTTTGATGATTCCGTTCAGCAGACGTTCTTTCATTCTATTCATTCAACACTACCTCCCCTCAATTCCGTCTGGAAATAGTAGATTCCCGCATTCACGCCGTTCGTTACCGCATTGGTGGTAATCGTCGCGCCGGAAATAGCGTCTATCTGATAATCGGAAACCGCCCCGTATTTGGTGTACTCGAATTTTTCCACGTTTCTGCCCTCAAACTGAGGTTTTAAGACCTCTTCTGCGCGCATACCAAGTCCCGCGGTCTCTGCAATTTCCAAAATCGATATGCCGTTAATTGTTCCGTCCGTCCGGATACCGATGGTAAAGCGGATATCGCCGCCATACCCTTCTTTCGTAGTAACGGTAATCACATATCCCAACACAGAACCGGAAGCATCATGCGCCGTCATCACTTCATCGACGGATTCCTGTACAAAGCCCGCTTCGGCCCAAGTCTGCTCCTCCGGCTGTTTCCACTCCATTTCTTCAAAAGAAGCGGCGTCTTTAAAAACCTCCTGACAGGCTTCCTGTTTCGCCTTCTGTTTCTGAATGGCAATTGGCTCTTTTGTCACCTGATAGACCAGACCAAGCAACAGCCCGGCAACTACCGTAATTACGAGCAAAATCCCCGCATCTTTTAACATTCCGGCAATATCGGAACTTTTCTTATCTGTTTTCATGCCTTTGCTCCTCCTTTCCCAAACGCTGTCGGAAGAGTCGCTTTCTCAATCAGCGGCACTAACAGGTTTCCTATAATAATCGCATAAGAAACGCCTTCTGCGGAAGCTCCGAAAATACGGAAAATTCCTGTCAGAATACCGAGCAGGATTCCATATACATACTGCCCTTTTATGGTAATCGGCCTTGTCACATAATCCGTCGCCATGAAAAAAGCGCCAAGCATCAGACCGCCACCGGCAAGATGCGCGGAAATATAGGCAAAATCAAAACCGTGGGAGCCAAAGATACTGATAAAAATCACAAAGCTGACTATGTAACTTCCGGGGATTCTCAAATCAATTACCCCTATCAGAATCAGGAAGCAGGCGCCAATGACAATCGCAATCATGGACGTCTCGCCAATCGTTCCCGCCGTCTTACCAATCACCATCTTAAAAATGTCTACGGTATCGCCGTTTTTCAGGCTGGCAAGGGGTGTTGCGCCCGTATAAGCGTCGCAGTTAAAATCCGTCATGATAGAAGTAAAAGATATCAGCAAAAAGCATCTTGCCCCCAATGCCGGATTCATGAAATTCTGTCCTAACCCGCCAAACAGCATCTTCACAACCAGAATTGCGAAAATACCGCCAATCACGCCAATCCACCAGGGCGCAGAGGAAGGCAGGTTCATCGCCAGAAGTAAACCCGTTACGACCGCAGAATAATCTCCTATCGTTATTTTTTTACCAAGAATTTTCTCAAATATATATTCTGTTAAAACAGTGGATAGAACCGTTACCAAAATTAAAATCAGTGCATCCAGCCCAAAATTGTAAATCCCAAATCCCGCCGCAGGGAGAAGTGCAATAACAACGGCAAGCATAATACTGCTTGTAGAAGCTTTGGAACGAATATGGGGATTGGATGATACCTTCATCAAATCACTCATCTTTCTGACTATACTCCTTTCTTCGCACTTCTCTTCGCAAGCTGCATTTTGCGCATAGACTTAATCGTCTGTGTCAGCGGTCTCTTCGCCGGACATACATAACTACAGCAGCCGCATTCACAACATTCCATACCATCATGAGAAAGAAATGCCTCTTCATTGTAATTTTCTGCATAATCTGCAAGCAGCCTCGGTACAACACGCCCCGGACAGACTTCCACACATCTTCCGCAGTTGATGCAGGCGCTCGGTTCCATGCGCGATACATCGTCTTCCGTCAGGCAGAGCAACGCAGACGCCGTTTTGGTCGTCGGCACATCCAAATCAAAGATACCAAATCCCATCATCGGACCGCCGGAAACAATTTTCACCGGCTCTTTTTTAAACCCACCCGCTTCCTCGATTAACTCATGATAATTCGTACCGATTCTTACAATGAAATTCCTAGGGTCTGCAATCGCATCCCCCGTTACCGTAACGATACGGTGCATCAACGGTTTTCCATCGATTACTGCATGGTATATCGCCACAATCGTATCTACATTATTGACCACGCAGCCCGCGTCCGCAGGAAGCATGGAAGAATTGATTTTCCGTCCGGTCGTCGCATAAATTAACTGCCGCTCGGCGCCCTGCGGATATTTTGTCTTCAAAGCCTTCACACTGATTCTCGGCTCATCCTTTACAAGTCCTCTTAAAATTTCGACACAATCCGGCTTATTGTCCTCCACCGCAAGGATTCCCCTTGCATTGTCAAACAGCCGTAGGGATATCTTCAGTCCCTCCACCAGTTTCTCTGGCTCTTCTATCATCCTCCGGTAGTCGGAAGTCAGATAAGGTTCGCACTCTGCGCAGTTTGCAATCACATAATCTATCTTCTCCGGTTCTTTCGGGGAAAGCTTGATAAAAGTAGGAAACCCTGCGCCGCCCATGCCTACGATTCCAGCTTCTTTCACCCGGTCAATAATCTCTTCCTTACTCATTTCCTCAAGCGGTTTCACCGGCGGATATTCTACTTCCTCATACAGTCCGTCATTTTCCACGACGATGCTCATAACATTATCGCCGGTCACGACGCGCCTTGGTTCAATGCTCTTGACTGTTCCCGATACGGTTGCATAAATCGGCGCAGACACAAAAGCGCCCGCCTCCGCAATTTTCTGCCCTGTAAGCACATGATCGCCTTTTTTTACAATCGGCGACGCCGGCGCCCCGATATGCTGAGACAGCGGATAAACCAGTTCTCCTTTTGGTAATACGGCTTTCATAGGCTTATCCTTGGATAAATCTTTCCCGTCATACGGATGAATCCCGCCCACAAACGTTAATTTTGCCATTCACTGCCCTTCTTTCCATCCTAAAATCAGATGAAATCAGAAACTCTTTTCATCTGCAAAAACCCATATAATAAATATACTATTTTTCGACGGAAAATACTACTGTTAATTCAAAAAATATGATATGATTATAGTGTTTCTTTATATTATTTACAGAATCATAGCGCAGGGAAAATCCACAAAGATCCCTGAAATACAAGGATGAGGTGTTATTACATATGCGTACTGAGGTATTGAAACTGGAAAACTACAAAATGGCATATCCGCTGCAGCAGATTGCCCCCCTCGAACAATTCCTTTTTGTAGATATTGAAACGACAGGATTCACAGCCAAAAGCTCCTGTCTGTATCTGATTGGAGCCGCTTATTATACGGAAGGATTCTGGTACATCAGACAATGGTTTGCCCAGACCTACGAAGAGGAAAAAGACGTTCTGGAAGCCTTTTTTACTTTTGCTGCGCCCTATACCCAGCTGGTACATTTTAACGGCAATAATTTCGATTTGCCCTATTTATTGCAAAAATGCACGCAATACGCTCTTCCCTATGCTTTTGATAAATTTGAAGGAATCGACCTTTATAAGAGAATCTCGCCTTACAAGTTTTTCCTAAATCTGCCGAATTGCAAACAAAAAACGCTGGAAGGCTTCCTAGGCATCAAACGAAAGGATACTTATAACGGCGGGGAATTAATCGGGGTATATCACAATTACGTCCAAAAAGGAACGGAATATTACTATTCCCTTTTATTACATAACAGCGACGACATGCGCGGTATGCTGCAGATCACCTCGCTGCTTGCCTATTATGATTTATTTAACTCCCCCCTGCGTGTCAAAAAGGTACAGGCCAAAACCTATCAGGACTATCATGGTAATCCTCATCATGTACTGCTGATGAAACTTGACCTTCCTTGCGCTCTTCCCGTCCCGCTTTCTATTCTGGCGAACGGCTGCCGCTTCAATGCAGAAGGCAAAGAAGGCACTATACAGGTTCCAATCTATGACGAAGAAATGAAATATTTTTACTCCAATTATAAAGATTACTACTATCTTCCAGCAGAAGACGCCGCCATGCATAAATCGGTTGCCTCTTTTGTGGACAAAGAGCACCGTGTCCAGGCGAGCGCCGCAACCTGTTACACCCGCAAATTTTCCTCCTACCTGCCGGAATGGGAGCTTTTGGTGGAACCCTTTTTCAAACGGGACTACAAAAGCAGCGATTTGTTCTTTGAGCTGACGGAAGAGCGTAAAAAAGACCGCAGCCTTTTTTCCGAATATGCCAAACATGTCCTGGATAAAATGCTGCAGTTTGAGAAACGAAAATCATAAAATACAATCCAAAAGCCAGGCACATTTACAACTGCCTGGCTTTTTATCCGGAATTTCCCGGTTTTCTGTATGATAACACATGTTATGGTTTCCCATAGAAGAAGGAATTTTTTCTCGTATATCCGATTTCCTTATAATTGATAATCTGCTCCGTACTGCCGATAAACAAAAATCCGCCGGGTTTTAAACTCTTCTGGAATTTACGGAATACTTCTTCTTTCGCTTCTTCCGTAAAATAAATCAGCACATTACGACAAACAATTAAATGGCAGTCCGTCGGGTATGTATCTTTTAACAGGTTATGCTCTTTAAATTCCACCCGCGCCTTGATATCCTTAGAAATCTGATAGGAAGGACCGATTTTGGTAAAATACTTTTTCTTCAAATCATCCGGCACACTTGCAATGCTCTTTTCGGAATACAGACCCGTCTTGGCTTTGGCAATGACCTGTTTGTCCAAATCCGTCGCAAAAATTTTAATCTGCTCTAACGGAAGGTGTCTCGACAACGCCATGACAAGGGAATAAGGCTCATCCCCGGTAGAACATGCGGCGCTCCAGATTTTCAGATTCTTCCCAAATTTCTGTATCATTTCAGGAATAATATCTTTATCCATAATCTGCCACTGTTCCGGGTTCCGGTAAAATTCCGAAACATTGATTGTTAAGTAATTAACAAACTCTTCGAACAGCTTGACGTCCTTTTTCAACGCCGCGACATAATTTTCATAGCCTGTAATCTTATTTTTGGCTATCAGCGTATCGATACGCCGCTTCATCTGCTTCTCTTTGTAAGCATTCAAATCAATCTTCGTCAAATCAAAAACTGCTTTTTTGAAATACTCATAATCATATGCCATATCCAATTTCACTCCCATTTTTTATGATTGTGATGCTTACTCATTTTCACTTTCGTTTGCGATAACAGATTCAATATCCACAGATACTACGTCCGCATCCTCTTCTTCTACGACTTCTTCTTTCGGTTCCGGCGCCATCATTGCCTTGATGCTCAGGCTGATTTTCTTGTCTTCTTCATTGAAATCGACTACTTTCGCCGTTACTTCCTCGCCGCATTTGAGAACATCCGCAGGTTTCTCGATATGCTCTTTGGATATCTGGGAAACATGAAGCAGTGCGTCAATACCGGTTTCCAGCTCAATAAACGCGCCAAAATCCGTCATGCGTGCAACTTTCCCGGTTACGATATTGCCAATCGCATATTTGCTCGCTGCGTCTCTCCAGGGATTTTCCTCTTCAAACTTCAGGCTGAGTGCAATCTTATTCCCGGAAATCTCTTTAATCAGTACCTTCAGCTCGTCTCCAACCTTAAAGACTTTCTTAGGATTTTCAACTCTGCCCCAGGACATCTCGGAAATGTGGAGCAATCCGTCCATACCGCCAAGGTCGATGAATGCGCCGAAATCTGTTACATTCTTTACGACACCGTTCACTGTATCGCCTTCATGAAGGCTTTCTAACAGTTTCTTCTGTAATTCCGCCTTTTCCGCCAATAACAGTTGTTTTCTATCGCCGATGTATCTTCTTCTCTTAGGATTGTACTCGCTGATTACAAACTGGATTTCCTGTCCCGCATACTTCGTCAAATCCTTCTCATAACTGTCGGATACAAGGCTTGCAGGAATAAAAATTCTGACCTCTTCCACGATAACGCTTAGTCCTCCGTCCAATACCTGGGAAACGGTAGCCGTCAGAACCTCTTTATTATTATATGCTTCTTCAATGCGTTTATTACCGCGGTCTGCGGCAAGACGCTTATAAGTCAGAAGCACTTGTCCTTCGCCATCATTTACTTTTAATACTTTCACCTCCATCGTATCGCCCGGTTTGACGATAGTTGTTAAATCTACGTTAGGTTCGTTTGTATATTCATTTCTGGTAAGAATCCCATCTGATTTATATCCTATATTAAGAACAATTTCTTCTGGTTTTACATCAATGACCGTACCCTCAACTACCTCTCCCGTGTGTATTGTCTTTAATGAATCTTCTAACATTTGTTCAAAAGTTAACTCTGACATAATTTTGAACCTCCTCTATAATATTGTTTGGGGTGGACGCCCCTGCTGTAATACCCACCAGTCGGACAGATTTAGTTGAATCTAAATGCAGGTCATCTAGTGTCTGTATATAATATGTGTTTTCACATTCTTGCATACAGATTTCATATAACTTCTGTGTATTGGAGCTCTGATTACCGCCTATTACTATCATAATATCAACCTTGGCCGCTATTCTTCTAGCTTCGGCTTGTCGCACTTCCGTAGCGTTACATATAGTATTCACAACAATAACATTGTACCCTTTTTGGTTAAAAATTTCAACTATATCTTGAAATTTATTGTAGTTATATGTCGTCTGCGAAACCATGCAGAGTTCTTTATCCCCATCGTAATGAAATTTTTCCGCTTCTTCCACGGATTCGATTACAATAGCCGGCGTCTGGCACCATCCCATAATGCCTTCCACTTCCGGGTGTCCCGCGTTTCCGATTACCACAATCTGTCTGCCCGCCTTACTTTCCTTCTCTACCGTCTCATGGATTCTTTTTACGAAAGGGCAGGTAGCGTCCACACATTTTAAGCCCTGCCGCTCTATCTGCTCACAGATTCGTTTCGATACGCCGTGGGCGCGGATAATGACAGTTCCTTCTTTAATCTGCGCCAGCTCTTCTTCTGATTCAAGAATACGGACTCCCTTCCCTGCCAGACTCTTTACGACCTCTTCATTGTGGGTAATCGGTCCGTATGTATAGATTGGGCCGCCAGTCTCTATCTGTTTATATACGGTATCCACCGCCCGCTTTACGCCAAAACAAAACCCGGCGTTTCCTGCCAAAATCACTTCCATATTAGAAACCATGCCCTTTTCCCATTTTCTTCTGCGCCATTTCCATAATCACGGCGGCTACCTCTTCGATTGTCATATAAGAAGAATCTACAAAGGAAGCGTCCCCTGCAGGCGTCAGCGGGGATATTTCCCTCGTCATATCCTGATGGTCGCGTTCGATGATATCCTTCTCAATACTGTCCAAATCGCAGGATTCCCCTTTTGCCATAAGCTCCTGGTATCGTCTTTCGGCGCGCACCCGGCTGTTGGCTGTGAGGAAAACTTTTACTTCTGCATCGGGTAGAACGCATGTTCCGATATCCCGTCCATCCATGACCACGTCCGTATCCGCAGCCAGCTTTTTCTGCAATTCTACAAGCTTTCCCCGGACACTGGCATTGGCGCTTGTAAGAGACGCCGTCTGGCTGACCTGTTCGGTCCGTATCATACCATTGACATTTTCTCCGTTTAGGGAAACAATCTGCTCCCCATTCTCATAACGGATGGTAATATCCGCCTCCCGGCATTTCTGGCTGACCCTGTCCGTATCCTGCGGGTCAACCTGCTCTTTCATCAGAAAAAGCGCCATAGCGCGGTACATTGCGCCGGTATCCACATAAATAAATCCAAGCTGCTTCGCAACCCTTTTGGCAATCGTGCTTTTCCCCGCTCCCGCAGGCCCGTCAATCGCTATTTGATATCCCATATGCTTATTCCCCTTTTCCAAAATCAATATTTATCAGATAAACTTCCATGACTAAATGTCATCTTATACAAATTAAGAAATACTGCTTCCCGCAAGATATCCCGTAGACCATGCAATCTGTAGATTAAATCCCCCGGTCATGGCGTCCAAATCCAATACTTCTCCTGCAAAATACAATCCTTTTGCCAGTTTGGACTCCATCGTAGAAGGGTTGACTTCTTTCACATGTACGCCGCCCTGGGTAATAATCGCTTCCTCAAATCCTCTTGTTCCCATCACATGAAACACAAGATGTTTCGTCAGATGCGTCAGATTCCCCCGTTCTTGTCTTGTAATTTCATTTACTTTCTTATCCGCCAGGATGCCGGAAAGCGTCACCATGACCGGTATCAATTTCGCAGGAAACAAATCGCTTAGGGCATTTTTAAACTGTCTGTTCTGATTTTCTAAAAAGTCCCTTAAAATTCGTTTATCCAGTTGTTCTTCGGACAACGCCGGCTTTAAATCCACCTCGCAGAAGACGTCTTCCTTTCTTTTGCATTTCCCATAAAAACTGCTGGCGCTCAAAACAAGAGGTCCGCTGACGCCAAAATGTGTAAAAAGCATCTCGCCGAACCCCTGATATCGTTTCTTCTTTCCCTCATACATGGTCAGACTCACATTCTTTAACGACAGCCCCTGCAGACTGTTATACCAGGTTTCTGAAACTTCAAAAGGCACTAAGGAAGGATTACATTCTTTCAACTGATGCCCCGCTGCCTTTGCCATAGTATAACCGTCCCCGCCAGCTCCCGTCGCGGGATAAGAGAGCCCGCCCGTGGCAAGCACCACCGCGTCCGCTTGCTCTTTCCTGCCATCCGCCAGATATATGCCCTGTACCGATAAAACGCCCGTCTCTTCCTCTTCCAGCCATAACTTATCCACTTTGGTATGCAGACGGACTTCTACCTGTTTTGCTTTTAACAGACGCTGCATGGCTGCAATCACATCCGAGGAATGATCGGATACCGGAAATACCCTATCCCCTCTCTCAATTTTCA
This sequence comes from Muribaculaceae bacterium, assembly GCA_023663465.1. Lineage (GTDB taxonomy): Bacteria > Bacillota > Clostridia > Lachnospirales > Lachnospiraceae > UBA3282. Next base: position 4,474 of record JAMPHJ010000006.1, on the reverse strand, counting down.
GCGGACAGCCCGCCTCTTCTAAAAGAGCCATCATCCGCCTGTTATCGAAGCCATAAAAGGCGCTGTATAAAAATTTCGGGTTGGATACAACATTTTCAAACAGTTTATCCATATCGCAGGCATTTGTGACATTGCACCTGCCTTTTCCCGTAATAAACAACTTTTTCCCTAATTTCTCATTCTGTTCCAAAAGAATCGTCCGGTGTCCCTGACACGCCGCGCCATACGCTGCCATCATGCCGGCGGCTCCTCCTCCGACTATCACTACTTTACTCATGTTTTATCTTTCCATAAAGGATAATTTAACATCGGTTCCTCGTCAATGAAATTAATTTCATCATTCAGATAAACCTGATAATTATTCCATGCATATTCCAAATCTTTCAGATTCCTCTTGACGCCCTCCGGCCGCTTCAAGCACATGGCAACCACCAGGGCATTAATCAGACTCAAAGGCGCAACCAGCGAATCCACGATAGAAACCATATCGCTTCTCGCCAGTAGATTACAGGAAGAATACAGATTCATGGGGGAATGCACCGTATCGGTAATGGTGATGACCTTGGCGTTTCTATCGTTGGCAAACTCCATCGCCTTCAAGGTACGCATGGAATACCGCGGAAAACTGATTCCTATAATCGCATCTTTCTCATCAATCCGAATCATCTGCTCGAACGTTTCCGACACACTCGTCGTCCGAAGCAGTATCACATTCCCCCGGATCATATTCAGGTAAAAATGTAAAAAATCCGCCAGCGGCGCGCAGCTTCTGATTCCCATTATGTATACGTTTTTGGCTTCCAGAATAATATTAACCGCCGTCTCAAACGCAATCGGGTCTAAGTGATCTATCGTATCACTGATTTTCTCAATATCAGCGTTTAACACGGACGTCAGGATTTCCGACTGGGTACTGTGCCCATATTTCACACCGATTTTCTGTACGGAATTGATTTTATTCTGCACCCATTCTTCTAAGTCCTTCTGAAATTCTGGATATCCGCTATACCCGATAAAAGATGCAAACCGTACAACCGTCGATTCGCTGACACCAACCGTATCGCCTAACTTTGCCGCCGTCATAAAAACCGCCTGGTCATAATGGTCATAAATAAACGCCGCTATCGCCTTCTGCCCTTTGCTCATTTTCGCAACGTGGTCGTTAATTCTCGTAATGATATCATAACGATTTTCCATCTGCGTAACCAATCCCTTCCGCTCCTTATCCTGCCGTACTTTCCTGCCCCTTCAACGATGAAGGAAGCCGCTTCTAATGCATCGTCTTTAGAAAAGCCTGATAGGATTCCTCCAAAAGCGCTATTGTTTCCTCTTCTTTCAAATCATAATCTCCCGTTAAGGACATGCACGCTGCGCCATGAATAATAATCCACATTTTCATAAACATATCGCTGGGCTTACTGCACCCATGCAGTCTGGCGCTGTTAATTTCTTTAACGATAACCCCTTCTTTACCGTTTAACATATCATAAAGACTCTTTCCGTAACGGTTTTCGGAATCAAATAACAGCCGGAACAGTTTCGGGTCATCCTGCGCAAACCGGATATAAGCCAGCCCCAGATTGACAAAAGGCGTGCTATTTTTCTTCGGGAATTTATCATAATAATCCCCAAAGTACACAAGAATCTGTTCAAACAGCTCCTTCCCTAACTCTTCCATGTTCTTGTAGACCCTGAAAATCGGTTGTGTGGAGCATCCCGCCTTCGCTGCAAGCGTTCTTGCCGTCACATGGTTAAACCCTTCTTCACGCGCCATTTCAAACGCCGCGTTCAAAATATCTGCTTTTGTAATCGTTTCTTTTCTCGCCATACCTGTTTTCCCCACTTATCTATAAAAGACCCATTTTTTATAACATATGTTATTATAATATATTATGTAACCTACGTCAATATAAAAAACAAGAAATTTCTCGAAAAAACGTCCCTGCCTTCTGGCAGAGACGCTTTCTTTCTTGAAATTCTATGCATTTAGACCGGGTATGCCGCATTCTTCGTATCAGCCTGCGTCATATCCACTTTATCCTGCTGTGCCTGACGATATTTGAAGAAATCGGTCGCTACCTGCGGGAACAGCGCGTAGGATAATACATCTTCATCCTGCTGTTTCCATTCCTTCATTTCCGCCTCTAACTTATCCATCTCATTTTCCAATAAGTCCGCAGGACGGCAGGTGATTCTCTTTTCACCCGGAATAACTTTATCAATAACTTCCTGATTCATCGGTTTGATGGTCTGACCATACTCACCGCGCAGAACCGCTTTTGTTTCTTTCGTCGCCATCTTGTATCTTTCGCCCATCAATACGTTAAATACAGCCTGTGTACCTACAATCTGGGAAGAAGGTGTAACAAGCGGCGGTTCGCCAAGGTCTTTTCTTACCTGCGGGATTTCTTTCAAAACATCATAATACTTATCTTCCGCATTCTGTTCTTTCAACTGGCTTACCATGTTGGAAAGCATACCGCCCGGTACCTGATACAGCAGCGTCTTAATATCAACGCCCATAACCTTCGGATTCAGTAATCCGCTTGCAAGGCATTCATCCCTGTATGGTCTAAAGTAATCTGCAATCTCAGCCAGCAGATTCTGGTCATATCCAGTATCATAAGGCGTACCTTTGAAGGTTTCTACCATAACTTCCGTCGCCGGCTGGGACGTACCAAGCGCAAATGGGGAAATCGCACAGTCAATAACGTCTACGCCCGCTTCTACCGCTTTTAAGTAAGTCATGCTGGCAACGCCGGAAGTATAATGCGTATGCAGCTGAATCGGAAGTTTCGTAGCGGATTTCATCGCCGCTATCATTTCGGATGCCTTATAAGGAACCAGAAGTCCCGCCATATCTTTGATACAGATGGAATCAGCGCCCATTTCTTCAATCTTCTTAGCCATATCCATCCAGTATTCCATCGTATAAGCATCGCCTAATGTATAGGAAAGAGCAACCTGGGCATGTCCCCTGCCTTCCCTTTTCTTGACTTCATTCGTCGCATTGACCGCTTCCTGCAAGTTTCTCAAATCATTCAAGCAGTCGAAAATACGAATAATATCAATCCCGTTTGCGATGGATTTCTCTACGAAACTATCTACTACGTCATCCGCATACGGTCTATATCCTAAGATATTCTGACCTCTGAAAAGCATCTGCAATTTCGTATTCTTGAATCCATCCCTTAATTTTCTCAGTCTTTCCCACGGGTCTTCCTTCAGGAAACGCAGGGATGCGTCAAATGTCGCGCCGCCCCAGCACTCTACCGCATGATAACCAACCTTATCCATTTTATCTACAATTGGAAGCATCATTTCCGTGGGCATTCTGGTGGCAATCAAAGACTGATGCGCATCACGCAGAATTGTTTCCATAATTCCCACCGGTTTCTTAACCTGTTCCGCCATTTCTATTTCCTCCTATTTTTTCTCTAAATATATCCTAGAAATTCTTTTTGTCTTCTAGAAGACACCAAACACTGCCATAAAGGTTCCCGCTGCTACCGCAGTACCAATAACGCCCGCTACATTCGGTCCCATTGCGTGCATTAACAGGAAGTTGGTAGGGTCTGCTTCCGCACCTACCTTCTGGGAAACTCTCGCCGCCATCGGCACAGCAGATACGCCCGCCGAACCAATCAGCGGATTGACAGCTCCCTTGGTAACAACGCACATCAACTTACCAAACAATACACCTGCCGCCGTACCAAAGGCAAACGCTATCAGACCAAGCGCTACGATTTTCAAGGTATCTGCATTCAGGAATGCCTCCGCGCTCGTCGTTGCGCCAACGGAAGTACCGAGAATGATAACCACGATATACATCAGCGCATTGGAAGCCGTATCGGTCAACTGTCTTACAACGCCAGACTCCCTAAAGAGATTACCAAGCATCAACATACCGATTAACGGCGCCGTAGTCGGAAGAATCATGGAAACGACGATGGTAACGACGATTGGGAACAAAATCTTCTCTAACTTCGTAACAGGACGAAGCTGCGCCATTTTGATTTTTCTTTCTTTTTCTGTCGTCAAAAGCTTCATAATAGGCGGCTGGATAATCGGTACTAAAGACATATAAGAATATGCCGCAACCGCAATCGGTCCAAGCAGAGTCGTCTGCTGCAATTTTCCGGCAAGGAAAATAGAAGTAGGACCATCCGCACCACCGATGATAGAAATTGCCGCTGCCGCCTTATCATTAAAGCCCATTGCAATCGCTCCAAAATAAGCAGCGAAAATACCAAACTGCGCCGCAGCGCCAAGTAAGAAACTCTTAGGATTGGCAATCAGCGGACCAAAGTCTGTCATCGCGCCAACGCCCATGAAAATCAGGGACGGTAAAATCGCCCACTCATCCAGTTTATAAAAATAATACAACAAACCGCCGCCTGCACCGCCTTCGCCGTATTCCGCCATAATATCAGGATAGATATTAACAAGCAGCATACCAAAAGCTATCGGAACC
>JAMPHJ010000069.1 GCA_023663465.1 Muribaculaceae bacterium | reverse complement strand
GATGCCAAGCTCAAAATGCTCCATATTGTCCGTTACATCGCGGATTAATGTATTCAGCTTGGAAATGACCCATTTATCTACCGGCTCCAGCCAGTCTGCCACTGCGTCCATTTCCGCATAAGAAGCCTCCCAGAGACGCTCTTTTAACTTTTCTTTGGCTTGTTCCATATTCATCATGATAAAACGGGATGCGTTCCATACCTTATTGGCAAAGTTGCGGCTCGCTTCCACCCTTTCATAATAAAAACGCATATCATTGCCCGGCGCATTCCCTGTAATCAGCGTCAGCCGCAGCGCGTCCGCACCGTATTTATCAATGATTTCCAACGGGTCGATGCCGTTTCCCAGCGACTTACTCATCTTCCGCCCCTGGGAATCTCTCACGAGCCCGTGGAACAGCACAGTTTTAAACGGTTTTTCGTTCATCTGTTCATAGCCTGAGAAAATCATCCTGATAACCCAGAAGAAAATGATATCATATCCCGTAACCAGCACGTCCGTCGGATAGAAATATTCCAAATCTTCTGTCTTGTCGGGCCAGCCCAGCGTGGAAAAAGGCCAGAGTGCTGAGGAAAACCAGGTATCCAGCGTGTCCGGATCCTGCGTAAAATGGGTATCGCCGCATTTCGGGCAGACTTCCGGCGCCTGTTTTCCGACTACGATTTCACCGCATTTCTCACAATAATAAGCCGGGATTCTATGCCCCCACCACAACTGGCGGCTGATACACCAATCCCTGATATTATCGGTCCAGTTAAAATAGGTTTTTTCCATCCGCTCAGGAATTAGCTGAATCTCGCCGTTTTTCACCGCTTCCACCGCCGGTTTAATCAATTCGTCCATCTTCACAAACCATTGTTTCTTGATTAACGGCTCTATCGTCGTCTTGCAGCGGTCGTGGGTCCCTACATTGTGCGTATAATCCTCGATTCTGACTAACAGCCCTTCTTTTTCCAATTCCCCGACAATCTGCTTCCTTGCCTCATACCTATCTAAGCCCTCGTATTTACCGCCATTGGCATTGATGGTCGCATCATCATTCATGATATTGATTTCTGGCAGGTTGTGACGCTTCCCTACCTCAAAGTCATTGGGATCGTGCGCCGGTGTGATTTTTACAACACCTGTTCCAAATTCCATATCCACATACTCATCTTCCACAACCGGAATCGCCTTATTCACAATCGGAAGCCAGACCTGTCTGCCTTTCAGATACAGATACCGTTCATCCTTCGGATTCACCGCTACCGCCGTATCCCCCAGCATCGTCTCAGGACGTGTCGTGGCAAATTCTAGAAATTCCGTCTTACTTGGCACACCGTCCTCATCCACAAGCGGATATTTGATATGCCAAAGATGCCCCGCCTGTTCCTCATACTCTACTTCCGCATCCGAAATAGAAGTGTTGCAGACCGGACACCAGTTGATAATCCTGCTGCCCTTATAAATCCAGCCTTTTTCATGCATCCGACAGAATACTTCCGTAACCGCCCGGTTACAGCCCTCGTCCATCGTAAAACGCTCCCTGTCCCAATCGCAGGAAGACCCCATTTTCTTCAACTGGTCGATAATCCGCCCGCCGTATTCCGCCTTCCATTCCCAGGCGCGTTTTAAAAATCCTTCCCTGCCTAAATCCTCTTTTTGCACGCCCTCTTCTTTCAGCTTCTCGATAATCCGCACTTCCGTCGCAATCGAAGCATGATCCGTGCCCGGCTGCCAGAGCGCGTTATACCCCTGCATCCGCTTAAAGCGGATTAAAATATCCTGCATCGTATTGTCAAGGGCATGTCCCATATGCAACTGCCCCGTAATGTTTGGGGGCGGAATCACAATCGTAAATGGTTTTTTCGTTTTATCCACTTCGGCATGGAAATACTTCTTTTCCATCCACTTCGTATAGAGTCTGTCTTCGATTCCCTTAGGGTCGTAGGTTTTGGCTAATTCTTTGCTCATGAGGTCCTCCTTTTGAGTGTGGGGGTTTTTAGGTTTCTGGTAAAGGGGCGGCGGCAAAAGACGTTTCATCAACTTTGGCGTGGGCGGGTTGCGCAAAATGTTCCCGAAGCTGTCTTGTGAAGGCATATGAGATTTTCTTAACATCCCAATCAATATCCAGCAATTTCGGGACATGGATGTCCCGGAAAGCCCGCACTGAGCCTGGATGGCGAATTGCGGGCGGTTGCGTCCGGTTCCACAACCCTGCTGGAATATTTAGAAAATCCATATGCCGGAGCAGACGCAAGGGGACATTTTGCGCAACCCGCCCTTCCTACTTATAAAAAACGTCTTTTGCCGCCCTCCCGGCAAAATTTAAAGCCCTCTGCCGATTTCGTCAGCAAAGGGCGTAAAACACGCGGTACCACCTTCATTTTTCTCTCATTGATTCCTAGCAGAATCTTATCCGTTAACGGGGATAAAGCGTGAATGCTTACTACGGCGCAGTTCTTTCCATTCAGCGTCCCGGTTCCAAAGCTACCTTCCATGATTCCTTTCCGAAACAGCCTCTCAGCATATGGCAGTCTTCTCTGGCGGCGGGCGTCATGTACTCCTCTTTGTCATTACCTTTTCTTATTAAACTACATAATAGTCAATTGCGGGGGTTTTGTCAAGAGGGGTTAAGAGTCATGATATGGATTTCTTCTTAAGATTTCTTCTATCTCTTTTTCTTTTCTTTTTTCAAAGTCACTTCCAAACAATGAAAAGATTTCTTTCTCTTTCGCAAAAAAAGCTCTGCGGAAATCTTTTCCCTTTTCCCTGTGGCGCATTGCAAAATTTATGACAGTATCAGACGAAATGACTTCTAGCGCATTCCATAAAACTTCTCTTTTTTCATCGGTCACAATATCACTTCTTATTTTCCCTTTTTCCGTAAAAAGGATATGGTATTCATTGTTCCTGTTAAATATATATGTTCCTTCCGCACTAGCATTCGTTCCCTCGGCAAAGAACAAATTACTACAAGGCATATTGCCTAACCTGGTCTGGATTTCATTACATATGTAATTTTCTAATTCCTTTGTCGATAGCATCTTCTACCGCCTCCTCCCACGCACCGGCATAAGTATTGGAGATATCCTTATTTTCATCATACACACCATTTACAATATCGTCTATACTTTTTTTATATACATCCTGTAGCCAGCGCAGCAACAATCCATTGTATGGCAGCGGCTGTCCCAGCCAGACATCCCCTTCCTATATCGCCGTCCACCCCAGGATATCCATAGCAAAAGGCAGACTGTTTTTCTCAGTATCATAAGATTTCACATGATAATGAATCAAGGCAAGACTGTGACCCTTCGCCACTGTACAGTCACAGGCTATCGTAATCTTATCGTTTCCTGTTACCTCGATTTCTAACTGCAGCCCTTCCCGCTTCGTCAGCATACTGCCCATCATCAGCTGCGCTATGTTGTCTGTACATTGGCAGGATAGATTCACATAGGGCTTCTCTTGTTCTTTCTGTCCGTCCCAGATTTTGACTGTCATATTTTCAGTCGTATGTCCGCAGAGGAAATAGGATACGCAGGATTGTCCCGCCAGATTCCGCAGCGGATAAGAAAGACTGGATTTAACAGTATCTGTTCCGACAACCGCCAATTCCGGCTCTGCCCCGGCTTGATAGGTCAATTCATCCTCTGCTTCTTTAACCGCCCATAGCAGTATCGCCGCTTCATGATAATTTTCACTGTCGTCCTTTCTGCAAAAATAACAGGCGCTCTCGCCCAGTCCGCCGCCGTCGATTCTATCGTCGGGATAAACGTCCAATCCTTCTGCGTCGTTCTCTATTTCCAGATATAATGTTTCGTCTTTGGGGGAAACGGTCTGATTCATGGTAAGGCACTGCTCGTAGAAAGCGCCCCGGTAAGTCACCTCATCTATCACACCTCTTTTATCAGAAAGAATCGCTATCCGGTATCTGTTCCCGGCAAGCGCGCTGACATGCCACATCAGGCGGTAACTTTCCGCTCTCATACTATGAAAAATTTCTATTTTGTTCTTTGCCATAACATGTCCTCCTAATATTTTCCTAATGAAGAAAATACCCTGCATTCACACTGCATGGATTCTTTAAAAATTGCCTGTGCTTTCTCTTCATCAAATGCTTTGCCAGCCGCAATCCAGTTTCCAATCACCTGATCCGCTAAAACCGCTGAACCGGATACGCCATCATTTCCTTTATTTCCATCTACCCAGTCTTTGTAAACGCCGGGAGTCGCGCTTTTGTCCTTGTCAATTTTATTTGCCATCCATGCCCACAGCGCATAACAGGGCAGCAATGCCGGCAGCAGATAAATCGGATCATCATTCTGTGCCACATTCCGCTCGTGTTCCGCATAGGTTTTAAACGCATTGGTGGGCACCACATTCTGCGCCGCCGGTACATGCCATACATTGTAGAAAGTAGCGTTATATTTTGCATAGGAATTATAAAATTTCTTCAGCGCATTCTGCAGTTCGCTGTCCGTCTCAGCTTGTCCACAGGCAAACCAGATGCTCTGCGCCGCCTGATAGCAATAATACGCATCTAACACTGATACGGAACCGTATATATCCGGCGATAGGTTGCCTTTGCGGATTCCCTGAATGAAATCTGTCTGATAAGTATTGTCAGCGATATCCTGATTTGCCGCAAACGCCCTGTTTAAAAAACTATCCTGTTCAGAATCGAACATCTGTTCATAATGATTTCTCTCTGTTGCAGAAAAGATTCCCCAGCTTCTATACATGTCCATCCCTCCTTAAATGTAGCGTACACCGCACTCCCCGATAATCAGTCCGAATACCGGAGCCATAGAAGCGGCAGAATCTGCTGTTAACGACTGTACATTCACAGAAGACACTTTTCCATAGAGTCTGCCCTTTTCATCCGGCGTCAAAAGATATCTGGCATTACGGAAATATCCATCCTCTTTCATCGTCTGCAGCACACCCCTGTCACGGACTACATCCATCTCAAACTGAACCAGCACCGCGCGTACAATCAGGCTGGCTCCTGTAGGCCAGTTGCCCGCCGCACTGCCTAGCGCACCATAGAATGTAATATAATCGTCCTGTCCCGGCTGCAGTGTCGTCGTCACATAGAATTTCTTTGTCGTGCTGCTGCAGGTTTCTTCGTGCTGAATCTGGAAAGTTTTCGATTCTATCCCGAATTTCGTGCCATCCGGCACTTTATCATTTGCTTCCACACTAATCAGGAAAGTCGCCGCTGTCTCATAAGGATTGCTCAGATTCATATAGTCCTCAAACTGACGCTTCTCTTTTTCCTTATAAGTAGTCATATTTCTTGCCGCAACATTGGAATTGGTCGTAACCCATTCCACATAGTCATTCCAGGAACGAATCCATGTAAAATCCGGATCCTTTTCCGAACCGATTGCCGTGACAAAACAACTATTGTCATATTTTTCTCGTTTAAACAGAAAATAGTCTTTTGTAACGCCGATTTCCCCCTTTGCCAGGGCTTCTATCGTCGAATACCGATTCCCCCGTATGGTAGAAATTCGGTTTTTTTGCCATTTCTGAGGATCCAGATACAATGACAACTGATTCGCGTATAGGTTTACATACAGCTCTCCGCTGGCAGCGTCCCCGATATTTTTGGCACGCACATAGATATAATTATCATTCTGTATTCCCAGCGGCTCATTCGGGTCGCTTGCATAATTTCCGGTAAAAAAGCTCTTGGGGTCGCCCACCTGCGAGTGGGTAATGATATCCGGCGATGAATAGGACATATAAGGCGTCTTTCCTCCGCCGTCGCTCATATTATCCCTTACTAAAATTTTACTGCCCATAAAAAAGTCCCTCTCTTTCTATTTGATAATTTCATCATAATAAAAGGAAGGACTGCTGCCTATGGCTTTAGCAAAATTTGTCGGAAATATGGCAAAATTGGCAAAAAGTGCGATAAAAAGTTTCTAATCAAACAAAATTTCCTCTACCGTCACAAACTCATACCCCTCCTTTTGCAGCTCGTCGATAATTTTCAGCGCCGCCGTCACCGTCGTATCATAATAATCGTGCAGCAGGATAATATCGTTTTCCTCTGCTTTACTAACCACTTTATATACAATCCGGTCCACATTGGTCGTGCACCAGTCCAAGGGGTCTATCGTCCACAATACGGGAATCATATTTAAATCCGCCTCAAACTGCTTATCCCATGTCCCATAAGGCGGACGCACATAGACTACCTCGTTTCCCGTGATTTCCCCGATTACTTCATTGGTTTTCACAAGCTCTTCCTTGAACTTATCCTTGTTGGCTGTACTAAGCTGAATGTGGCTGTAAGTATGGTTGCCAATCAAATGCCCTTCTTCATTCATCCGCTCTATGATATCCGGGTGCAGCGCGGCATGTTCCCCGGTCACGAAAAAGGTCGCACATACGCCCCGTTCCTTTAATCCATCCAAAAGCTGCTCGGTATAGCGGGGGTGGGGACCATCGTCAAAGGTCAGGGCAATCTTTTTTGTTTCCTCATATTTTTCCGGCGCTTCCTCCCCTATATCTGTCTGCTGCGCTGTAATTCTTTGCACGATTATGCTGTCTGCTGTTTCCATCTTCAAAGTGGTTTCCGACTGCTGTTGCGCCGGCTGTATCGTTGTCTGTTGCTGCGCCCACGGCTGCTGCGTCTGCCAAGCCGATGTCTGCTGTTCCTGCTGCGTCGATGTCTGCCATATTACCGGCTGCTTTCCCGCCTGTTTTCTTCCCAGAAAATAAAAAAGCAGACTCACCACCACTATCATCAAAAAGAATAAAATCCTTCTCTTTTTCCTGCTCATGAACCTGCTCCCTGACAATATTCAATTATATATATGCCGCTCTGGGCAATTTTAGCATAGAATACAACTCCCATCCCCGCCTATTCTTCCACAGAAAAAGAAATCACAAATGCCTTCTCATAGCCGTCTGTACACGCTCTTTCCAGTTTCAGCTCCCCGCCGTGCATCTGGATGATTTTGAAAGAAATGCTGAGCCCTAGACCGTTTCCGCCCCTGCTGCTTCTCGCCTGGTCGCCTCTGGTAAAAGGCTCAAAGATATGCTCTGCCAGCTCCTCCTCTATCGGTTCCCCGTTATCCGCTATCCGAATCCGGCACTGTCCATAGGAAGAATGCTCTATACCGGCGAAAATTTTCGTTCCCCGCGGGTTGTATTTGACCGCATTAGTCAATATATTGGTTATGGCGCGTCCCATCTGAATTTTATCCATTTCCAAGGGAAACGGTTCTTCCGGAATTTCGATTTCCAGCTCCATCCCTCGCTCTTCCATATCCTGATAAAGTAACGCCACATTTTCCCTAAGCAGCTCTCCTAAGTCCGCTTTTTCTTTATGCAAAGAAAATCCGCTGCTGTCCAGTTTCACATATTCAAATAAGAGCGTAATCAGCTCATCCATCCGCATGGACTTCGCCACGATTGCCTGCAGATATTCTTTTCTTTTCTCTTCCCCTGTCACCACGTCGTCTGCAAGGGCTTTGGCATAACCGCAGACAGTGGTCAGCGGGGTCTTGATATCATGGGCAATGTCAGACAAAAGCAGACTTTTCTGCCTATCATAAGCTTCCTTCTGCGCTTTTTCCTCTTGCAAAAGCTCCTGCATTTTCCCGGATACGGCTTTATAATACCAGTAAGACGATAGCAGATAGGGCAGCAGGGTAATAAAAAGCAGGGCAAAAAAGATAATCACAATGGCAAGCTGATATACTTCGACGAACCGATGGTCTAGTGCGCCATCCATGACCGGGGATACGATATCCACCCGCAGTCCCAGCCCTATATTTTTCCCAATCATACTCTGCACCGTGCCCACAAGGTAGTCCGGTAAAAGCGCTGCACCGGAAAGCAGCAGCATCTGCAGCATCAACAGCAACAGACTGCCATCCGAGGCAGTCACGGAAAGCAGTCTTACATGCATTGTTTCCGCCAGAAAAGGGACTACCCAGAGACGGTAGCCCACTTTTAACAGCTCCTCGCTGACGAAAATAAAAACCATAATCAGCAGAAAGCGTTGTATCAGAAACCATTTTAAAGACTTCGTGCCTGTCTGTGCTTTTTTCATATGCCGCTCCTATCCGTCCAAGTCATGTCTTCTGCGCCCTGTTTATCTAGATTTCCTAACGCCTGTCGTCTTTCCCTTTCTCCAGACGGTAACCCAGCCCGCGGATGGTCTTAATGTAGGCGTTACTGTCCTCGCTCAGTTTGGCGCGGAGCTTGCTGATACAGACCATGATATTATTATCCGACACCAGATAATCATCCCCCCAGCCCTGCTCGAATAACTGCTGCTTCGTAAACACTTTGCCGGGATTTTCCATAAATAGTTTCATAATCCGAAACTCCACGGATGTCAACTCAATCGAGGCATCACCCTTATGCAGCAGACAGGAATTTAAATCCAACGTCAAATCCTGTACTGTCAGCTCTTCCACCTGCTTCTGTCTGCCGGAGCCTAAGGAATAGAACCTGCGGATATTGGAATTGACTCTTGCAACGGCTTCTAACGGCTGGAACGGTTTGGTAATATAATCATCCGCCCCTAAGTCCAGCCCCAGAATTTTATCAGAGTCGCTGCCCTTTGCCGAAAGCATAATGACGGGAATATTATTTTTTTCCCTAATGTTTTGCAATACCCGGTATCCATCGATTCCGGGCATCATAATATCCAGAACGATTAAATCCACCGCTTCTCTCTGCAAAGCAGACAGCGCCTCTGCGCCGTCCGTCGCTTCTAAAACTTCATATCCGTCTTTTTCCAGATACAGGCGGAGCAGTTCCCGGATTTCCGCCTCGTCATCTGCAATTAAAATCTTATAGCCCATTGTCATGCCTCCACTTTACTTCTGCTCTATCGCTATTGGCGCCGGCTGTTCTTTCCCGCTCAGGGTGCGATAAAGTGACGCGCGTGTCAGGTATTGATAGGGCTTCACATAGAGGATTTCCAGGATTCCGCAGGTCAGCGTACTAAGCATGTGCCAGAGGATAAAAGACAAATCCAGCACGAACGTCTTCCATTTTTCACCCTCCATCATTTGTTTGCTGCGCTCCAATACCTCTTTGTACGGCATTCCCGGATTTTCCGCCAGAATATAATCCACCATATAATATTGATATTTCTTATAAATGCCCGGAATGAGAAACAAAAGCGCCCACAAGAAAATCTGCAAATCCCGATGAAAAGCCGTTTTTACATTATTTTTATAAGCATGGTCAAATCCAAATCCAAGCTCTGCGACGTCCGCCTTATCTTCCACACTTTTCAGCATGAACCGCTGCGCCCCGACATAAAGGGGATTGATTAGAAAGATATCAATCAAAAAGACCAGTACCATAAAGATACAGAAAATCGTCAGAAAAACAACTCCCATAGCGACCCACACTGCCTCATCCACCTCTTCGAGATCCGCTAAGGCGTCCTCCACGGCATCGCCCACCGTATCCGTTGTATCCCCGATAAAAGTTTCATCCGTAAAAACATGAATCGTCGTATCCTCTGTCACGGGATACTTCACTTCTGCCATTTCCTCTTCATCCTGCATGCCACCGCCGGAAGCAGCCGCCGCAGGACTAAGCCCTCCGCCCAGAATCGCCATCAGCAATGCGACCAGCACCGCCTTCCAGTAGTTTCTCTTCAGCGCCTCTTTTGCCCTGTTTTTTAATTCTTTTCTTTTCCACATAATTTTTCTTCTCCTTGCCTGTTTGTATTCAGGCATAGAATTGCGAAACGAAAGTTAAGAATGTGTAGTTGTGCAGAATATACAACTCCATAAGCAGGTACTGTGAAAACGCCGGTACTTAGTGAAAAAGACGCCCCGCGGCTTTTGAACTTAGTACCGTTGCGTTTGAACCGTAGCGAGAGCGTGCCTGCGTTGGATTGTGTATTCTGTACAACGGACGGCTGCCAAACCATAGTTTCGCAATTCCCTGTGCCTGTATTCGATGCCGGCAGACCATTTGGTCCAGCCTTTTATAAGCATCCCTTCATCTACAAACAGCGTACCACCCAATGCTTAAAAGAAAATCCGCAAAACCTTAACCTAACCTTATGTTTCCATTGCCGGAAAATTAAGATACTGCATGTACAGCCCCGCAAAGTCCTCTTCTTTTGCCAGATTGACAGATTCTATCCTTTGAAGCTGCTTTTCCAGCGTCCCTTCTAAGAGCCTTCCCGTATAAAAATCCCTGCCCAGGGCAAAAGCGCCTGCCAGAGAAGTATTCCCTACAGCCGCTATCACGTCTTTCCATTGTTCGGGCAGCAGTCCAATGGCAATCGCCGCCTTCACGTCCAGATAATAACCGAACCCGCCCGCAAGATACACTTTCGTAATCGTAGGATGGCCCATCTTCTGATATAAAATATCTACTCCGGCGCGTACCGCCGCCTTCGCCATCTGCAGCGCGCGGATATCCTGCTGAGACAAATGAATCAGCGTGGCGTCGCTGACAGATTCGGTATGACTTCCTGCTTCTTCTTTGACGCCAGCTTCTTCGATGTCTGCTTCCTTTATCCGCCTGGTTCTGCTATCAATAGTAACGCCCTGCTCAAAATAACGTTCCGCCAAAAGTCCGGTTTCGTCTATTACGCCCTGCTTTAATAAAGAAGCTGTCAGTGCAATCATATCGCTCCCCTGTACCGCAGCGCCCGCGCCGCCCTCGAAGGCGGGACCTGCTGCAGTCGCCGTCACAATCATGCGCTTCCCGTCTGTGATTGCCATTTCGCCGTTGGTGCCAAGGTCAAGGAAGAGGACGGCGCTGTTATCGTCCAGAAACTCTGCGCTGCTATCGTCTGAAATTCCGACGTCAATATCTGTCAAGATTCCGGCGCTGTTTTGGAGTGCTTCCAATAAATGGCAGCAATAAAGCCCTGCCACGATATCGCCGCCTACGAAAGCGCTGATGCTTGGCAGGACATAAACTGGCAGGGACTGCGTATCTGCTGGCAATGCATAACCCGACAGGGGCAGCACGTCCGATGACACTGTAGCTTGGGCAGTCTGCGTCGCCGTTTCTTTCATTGGCAGCGTACACTTCTGTAAGCCCACCGTCACCGGGGTGAAAGGGCTTTTTCCCAGACCGCTTGTAGAAAGCCCCATAAGCAAGTGTTCCATCGTGGTATTTCCGGCGATACACATACAAGCAATCCGCCCCACAGACTGCCCTGCCGCAGAAGAAACGGCATCCGTCTCAGCCTGTTCCGCTTCCGCTACAAAACAGCGCTCCGCCGCTTCCACTTGCTCCATTGTCTTATAAAACCTAGCAATTCCGTCCTGCAAAACCTTCCATACGCAGTCTTTCAAAATTTCCCCATGTCCCGCTTCCGCTGCCTGGATTCTGGATAGTACATCCGCGCCGTAACTTCTCTGGGGATTCATTGCACAGTAAGTATCTAAAATCTGTCCCGATTGCATATCCATTAATTGCATCGCTATCGTCGTCGTCCCTAGGTCTACAGCGATGATGATTTGGGACTGACTATTTAGGTCAGCGCTTTCTGACAAAGCTATCATATCCGTTACAATGTCCATTTTATCGGACTCTATAAATTCCAACTGAATGACACAACTGTCTTTCGGCCGTGTCATACAGGCAAGGCGGTATCCCATCCGCAGCTCCTCTGCCGTAAACGCCCTTCTTTCCATGCTTGTCGGAAGCGGAGCTGCCTGTAGGAAACGCACCCGGCATCGTCCGCATACGCCCCTTCCGCCGCAAAAACTCGCGGAAATTAACTGCTTATCCTGCAAAGTTGACAAAAGTGTCGCACCTAAAGGATGTGTCACTTCTACCTTCCGGGCAGCGCCATTTATTTTTATGCCTGTTATCGTAAGCTTCACTGTCTCAGACAAATTGATTCTTCTCCTTATCGTAATGATAATCAATCGACGCCAGTTTTTCGATAATTTCTGTTTCACTGATATCCATATCGTCGCAAAAACTTTGCAGGGAATCATAGAAATCCCTCAATTTTAAGTTTACATAACTCAGTAACATTGCCGGATCTTTTGGTAACATAACGTGGTTCCTGCCTTTCTTCCTATTCTGCTCACCCGTCTGTGTATATCTCTTAACGCAGTTCCATCTGCACAGTATACTGATTTCCTTCCGCGTGCACATGCGCCATACTGCCACAGACAATCGGCATCATCGGTGAAAGATGCCCGATATCAATATCCATGACCACCGGCACATCATACTTCTTAATCACTTCATACACTGCCTGATATTGGTCAAGCCCCATCATTTCCTGCCCATAGCAAAGCGGTCTTCCAATCAGGAATCCGCTGCAATACTGAAACCAGCCTGCGTGTTCCATCTGCCACATCGCACGGCGGATACTCATGACGTTCAAATCGCAGGACTCCAAAAACCATAAAATGCCATCCTCTTTATAAGATTCGGTAAATTCCCGCACTTTATCAAATTTGGTTCCCAGCATATTGACCAGACAATCCATGCAGCCGCCCAACAGTCTTCCGCCGAAATCCAACGTTTCATCCGGGAATTTTCGTATCACGGAAGGTTCTGTTACGTTGTAGGGCAAAAGAGGATGTTCCTCGTCTTTTAACCATTCTTTTTCCCACTTATCATATCCCGAAAACTGCAGACGTTTTCCCGTCAGCACATCCATAGCATCCTGCAGGGAAGGATGCCACGGTTCCATGCCAAAAGCAGACGCACAGGGTCCGTAAATGGAAGCTACATCGCACAGCGTCGTCAGCAAAAAGGTCATATTCGTATTATCCGAAAAGCCCATATACCATTTCGCATCCGCCTGTCTGATTTTCTCAAAATCTACATAATCCAGTATTTCACACATCAACTCCCCGCCGCCGCAGGAAATAATACAATCATTTTCCTTTCCACAGTAAGATTCCTGCAGTTCCGCGCCGCAGTTTTGGGGCGTATTGCTGATGCCGATTCCCTTTTCCACATAGCAGTTTGGTCCAAACTGCATTCGATAACCTTCGCTTTCCCACTTTTTCTGCGCATTCACAAACGCGCTCTTATAAGGTTCTGTTGCACAGCCAAAAGAAGGCGCCACAAAACCAATCGTACCGTTTTCTTGTAAAAATTCAGGATACCGCATATTTTGTACCTCATTTCTTTCTAATATCTATTAGATGTTTGTGCTGAAATTATAGCATATCGCCCGAAAAACCACAACGCCAAAAGCAGACCGGGCACAACTATTAACTATCGTTATGCTCTGGTCTGCTTCTTTTTTCAGATTCCTAGGATTCCTTCTTTTCCGCCGTCAACTGCCCATCTTTCTTATCAATCAGAATCGTATCTTTCGCTGCCACCTTATCTGCAAGAATCAACTTTGCCGACAAGGTTTCGACATATTTCTGGATATACCGCTTCAAGGGTCTTGCCCCATACACCGGGTCATAAGCATTTTCCACGATAAAATGCTCCGCCTCGCCGGTCAGTTCGATATGAAGCTCCCTGTCGGACAGCCGTCTGTTCAAATCCTCGATAATAAGCCGGATAATGCCGCCGATGACTTCTTTGGTCAATGGTTTGAACAGGATGGTCTCGTCCAGACGGTTCAGAAATTCCGGGCGAAAATGATTCCGCAAATCATTCATGACCATACTTTCTGCTTCTGCTCTGATATTGCCTTCCTCATCAATACCATCTAATAGATAATCCGCGCCGATATTGGAAGTCATAATCAGAATCGTATTCTTAAAATCTACCGTCCTTCCCTGCGAATCGGTAATACGCCCGTCGTCTAATACCTGCAATAAGACGTTGAATACATCAGGATGGGCTTTTTCAATTTCATCAAACAGGACAACGGAATACGGTTTTCTTCTGACTGCTTCGGTCAACTGACCGCCTTCCTCATAACCAACATATCCAGGGGGCGCCCCAATCAGCCGCGATACAGAATATTTTTCCATATACTCACTCATGTCGATGCGCACCATATTGTTTTCATCATCAAACAAAGACGCCGCCAAAGCCTTGGCAAGCTCCGTCTTACCGACGCCGGTAGGTCCTAAGAAAAGAAATGACCCAATGGGTTTCGTGGGGTCTTTGATACCCGCCTTAGAGCGGATAATGGCTTCCGTTACCTTCGTCACGCCCTCTTCCTGCCCAATAACACGCTTATGCAGCTCTTCGTCCAGATGCAGCGTCTTATTCCGCTCGCTCTCGGTCAGTTTCGCTACCGGAATCCCCGTCCACCGGGAAATGATTCTGGCAATTTCCTCATCCGAAACACTCTCATGGACAAGGGAAAGCTTCTGATGTTTCACTTTTTCCTCTTCCATCTCAAGCTGCTGTTTCAAAGAAGGCAGTCTGCCGTAACTGAGTTCCGCCGCTTTCTCATAATCCCCTTCCCGCTGCGCAATCTGAATCTGACTGCCCGTCTCGTCAATCTCTTCCCGGATTTTGGAAAGTTTTTCAACAGACGCTTTCTCGTTTTCCCACTGCGCCATCCGATTGTCCAGCTCCGCTTTTAACTCTGCAAGCTCTTTCTGCAGATTTTCCAAACGCTCTTGACTCAACCGGTCATCCTCTTTTTTCAAAGCCGTCTCCTCGATTTCCAGCTGCATGACCTTACGGCGCAGCTCATCCAGTTCCGTCGGCATAGAATCCAGCTCCGTCTTAATCAGGGCGCACGCCTCATCCACCAAATCAATCGCCTTATCCGGCAAGAAGCGGTCGGAAATATAACGATGGGAAAGCACTGCCGCACTGACCAGCGCATTGTCCATAATTTTCACACCATGATAAACTTCATAACGCTCCTTCAGCCCCCGCAGGATGGAAATCGTGTCTTCTACGCTAGGCTCTTCCACCATAACCGGCTGGAACCGCCGCTCCAGGGCTGCGTCTTTCTCAATGTACTGACGATATTCATCCAGCGTGGTCGCACCGATACAATGCAGCTCCCCTCTCGCCAGCATGGGTTTTAACATATTTCCGGCATCCAGCGCACCGTCCGTCTTTCCCGCGCCCACAATCGTATGCAGCTCGTCAATGAAAAGAATAATCTGCCCGTCGCTGTTTTTCACATCGTCCAGAACCGCTTTTAGACGCTCCTCAAACTCGCCCCGGTACTTCGCCCCCGCAACCAGCGCTCCCATATCCAGTGCAAAAATCTTTTTATCTTTCAAACCTTCCGGCACATCGCCACGCACGATACGCTGCGCCAGCCCTTCCGCAACCGCCGTTTTGCCGACGCCGGGTTCCCCGATTAACACCGGATTGTTTTTGGTTTTCCTGGACAAAATACGGATGACATTGCGAATCTCGCTATCCCTTCCAATAACCGGGTCCAACTTCTGATTTCTCGCTTTTTCCACCAAATCCTGTCCATATTTTTCCAATGTATCATAAGTCGCCTCAGGATTGTCGGAAGTCACCCTCTGATTGCCGCGCACTGTCGAAAGCGCCTGTAAAAAACGCTCCCTGGTAATGCCAAATTCCCGGAATATCTCTTTCATCTCTTTATTCGGATGCTTCAATATTGCCAGAAAAAGATGCTCCACAGAAACATATTCATCCCCTAACTGCTTCGCCTCATCCTCCGCCGTGATAAGCGCCTTATTCAAATCAGCGCCGACATAGACCTGCCCGCCCTGCACCTTAACTCTCTTTTGCAGTCCCTGCTCCACACGGTTTAAGAAATATTCCTTATTAATTTCCATTTTCTCAATCAATTTCAGAATCAGGCTGTCCTCTATGGTAAGAAGGCTGTAGAAAAGATGCTCCTGCTCAATTTCCTGATTGCCGTATTCGTATGCCAGTTTCTCACACTGCTCCACTGCCTGCATTGATTTCTGCGTAAATTTCGTTACATTCATAGTCTTTTACCTCCTATCTGGTTCCAGTCTATGTTGCTTTGTTCTATTTGCAATATAACAATAGCGCGTTTTGTTAGCAGTGTCAAGAGGTGAGTGCTAAAATTTTCTGAAAACTTTAAAAATCCCCATGCCATAATTAGCACAGGGATTACTATCGAGACCAAAATATCTTTTTTAAAAACATATCCAAAATCCTGCATAAGTCTTTACAGATATCCTTCCACTTCCTCAGCAGAAATACCGTACTTTCTCATTATCGCTTCCTTTATTTCTATATCTTCATGTCCAAATTCCCGAAGTGTATCTATCATTGTCTGTATTCCCTTTTTCGCCTCTTTCATAACCACCTTGCTAATTTCCTTACTGACTTCTTTCTTAACTTTTTCCTGTATAACCGGCTCCATAATTTCCATCAATGCCTCACACACACT
>JAMPHJ010000068.1 GCA_023663465.1 Muribaculaceae bacterium | reverse complement strand
TTAAAGAAGAAGTATAATAGGTTGTGCCTGATGGCTCAGACGCGCATGGTTATAAAGCGGAAAGTAATGCGCAGGAAGGCAGCGCAGGAATAAAAGAAAAGCAGCATAGAAATCGGGATAGAAATAAGGAAAATATGATAGAAGAGATGGTCAGTATCATCGTTCCGGTGTATAAGGCGTCCCCTTATCTTGCGGAAACGATAGAGACAGTGAGAAAACAGACGTATCATAATTGGGAGTTGATTCTGGTGGACGATGCCTCGCCCGATGACAGTGCGGAAGTTATCTGTAAGATAGCGGGCGCGGCGGAAGGCGTGAGAAGAGTTTATCAGGGATATGGGGGCGGTCTCTCCGAGGAACGCTTTGAGGGAAAAGAGTGTATCCGCCTGATTCGGAAAACCCAGAATGAGGGCGCCGCCAGGGCGCGGAATACGGGAATTGAACTGGCGGAAGGAAGATATATCGCGTTTCTGGACGCGGATGATATCTGGGCGCCGGACAAGCTGGAAAAGGAACTGGCTTTTCTGCATGAGAAGCAGGCGGCGTTCGTCTTTACCGCTTATGAGTTTGGCGATGAGCGGGCGCATGGGACTGGCAGAATTGTGAAAGTGCCGGACAAGCTGACTTATAGGAAGGCGCTTAGCCGGACGGTGATTTTCACGACGACGGTACTGTTTGATAGACAGAAGATAGATAAAGAATTGATGCGGATGCCTACGGTAGAAAGCGAGGATACGGCGACCTGGTGGAAGATTCTTAGGGCGGGATATGTGGCTTATGGCTTAAACGAGCCGCTTGCA
The DNA here is from genome assembly GCA_023663465.1 of Muribaculaceae bacterium. Classification (GTDB taxonomy): domain Bacteria; phylum Bacillota; class Clostridia; order Lachnospirales; family Lachnospiraceae; genus UBA3282. The sequence continues at coordinate 15,454 of JAMPHJ010000068.1, read as the reverse complement.
ATTTACAGGCGGCCGGCAAAGAGCCTGTCTTCCAATAAAGTGAAGGCGGTGAAGCGTATCTGGAATCTTTATCGCCGGGAGGAAGGATTGACTATTCCAGTCAGTGCATTTTATTTTTGTTTCTGGGCGCTGCGTGCCACCTTGAGGCGTATTTAGTTATTTCGCATAGGGAGGATGAAAGTGAAACGGATGGATTCTTTAAAACGATTAATTATATTGCAGCTTTCCGTGGTCGGGCTGTTTCTGCAGACTGCGATATATGCATATTTCTGGCTGACAGAGTACTATCCTTTTCTGCATCTGCACCGGCGGCTGAATTATTATTTTAAAGGTCATATCCTGATTCTGTTTGTATACCTTGTTTTACTTTTCTTTTTTACGAGTACCTTTGAAGGATTGAAAATCGGCTATCTGAAACCGGTAGATGTATTTTTTTCGCAGTTGTTCGCCCTGCTTGCGGTCAATGTCATTTCTTATGCGCAGATATCGCTGATTGCTAACTGGCTGGTACGTTCTGCGCCGATTATCAAGACGATGGGGATTCAGTTAATATTTTCCGCCGTATGGGTATTTCTCTGCGACAGGCTCTATCATGCGGTGTTTCCGCCGCGGAAACTGCTGCTTGTGCATGGGAGCCGCCCGGTTGAGGACATTATCAATAAGTTTGAATCCAGAAAGGATAAGTATCTGTTAGATGGGAGCATCAATATAGATGCAGGAATCGAGGCAGTCAAAAAGGAAATTACGGCGGGCTACGGTGCGGTGGTATTGTGGGATATTTCCGTGGACGAGCGCAATACGCTGTTAAAATATTGTTACAGCAGGTCTATCCGGGTCTATATGATGCCCAAAATTTCCGACGTGTTGGTGAAAGGCTCCGACCAATTGCATTTATTTGATACGCCGATTCTGCTGACGAGGGAATATGCGCTGAAAATAGAGCAGCGGATTGTCAAACGAATCATCGATTTGGTATGTGCGATTCTTTTGTTAGTCATTGCTTCCCCAATTATGCTTCTGACGGCGGCGGCAATCAAATTATATGACGGCGGACCGGTACTGTATAAACAGATTCGCTGCACGAGGGATGCGAGGAAATTCTATATCCTGAAATTCCGCAGTATGCGGGTGGACGCCGAGAAGGACGGTGTGGCAAGGCTTGCGCAGAGAAATGATTCGCGGATTACGCCTGTCGGGAAATTTATTCGGGCGGTGCGAATCGACGAGCTGCCGCAGCTATTGAATATCCTGAAGGGGGATATGTCTTTTATTGGACCCAGACCGGAACGCCCGGAAATTATAGAACAATATCTAGAAGAAATGCCGGAATTTGCCTTCCGCATGAAAGTGAAGGCGGGGCTGGCGGGGTATGCGCAGGTATACGGGAAGTATAACACGACACCCTATGATAAATTGAAACTGGATTTGACGTACATCGAGAATTATTCGGTATGGATGGATTTAAAACTGATGCTGCTGACGGTAAAAATTTTATTTAAACCGGAAAGCACGGAAGGAATCGACAGCAATCAGATAACGGCGGATAAGAAAAACGTCGCGGAAAAAGACGGATAATAGGACAGCCTTATGTATCATTTCATGCAAAAAGGCTGTATCAAGAAGACTGAGAACAGGATGGAACGAGGAGCATACTTGATAGAATGAAAAACGGAAACGAGGGTATGGATTGTAAAAAACTGACGCTTCTTTTTCTACAGAAGCTATGGATTGTCCTGCTTGCCGCAGTGGTGGGCGCGGCTATCGGAGGCGGTGTATATCTGCTACACCATACGGTGTTTGAGAAAAACAGGGAATACCGTGCGGAGTCGAAACTCTATCTGGATTTTGCACCGGATGAGACTGGGGAAATTTATCAGGAATATAATGGATATACCTGGAACGACTTGCTCTCTACGACCTGGATTCTGGATACGACGATGTCCTATCTGCCGGATTCTTATACACGGGAGGAAGTGACGGAGGCGTCTTTGGCGGAAATTTTATCGGATTTGCGGCTTCTGACGATTACGATTACGACAAAAGATGCGGAGAGGACAGCCGCCATTTTACAGGCGACGGACCAATCGCTGGTGGACTTAGGAAAGCAGAAGAAAGAATTTTTATCCATAGAAATCATCAAAGAAACCGAACCGGAAGTGGTTGTGGCAGATACAAGACTTTTACAGGCAGCGATTGTGGGATGTGTGATTGCATTGGCGCTTACCATGTTTTTCCTGGCGATTTCTTATGTGGTAAGTGATAAAATTTATGTGCCATATGATTTAAAGCAGGTTACAGAGCTGCCCTTTATCGGATTTTCCCTGAAACAGCCGGAAGGAAATCTGTCTTATGGCGTAAGCCGTCTGATGGAAAGGCTGCAGACGGATTTAGATACGAACAGGGCTTATCTGGAAAAGCGGACAGGGAAGCTTGCCGTGCTGGAAATGCAAAAAGACAGTCCTGTTACAGATTCTGCTTATGAGAGCCTTCGCCGGGCAAACGGCGTACTGCTGGCAGTTTCCTATGGGCAGACGGACAGGGCGTCCCTTGCCTATCAGATAGGGCAGCTTGCATTGCAGGAATGTGAGCTGGAAGGGATTTTAATCAAAGATGCGGATATGAGGTTTTTGAAATGGTATTACAATCATCTTTAAAGGTGCAGGTACTGGTATCCGCCGTAAATGGGGATATGGACAGACTACCGGGGCAGATGCATATGAATACAGACGCTGTGATTGTGAATCAGTGTGATAGTTATGGGTATCGGGAATATTTCTTAGAGCCGGGTACGCCATCTGCGCCGGGGAGGGGAAAAGTGCAGTGCTTTTCCATGAAAGAAAGAGGCGTGGGCTTAAGCCGGAATACGGCGCTTTTACATGCGGATACAGAGGTGTGCTTGTTTTCGGATGAAGATATCGTATTGTCAGAAGACTATGAGAAGACGATACAGGACGCCTATAGGCAATACCCGGATGCGGATATGATTTTGTTTAATGTCAGAGTCGCCCCTGCCCGGCGGACTTATTGGAATGAGCAGGATAAAAGAATCCGCTGGTACAATTACGGGCGGTATCCGGCATACAGCATTTCAGGGAAATTAGAGTCGTTTCGCCGCGCCAACGTCTACTTTTCGCTGTTGTTTGGCGGCGGCGCAAAGTATAGCAACGGCGAGGATAGTTTATTTCTGCATGATTGTATCCAGGCGGGGTTAAAGATTTACGCGGTGCGCGCCTGTATCGGGGAAGAAATCGAGCGGGAGTCTACATGGTTTCACGGATATACGGATAAATTTTTCCGGGACAGGGGTGTATTGTACCACTATTTATACGGAAACGCAGCCGGGATATTTGCCCTGCGTTTCTTAATGAAAAATAAGAGGGAAATGTGTGTGGAAATTCCGTTTCGGGAGGCACATCGTCTGATGAGGGACGGAATCAAATCACAGCGATAGGTTCACTTATGATTTTGTATCTTACGGTTGCGGTAAGCACAGTCCTGCTTGCCTGCATGATTCGTAACCATCCGGTTACACAGCCATATAGGGTGACAAGGCAGCAGATGTGTAATAGAATCTGTCTGCTTGCGATTTTTCTCATTCTTTTCGCATTGTCCGCCTGTAGACAGAACGTGGGCAACGACTATGCGAAATATGTGGAGTTTATGCACCTTGTCAACTGCGACGCCTATGTTCCGACAGAGGCGGGATTTAATCTTCTCGTAAAAATCCTTTACGGGATATCGGGTTTTGAAAATTATCTGCTGGTTTTTGCGGTGATTGCTTTTGCAACGATTTTTTTCTTCCTGGCGGCAATGTATGAATTAAGCGACGACTTTGCCATGACCTATTTCCTGTTTATGGCGTTGGGATATTATTTTCAGACATTTAGTACCGTGCGCTATTATCTGGCGCTGGCGATTGCCCTGTATTCCATGAAATTCGTGGTACGCAGACAGTGGGGGCGGTTTATCCTGCTGGCGGCGCTTGGGGCTTTTTTCCACAAATCCCTGCTGGTCGTGCTGCCTTTGTATTTCCTTGCGTCCCTTACCTGGAAAAAATGGCAGCTTGCTTTGGTCGGGGTGTTTTGCACTACCTTCCTCTTTTTGCAGGACTTTTATCTAAAGGTGGTAGTTTTTCTCTATCCGACCTATCAGGATACGGAATATCTGGAAGGCGGTACGAGTTATATCAATATCCTGCGTTGTTTCGCAGTGCTCGTCCTGTCGCTTATTCTTTATCGGAAAAGCATACAAGGAAACCGGAAGATGCAGTTTTACTTTTATCTGAATGCGGGGGCGCTGGTGTTATACGTTTTTTGTTCGTTCCTGCCGATTATTTCACGCATCGGATATTATCTGACCATCAGCCATATTTTGTTTTTGCCGGCGCTTCTTAATGCGGTGGAAGATGCGCGGTGGAAGAAGCTTATCCGGGCGGGGATGGTTCTGGCGGCGGTTTTGTATTTTGGGATTTATATGAGCAGGGCTTATGACGATGGGACGTTGATTCTTCCGTATAAGAGTTTTCTGTTTCACGATATGGTGGATATTATGTCGGATAGGAATTAAGAAAGGAATTATAGTATGGAACCGGTATTTTCGATTTTGGTGGTGTGTCTGAATCCGGGGGATAAATTGCGAAAGACGCTGGAAAGTATAGAGAAGCAGACTTTCGGGGCATATGAAGTGGTGATAAAGGACGGACTTTCCACGGACGAATCACTGCAGTGGGTGAAGAATACGGACTTATTTCCAGCCCTGCGGCTCATTGAAAAAAAGGATTCCGGGATTTATGATGCGATGAATCAGGCGGCGGAGGAGGCGAAAGGGCGTTATCTTTATTATCTGAATTGCGGCGACGTTTTTTACCGGGAAGACGTGCTGGAAAAGGTCTATGAACTGATTACGAAGAATGTTTCCGGCATGGGAATCTATTATGGAAATATTTATGAGAGAAGAACCGGGCAGGTCGTGGCTTCCAATCCGCGGCTGGACGCTTTTGGGTGTTACCGGAATGTGCCCTGTCATCAGGCGTGTTTCTATGACAGAAGGCTTCTTCTGGCGCACCCCTTTGAGACGAAGTACCGGGTGCGCGCGGATTATGAGCAGTTTCTATGGTGTTTTTTTACGGATGAGCTGCAGGAAAAAGTAAACTTTATTTATGGGGAGATTCTGATTGCCGATTATGAAGGCGGCGGTTTCTCGGAAACGAGGGAAAACCGGAAGATTTCTGCAAGGGAGCATAAAGAAATCGTCAGAAAGTACATGCCGGCGGGCAGGGTATGGAAATACAGACTGCTGATGGCAGTCACGCTGGCGCCGCTTCGCACATGGATAGCGGCAAATCCGGTAACATCCGGGCTTTATAACAGACTAAAGAAATCATATTATGGAAAGGGTGTTAAATGATGAAGGTACTTTGGGTATGCAACATTATACTTCCCGCGGCGGCAAGACAGTTGGGACTGCCGTACAGTAACCGGGAAGGCTGGCTGACCGCTATGCTGGAACGTTTTTTACAGGAACAGCACCGTAACCGGATAACACTGGGAATCGCGTTTCCGGTGACGGAGGAAATGGGAAATATGGATAGGGACATGGCGCTTGGGGAAGAGGAAAGCTGCAGGTGTTACGGGTTTGTAGAGGATTTAAACACGCCGGAGCGCTATGACAGTGCAATCGAAGGGCGCATGAAGGAAATCATCGATGATTTCAAGCCGGATATCATACATATTTTCGGGACGGAATTTCCGCATACCCTGGCGTGTATCCGCGCTTTTAGAAGACCTGCGAGGACGCTGGTCAGTATCCAGGGATTGGTTTCCGCCTGTGCGGAGGCTTATATGGCGGATTTGCCGCTAAAGGTGCAGCGACAGGTTACACTGCGGGATCTTATCAAAAGTGATAGTTTGAAGCAGCAGCAGCATAAATTTTATAAAAGAGGGGTTTATGAAAAAGAGGCGATTCATCTGACGGAACATATCGCCGGGCGGACGGATTTTGACAGGGAAATTACCATGCGGATTAACCCGGAGGCGAAGTATCATGTGCTAAATGAAACCATGCGGGGCTGTTTTTACAGGGACAGATGGAGGCGAGATGCGTGTATTCCGTACAGTATTTTTTTAAGCCAGGGCGATTATCCGCTGAAAGGCTTCCATTATCTGTTACAGGCGATGCCCGCTGTGCTGGAAGCCTATCCTGACGCGCAGGTTTTTGTGGCGGGAAACGATATCTTAAAGGATGGAAGCTGGAAAGACAGATTAAAACGTTCCGCATATGGGAAATATTTAAAGAAGTTAATCCGGGAAAATCATTTGAAAGATAAAATAACAATGCTGGGCAATTTGGACGCGGAAGGCATGAAGGAACAGTTTCTAAAAAGTCATGTATTCGTCTGCGCTTCTGCGCTGGAAAATTCCCCTAATTCGCTAGGGGAAGCGATGCTGCTTGGCGTGCCCTGCGTAGCGGCGGATGTGGGCGGCGTCCATAACATTCTGATGGATGGCGGCGACGGGCTGCTGTATCCTGCGGGGAGCGTGGAAGGGCTTGCCGAAAAGCTGATTGAAATTTTTGAGAAAGAATCGATTTCGGCGATTTATTCCCAGAATGCCAGAAGACATGCCAGGGAAACCCATGACGCCGATCAGAATTACTATAAAATGATAAGAATTTATCGGGAAATCACTGACCAATAGGAGCCGGACAAAGCGGAAGGATGAAACGGGAATGATTATCACCTTTATATCGAATTATATCAATCATCATCAGATTCCTTTTTCCAATGCGCTCTATGAAAAGCTGGGCGACGCCTATTGTTTCATACAGACGATGCCTATGGAAGAAGAGCGGGTAGCGATGGGATGGGGAATCGACATGCAGAGTCTGCCCTATGTACGCTGCCTCTATGAAGAGGAATACGAGTGCCGGAAAAAAATTGCGGAAAGCGACGTGGTTCTGGCGGGGTGGACGGGCAGGGAGGATATCTTGGAAGACAGGCTGCAATCGGGGAAACTGACTATCAGAATCAGTGAAAGATTATACCGGGAAGGTCAGTGGAAGGCGGTTTCGCCAAGAGGGCTTCTGGCAAAATATAAAGAGCATATCCGATATCGAAACGGCAATGTCTATCTGCTGTGCGCGGGCGCCTATACCGCGTCGGATTTTGGTTTAATCGGCGCATATCCGGGGAAAATGTTCCGCTGGGGCTATTTTCCGGAAACAAGGCATTATACGGAAGAAGCTTTAGAAACCATGAAAAAACGGGAACCGGGAGAGCCGCTGCAAATCGTCTGGGCGGGAAGATTCATCCCCCTAAAGCACCCGGAATATGCGATAAAACTTGCTGGGCGCCTACAGGAGGAAGGATATGCTTTTCGGATACATATGTTAGGCGACGGAGAACTTCTGCCCGCCAGCAGACAGCAGGCAGAAATGACACATGTGTCAGAAAATATTGTATTTCATGGCTATCAAGAACCCGCAAAAGTGCGGCAGGTCATGGAAAAATGCCATATCCACCTTTTCACAAGCAATTATCTGGAAGGATGGGGCGCGGTCGTCAATGAAGGCATGAACAGCGGCTGCGTGGAAGTCGTCAACGCCCAGGTGGGAGCCGCCCCGTATCTGATAGAGCCGGGGGTGAACGGACTCGTATACCCGGACGATTCTTATGAAGAAATGGAAAAACTGGTGTTGGATTTGTTTGAACACTGGGAAGAGCGCAGACAGATGGGGCTTGCCGCATACCAGACGATTGCGGATGAGTGGAATGCAGAACATGCCGCCGCAGAACTTATGCGGTTTATCGAATGTCTGGCGAAAGGGAAAATTGTCCCGGCGGATAGCGGACCTTTGAGTCCGGCGCCTGTTATCGCACCGGGGAAGATGTACCGGGCGATGATGGAAGGCGGTTTAAAATAAGACCATAAAGCAGAGAATAGGAAGAGAGAAACTGAAAGGCTGGTTATTGCTATGGAGCGGATAAAAATCAGTGTCATTGTACCGGTATATAATACGCTGGACTGTCTGGAAAGATGTGTCAATTCCATTTGCGGACAGACATATCAGAATCTGGAAGTGATTTTGGTAGACGACGGCTCCACGGACGGTTCCGGGCAGTTGTGTGATGTGCTGGCAGGAAAAGACCAGAGGATGCGGGTGTACCATAAGGAAAACGGAGGCGCTTCTTCGGCACGCAATCTCGGTCTTCGTAACGCGATTGGCGATTATATCGGTTTCGTGGACAGTGACGACTATATCGATACGGATATTTATCAGCAGATGATAGAGCTTGTGCAGCAAAAAGACCTTTCGATGGTGCAGATGTCCAGGGATGAGCTGGACGAGGAAGGAAACCGCTTAGAAGACGTCTGCATACCGCCTAAAGAAGTGCGGTTTTGCGATGCGGAAACGTTTCTGGAAGAACTGCTGTTGCATCAAGGGGATTGTTCTTTTTGTACGAAACTGATAAAAAGGGATTTGTTTCTCAGGCATCAGTTCCCGGAAGGGGAGTTGAACGAGGATTTTAAACTGCTGACAGAACTGCTCTTGCAGGATGGAAAAAATCAAGTTGGGCAAATCGGCATTCTGCCTAAGCAGGGTTATCATGTGGTCTGTCGCAGCGACAGCACTACAAGGAAACATTCGGAAGATAGTTTTTCCAGGGTATTTCTGGATATCGTGGAAAATGCAAATAAGATACAGGCAGCGGTGGATAAGAGATATCCTTCCCTGCATAAACAGGCGGTTCGTTTTAATTTATATCAACGGTTGGAATATCTGCTGCATGTTCCGATTGCGCAGATGAGTTGGGATAATACTTTTTATCAGGCGGTGAAAAGATATCTGCATAAGCATGTCTGGGATACGCTTTTCAATCCCTATCTGACGAAGAAAAATAAAAGCTATTTACTCCTGCTGACCGTAGCGCCAAGGTTTGTGCGTAAGACCCACCGGCAAATGATGATTCGCAGAAGCAGGAAAGAGGCGCTGGCGCAGGAAGCTGGAGCAGAGCTGGTGCAAGAAGTTGAAGCAAGAGCAGAGCTGGTGCGAGAAACGGGAGTAGAGCCGGAGCAGGAAGTAACAGGGGAAGCTGAAAATAAGGATAAGGGCAAAGGGCATGGAGCAGCAGAAACCGGACAGGATAACGACTGATAACAAGCGCAGGCAAAAACAAATATGGCTGGGCATTTTTCTCTTTATCTGGTGCGTGCAGATGGCGGCGGCAGTTTTTTTCTGTTGTAAAAAACAGGGCTTCCATGAGGACGAATACTATACTTACTATTCTACGGCGCGTACCCATGGGCTGATTGTGGAAGACGGCGCATGGATGGACAGGGACGCGTATAGGAATGAATTTGTCGTCCTAGAGGGGCAAGGATTTCAGTATGGTCTGGTAAAACTGGTACAGTCGTGGGACGTGCATCCGCCGGTTTATTATTGGATTTTCCATACAGTAGCGTCTTTCTTTCCAGGGCAGTTTTCCAAATGGTTCGGGCTGGGAATCAATCTTGCGGCGTTTGGAATCAGTCTTTTTTTATTGCGGATACTGGCTTTGCAGGTGAGCGGGGGCGATGAAAAGCTTTCCTGTCTTATCTGCTTTTTCTACGGCTTTACGCCGGCGGCATTAAGCAGCGTCGTCTTTATCCGTATGTATGCCCTGTTGACGGTGTGGACGCTTTTATGCGCCATCCTGCATGTTGGTATGATAGGAAAGGACGTTACAAAAGCGCTGCCTTTTTTTCGGTTTTTGCTACCCCTTTCTATTGTGGCTTATCTGGGGTTTCTGACGCATTATTATTACTTCATTTTTCACTTTTTCATTGCCGTGGGTTTCTGCATCTATCTGTTGTGGAAAAATAAAAATATCTGGAATTGTATCCGCTATGGGCTTAGTATGATGGCGGCGTTTCTGCTTGCTTATCTCACCTATCCATCCTGCCTGGGGCAGATGTTTCGGGGACAGCGGGGAGCGCAGGCGACAGGGAATTTCTTCGATGTATCGAATACGCTGGAGCGGTTTTCGTTTTTCTGGAAACTGTTGGATGAATATGTATTTGGCAGGCTGCTTCTGGCACTGTTAATAGTAGTGGTGCTTCTCTTTTTATATGCGGTAAAAAAGGGCACTCTCAGAATCCGTGGAGGGAAAGCAATCCTTAATCTTCTAGAAGAGAAACGGTCGTATTGGCTGTTATTTTGTGCGGTGATGGGATATTTTCTGGTGGTATCTAAGACGGCGCTGCTTCTTGGCAATACTTCGATTCGTTATCAGACGCCTATCTATGGGATGGCGGTGATATTGGCGTTTGGCGCGGTGAGAGGGCTGCTTGGGCGGTGCAGGGACAGCGTGGAAAATGCGCAGGAAAGTATGCACAGAATAGATGATGTACAGAAGAAAAAATATGAGACAGAAACGGCGCATAAGCGCAGTTGGGAAAGGCTGCTGCAAAATTTGCCATTTACAGTGGCGACATGTTTATGTATGCTATTAAATCTATCCGGGCTGCTTTCCGGGCGGGTGGTTTTCCTTTACCCGGAAGACGCAGAGCAGATTGCCTTTGCCAAAGAAAAAGCAGCGCAGGAGGTACCGGTGGTCTGCCTGTATGATACCGGACAGAGCTGGTGCGTATGGGACTGCGCGGACGAGTTTTTTGAATATGACAGAATCTATTTTGCCGGACAGGAGCAAGAGACGCCGATTCAGGATAGAACCATAGCAGAAAGCGACAGTCTGGTAGTCTATCTGAGTCATACGGCGCAGAAAGAAGCACAGTTGCAGCGTATCTTAGATAGCAATCCTAAGCTGGAAGCATATGAATTGCAATGGCAGGATAAGTATTGTGATGTGTATTATTTTGAGTGATGCGGCGGATGATGGCGCCTAGTGGCGCCTGGTGGGCTGTTGCTGTAGATGGATATTATCTGTATTTGATATATTCCAGAAACCTCTTAACGGCCAGGGAACTGTTTTTCTTATTCCGCAGGGCAAGTCCGATATTACGGAATGCCGGAACGTCCAATTCTTTCGTAATGATTTGATAAGGGATACGCTGCAATATCAGTTGCGGTAATATGCTGATGCCCAGACCGCTTTCTACCATAGACATGATGGCGTAATCATCCCATGTGGTGAAATGTATTTTAGGGGAAATGCCGCATCGTTCAAAAAGCTCCGATATTTCAGCTTTCGCCCCTTTTTCCAGAAGCATAAAAGGGTAGTCTGCGAGGGCTTTCACAGGGAAACGCTCACAGTCTGCGAGAGGATGGTTTTCTGGCAGTACGACAAGCAATTTATCCTGTTCCAAAAAACAGGTTTCTAATTCGGGGCGTGTAGGCAGACGCAGAAAACCGCAGTCTACGCGTCCTTCCAAAATCCAGTTTTCGATTTCTGTATAATCCCCCAACAACAGCTCATAATCTATGCCGGGATAATCATTCTGGAATCGTTTAATGATGGCGGGAAGCCAGTGCGTAGCCACGCTTGAAAAGGTGCCGATTCTGATAATCCCGGATTGCAGACCGTTTATTTCATCGACTTGTGTCTGGAGTTTCTGGTATTCCTCACAAACGCGTCTGGCATAGGGAAGCAGCGTTACCCCGTCCGATGTTAAACGGATTCCCGAACGGCTGCGTTCAAGGAGCGTTATCTGCCATTCTTTTTCCAAATCATGAATCATGCGGCTGATTCCCGATTGGGAATAATTCAGGTTTTCGGCGGCTTTTGTAAAACTTCCATATTCGACTGTTTTCACAAAGGCTAAGTATTTCTGGAGATTCATATCCATAACGGAACCCTCTTTTTATAAGAAATTGCGATATTCTAAAGTATCACTGCCAGGAAGCGGTTGCATCTGGATTTGTCATGTTAAACATGATAAATATTCGCTTTTGTAATTATATGATTTATGATAATCTAGGCACTGGAAGTTTTCAAGACTCAAAATTTATTTTTTAACAATTTTTCAAAAGAAAGGAAGCGGATATTATGTTTTATGTAAGCGATATTTACGAGACGGTACCGGAAAAATTTCAGACTTCCCTGCAGCAGAATACCTATCAGGTACTGGAAAAACTGCATATTCCATTCGAGCGTGTGGAAACGGATGAAGCGATTACGATGGAGGATTGTGTAGAAATCAACAAGAAGCTGGATATGGAAATGGTAAAGACTTTATTTTTATGCAATAGACAGCAGACGGAATATTATCTTTTTATTACGAAAGGCGACAAACCCTTTCGCGCCAAGGATTTCAGCGCGGCATTAGACATTGCCAGGGTATCTTTTGCACCTGCTGAAAAAATGGAAGAGATGTTAGGAACCAAAATAGGGGCGGCAACGGTTTTCGGACTGTTGCTGGATGAAGCGGGAAAGGTACAGGCAGTGTTTGATAAAGAAATCGCCATGAGCGAATGGTACGGCTGCAGCGACGGTGTGACGACAGGATATATGAAGCTGAAAACAGAGCATATTTTAAAAGATTTTCTACACTTTGTAAAACACGAAGCCAAAATCATTGAGGTATAAAGGAGCGTGGAGGCGGGGATGAAACATTATTATAATCGAATCGTGGTCAAGGTAGGAACATCTACGTTGACGAATGAAATAGGGCAGAACGACTTACAGGCTTTTGACAAACTAGCCTGTGTTTTATCGGATATCCAGAATAGGGGATACGAGGTGGTTCTGGTATCTTCCGGCGCAATCGCGGTAGGCGTTAATAAGCTGGGCATGGAGAAAAAGCCGGAAGCCATGCGGTTGAAACAGGCTGCCGCCGCCGTCGGACAATGCAGGATTATGTTTTTATACGATAAATTTTTTGGGGATTATGATAAGACAATAGGGCAGATTTTGTTAAACGCGGAGGATATTGAAAAAGAGGATAAAAAGGAAAACTTAATCAATACGTTTAATACACTGTTAGAAATGAATGTCATTCCGGTTGTAAATGAAAACGATTCTGTCAGTTACTCTGAGATCGAATCAAAAGAACGCTTATTCGGGGATAACGACATGCTTTCGGCGGTCGTGGCGATATTATGCCAGGCGTCGAAGTTGATAATTTTATCGGATATCGAAGGATTCTACGACAAAGACCCAAGATTATTCCCGGAAGCAAAGTTGATTGCAACGATAGAGCATATCGATGAAAGTATCTATCAGACAGCGGGAGGCGCCGGATCGCGCCGGGGGACCGGAGGCATGAGGACAAAACTACAGGCGGCTTCCTTAGCAAGCAATCAGGGAATCGAAACAATTATCACGAATGGAAAACACCCTGAAAGAATTTATGATATTATTGAAGGAAAGGAAGTTGGGACGAGGTTTGTGGGGAAGTGATTTTAAAGGAAAGGATACCGGCGTCGTTTACAGAACCATCACCAAAGTCCCCGCCCCAATTAGGATACAGCCAATCAACGATTTAAACGTAAATTCTTCATGTAAAAAGACAAATGCCAGTATCAATGTCAGGACAACGCTTAACTTGTCGATGGGCACCACCTTGGAAGCATCCCCTGTCTGCAATGCCTTATAGTAGCAGAGCCAGGACGCGCCTGTTGCGATGCCAGATAAGATTAGGAAAAGCCAGCTTTTTCTGCTTATTTCAGACAATCCTTTCTGGGCATGGGTTAAGAAAACCATGCCCCATGCCATGATGACGACAACCACGGTTCTTATCGCCGTGGCAAGATTTGAGTTTACGCCCTCGATACCGACTTTTGCCAGAATAGAGGTCAACGCCGCAAAGATGGCGGATAATGCTGCGAAGAGAAACCACATGTTTATTCTTCCTTTCGTACAATTTGATGAAAACCCCTTTCCTTTCATAACATCATATTATCATATATCATGTCGTGGGAAAATAAAAAATGTAAGATTTATCCGTTTTGTTATCCTTTATAAATATGCATTCCCGCTATTTCTATGATATACTTAATTCAATAATGAAACAGACGGAGGTAACCTTATGGAAATATTAGAGCTTATGAAACAGCGTCATAGCGTGCGCCAATATACGGAGCGGAAAATTGAAGAGGATATCAGAATCAAACTGCAAAAGCTAGTCGAAGAGTGCAATGTGGGAAGCGGACTCAATATCCAGATTCTGTTTGACGAGCCGAAATGTTTTGCTTCCATGATGGCGCATTATGGAAAGTTTTCCGGTGTGACAGACTACATCGCGCTGGTGGGTAAAAAGACGGACGATCTTGAAGAAAAGACAGGGTATTACGGGGAAAAAATTGTGCTGAAAGCACAGGAGCTGGGACTTAATACCTGCTGGGTGGCGATGACGCACGGAAAGAGCACCGCTGTTATTGGAAAGGGTGAAAAGCAGATCTGCCTGATTGCGCTTGGATATGGAGCAAACCAGGGCGTTCCCCATACGGGAAAGAAACTGGATGAGGTATGTAATTACACTGACGCTATGCCAGCATGGTTCAAGGATGGCATGGAAGCGGTTTTGCTTGCGCCTACCGCGGTCAATCAGCAGAAATTCTATTTCACACTGGACGGCGATACCGTATCCGCCAGCGTAAAAGGAAGAGGATTTTATTCCAAAGTGGATTTGGGAATTGTGAAGTATCATTTTGAGGCAGTGACGGGGAGGAAGGTATAAAAAATTATTTATATGGGATAACAGAAAGTAGAATTTTAATAAGTGCCATGTTAAAATTGATTTATTAATTATGCCAGAAAATATAGAGGGGCGTGAATGAATTGAACGAAAAAGAATTACTGGAAATTATCAGCAAAGGCGAATGTCATACAACTGAGTTCAAGAAATCCACAACTGATATTACAAAGGATGTTTATGAAAGTATCTGCGCATTTTCTAATAGGGATGGTGGGCACATTTTCTTAGGTGTGAAAGATGAAGGAGAAATACTTGGCATAGAAGAGAATTGTATTGAAAAAATGAAGAAAGATTTTGTAACGGTAATTAATAATGCAAATAAAATGTATCCACCACTTTTTTTGACACCGATAGAGTATGAGCTTCAGGGAAGAAAAATTCTGTATATTTATGTGCCTGTTGGTACGCAGGTAAGCAGATGTTCCGGACGGATATATGATAGAAATAATGAATCGGATATTGACATTACAGATAATGAGGAACTTGTATATAAACTGTATGCAAGAAAACAAGGAACTTATTTTGTGAATAAGGTATTTCCAGAATGGGGAATGGATGTACTCTGCCCTGACTTGATAGAGCGGGCAAGAAAGATGACTCGTGCGCGAAACAATAATCATCCTTGGCTATCGATGGATGATGAGGAATTGTTACGAAGTGCAGGTCTTATTTTGTTGGATCGTGAAAGTAGAAAAGAAGGAATTACATTGGCTGCAATCCTGCTGTTTGGAAAAGACATGACTATTATGTCAGCGCTTCCGCAGCATAAAACGGATATGATTTTCAGAGTGCAAAATCTGGATAGGTATGACGATAGAGAT
>JAMPHJ010000067.1 GCA_023663465.1 Muribaculaceae bacterium | reverse complement strand
GTTTGAACCGTAGCGAGAGCGTGCCTGCGTTGGATTGTATATTCTGTACAACGGATGATTGTAAAATCCTAGTTTTGCAATTGCCTGTGTAAAAGTACAGTATATGAGGTGAGTACCTTGGATAAGTATGAATATAAAGTCCGTGCCGATGAAATCAAAGCATTAATCGCTGAGGGAGAATATGCAGAAGCAGTAAAAATTGCAGATACGATTGACTGGCGCAGAGTCAGAAGCGTTATGATGTTATGTACGGTCAGCGATTTGTATAAAATAAACCGGAGATTTCAGGAAAGTAAAGAAATCCTTCTTCTGGCGTATGAGAAACATCCGACGGGAAGATTGATTGTTTATTCCCTGTGCGAGCTGTCCATTAAAATGGAAGAGTATGTACAGGCAATTGAATATTACAAAGAGTTTGTGCAGATTGCCCCGAAAGATACGGGACAATATATTTTGCTATACCGGTTATATGAAGCGCAGGACGTCAGCCTGGAAGAGCGGATAGCCGTCTTAGAGGATTTCAAGAAACGGGATTACCGTGAGAAATGGGCTTATGAACTGGCATATCTTTATCATAGAATCGGGCTGGCGACGAAGTGTATCGAAGAATGCGACGAGATGTATCTCTGGTTCGGGGAAGGCAAATATGTCATAAAGGCGTTGGAGCTGAAAGCGCTCCATGTGCCGTTAAACGCGCAGCAGCAGGAAAAATATGACGCGTGGATTCGGGCGCGCGACTTAGGAATCGAAGAAGAAGATGAGGAAGAGTCCGAAGAGGAAGAAGATTCCGGGGATTCTGGAGATTCCGAAGAATCCGAAGACTCTGCGGATTCCAGGGATTCCCAGCAGGATGGACAGGATATCCTCTCGATGCCTACGACCGAACTGCCGGAAGTGAAGACGGTAGACGTAGGGCAGTACAATACGCTGAATTTACAGATGGCGCTGGCGGAAAGCATGAAAGAGATTCTGACGGAAGAAAATGGGATGTCGGAAGAGAGTGGAACGCCGGAAGAAGACAGGGGGGCTGAAGAAACCGAGGAGCCTTCCATCGCAGAGAAAATTATTGCCCCGCTTCTGGAAAATACTTCCGAGCTGGCGGAAGAAACACTTTCGCAAGATGTGGAGGAAATACCGGAAAATGACGGGCAGCCGCGCTTTACATTAGTGCAGCCGGAAGCCGAACCTGCTATAGAGCAGGAGCCAGAGCCGGCATTGCAGCCGCTTGAACCGGAACCGGTGGCATCGCAGCAACCAAAGCCAGAACCGGTACTGCGTCCGCTTGAACCGGAACCGCAGCGGGTACAGCCGGCAATGAATGCGGCAGCGTACACAAGTTCCAATCCTTATGAGAATGTATTGTCGCAGGAGTATGACGGGCAGATTCGTCTGGTTATGCCGGATGTAAAAAAGGTGGAAAAGCAGATTACCGGACAGCTGAGTATCGAAGATATCATGGCTGAATGGGAAGAAATGAAGAAGACCAACGAGCAGAAACGGATGGAAGATGTCCGCAGACGGATACTCAGCCAGACGGGCAGTCTGTTCGCAGATTTTGATGAGGCAACGAAGAGCGGGCTTTTAGAGCAGCTGGAAAAAGCTTTCCTGGCGGTTATTATGCAGGAGCCGGAGAAGGACTCCGCTATCAGGGACGTTGTTTTACCGGAGGCCGAAAAAGCGGCGAGAGCCGTAAGAGCCGCGAAAGCAGCCCAGGCGGGCGCAGGAGCGGTGCAGGATACGCAGAATCCGTCTATGATGGGGGAAGGGCAGGAAAGCAGGGCGGATATAGAGTCTGCAAATCAGGAAAGCGCAAATGGAAGAGCAAGAGGGCAGCAGGGCTATACGGGAACGGTCAGGGAACTGACCGACGAAGAGCAGGAATTGTTCGGGCAGTATGTACATCATAAAAAATCCCGCGAACAGTTGATTTATACCCTTGATAACATGAGTATGGCGGCTTGTACAGGCAATGTCTTAATCAGCGGGGAAGAAGCCAGCCGTACACTGGCGCTGGCAAAAGAGTTAGTCCGGGAAATGCAGCATAATGACGGCAATTTCTCTGGCAAGATAGCCAAAATATCCGGTGCAGGCCTGAATAAAAAGGACGTTGCCACGACACTGAAAAGGCTCAGTAATGGCGCGCTGGTTATCGAAGGAGGAGCCAATTTAAATACGGATACGGTATCCAGGCTTTGCAAGGCGTTAGAGACCGATAACGTAGGGCTGCTTCTGATTCTGGAAGATACGAAACAAAATATAGACGAACTGTTAACAGAGAATCCCGTTTTGCAAAATAATTTCAATCTGCGGGTGGATATCGAGGCTTTAGACGACGAAGCGCTGGTCGCTTATGCAAAAGAATATGCAGAAGAGCAGGAGTATTCCATCGATGAATTTGGAGTGCTTGCGCTTCATACCCGGATTGCGGATATGCAGACAAGCGACCATGAAGTCAGTGTCGCAGAAGTCAGGGAGCTGGTAGACGAAGCGATTTATTATGCAAATAAAAAGACGCCCAAACATTTTGTGGACATTCTTTTGGCGAAACGATATGACGATGAAGATATGATTATCTTACGAGAGAATGATTTTATGCACTATTAAGTAATGGAGGGGGAGCAATGGCAGGAAAGGCGAGCAAACAAAAAGAAGAGGAAAAAAAGGTATTTATTTCGGAGGCAGACCAATATCTGTTTGCACAGGGAACGCATTATGACATTTATAAAAAACTGGGAGCGCATCCTTCCGTGGAGGATGGCGTAGAAGGAATGTCTTTTGCGGTATGGGCGCCGAATGCGGCGGCAGTATTTGTAATCGGTACGTTCAACGGCTGGAATGAAAGCAGCCATCAGATGAACAGGCTGGGACCCGGCGGAATCCATCAGTTATTTATTCCGGGAGTCGGCGAAAATGAGATGTACAAATATCTGATATGGACGCCATCGGGTGCAAAACTCTATAAAGCGGATCCTTTTGCAAATTATGCGGAAATGCGTCCGGGCAACGCTTCTAAGACTTATGATATTACGAAATTTAAATGGAGCGACGGCGCCTGGATGAAGGCGAGGGATGAAAAAGACTATCGGGAAGAGCCGGTGGCGATTTATGAATGCCATATCGGTTCCTGGATGAAACACCCGGATGGAACGGAAGACGGTTTTTATAATTACCGGGAATTTGCGGATAGAATCGTAGAATATTTAAAAGAAATGCAGTATACCCACATAGAGCTGATGGGTATTGCGGAATATCCTTTCGACGGCTCCTGGGGATATCAGGTGACCGGATATTATGCGCCCACATCGAGGCATGGCAGCCCGGAAGATTTTATGTATCTGGTAAACGAGCTGCACAGGAATAAGATTGGCGTCATCCTGGACTGGGTGCCAGCCCATTTTGCAACAGACGCGCACGGTCTGGGCAGATTCGACGGGGAATGCATTTTCGAGCATCCAGACCCAAGACGTGGCGAACATCCCGACTGGGGGACGAAAATTTTCAATTACGGCAAGACGGAAGTAAAAAATTTCCTGATTGCGAATGTGCTGTTCTGGGCAAGGGAATATCATGTAGACGGCATCCGCGTAGACGCTGTAGCGTCCATGTTATATCTGGATTACGGTAAGCGGGATGGACAGTGGCTGCCCAATCAATACGGCGGCAATAAGAATCTGGAAGCGATAGAATTTTTCCGGCATATGAATTCCGTTATCCGCGGAACGTTCCACGGTTTTCTGACGATTGCGGAAGAGTCTACGGCATGGCCGCGGGTTACGGGCGTGGTGGACAACGAAGGGGAAAGCCTTGGATTCAGCTTTAAGTGGAATATGGGATGGATGCATGATTTCTGCGACTATATGAAACTGGATCCCTATTTCCGCAGGAACAACCATTATGCCATGACTTTTGCCATGAGCTACAATAGCAGCGAGGATTATATCCTGCCGCTGTCCCACGACGAGGTTGTACATTTGAAATGTTCCATGGTGAATAAGATGCCGGGATATCCGATTGATAAGTATGCGAATCTGCGTGTCGGTTACACTTATCAGTTCGGACATGCGGGCAAGAAGCTGCTTTTTATGGGACAGGATTTCGGACAGGAAAGAGAGTGGAGTGAGAAAAGAGAGCTGGACTGGTATTTGCTGGGTGAAGAACAAAACCGCGGCGTACATGACTATATGAAAGAATTGCTGAAAATATACCGCAAGTATCCGGCAATGTATTCCATCGACAATGACTGGGGCGGTTTTGAGTGGATTAACGCCGATGATGCGGACCGCAGCATTTATAGTTTTTACCGAAAAGATAAAACAGGAAGGAACAACGTTTTGTTCGTCCTCAACATGACTCCGGTAAAACGGGAAGGTTTCCGGGTAGGCGTTCCCAAGAAAAAGAAATACAAACTGCTTTTAAACAGTGATGAAAAGCGTTTCGGCGGTTTCGGCAATATGATACCGGCAGAGTTAAACGCGCAGAAAGAACCCTGCGATTTTAAGGATTATTCGATTACCTTCGATTTACCGCCGCTTGCGGCAGCGATTTTTCTGTTTTAAGATTTGGACTGGCGGGTTTGGATAGATTGTTCTAAGCCCGCCGGGGTTTGTTTTTATGTTATATTAAATTATTTTTGTCGGTTCCTTCTGTTCCCTGCAATTCTTCCAGCATGATTTTTTCAATTTTACTTATATCCGGTTGTGTCGGCGTAAAACGAATTCCTCTATGTAACAAATTGATTATTTTTTTGGCGTTTTTTTCCAACTCCTGTATCAGTTTAGGATCCGCAATCCTTACGGGCTGACCACCTTTAATATACTGAGCTTCTATATATTTAGCGGTTACAGGAAACATATCTTGAAAGAGAAGCGCTGTTTTACGATTAAAGATTTTCACAATCTTAATTGTGTCAGTTGGCTTATGCTGTTCCTGTTTTTTCAATATCAGGCGTTCAAACTTTTCTATTTTTGAACTGCATGGAATTAACCAGTACAACATTGTTTTGCTATCCCTGACAGCAAAATAATGTGGACGTTTTGTGAGTTGATAATTTGCTTTCAAATAGGGGTCTTGTATCTTTGTAAAAAAATCGTTGGAAACAAAATACAGATTTCCTGTCAAAATATCCATATGCGGTAGTTCTCCTTGTATAAGTTAAGCCTCTTACCTTTTCTGGCAAGAGGCTTAAAAACTTTTCCACGGTCTATTTATTATTCGCATGACCGGAAGCGAACCACGTTAACACGACCTATTTCTTTTCCGCATGGTCGGGAGCGGACTACTTTTTGAGGTAGCTGTCTACCTGTCATTATTATTATACGCAAGCCTTGGAAATATGTCAATCGTCATGAAAAAATTAGATAGGGATATGATAGAAAATATTATAAAGTCCCCAATATCACTTTTTGATGTCGAATTGATGTCATTGCCCGGAAGATGTATTGAAAATGCCGTATTTTAGCGCGTTGACGCACATTTTATGCATTTTGCCACATTGGCAGCGCTGAAATTAATTTGGCAATGGTCTCTGGGGTGTTTTCTTATAGGATTCGGGCGTCAAAAGGCATTTATCTATAGTTTTTTCTTCGAGATATTTTTATATATATTTTTATGAAAATCACGTTTTGAATGAAAAAATTCACTTTCTGATTTGGTAAGCACATTCTTTTGCGCGATTGCTTCAACTGTACAAATCAAATCTGCCGCCTGGGATAGTTTATATTGATTTGTCTCTATCTTTCTAAATTCAACATTGGAAAACATCGTATTAAATACGGATACCAATATCTGTGTCAATTCAATCTGCCCATAGTCATAGTACACAATAATCTTATCAAATGCAGAAAAGTATCCATAATTTGCCCGCAGCTGCTTTGCTATCTCTTTTGTCAGTTTATCCGTATATGCTATCTTTGATTTCTCTGTGCAGTTTCCCTGATTAATGGCTGGACAAATATAATGAATATCTAACATACGCGTAAAATGGTACAGTGCATTGAATAAGGCTTTTCTATCCTCTCTCAAGTCATTTTTATAAACGCTTTCACGTCTGATCAGCGGGCCAGTATGTATCGTATGATTCGGATATCCCCAATTACTTATTTGTTCTTCCAGGGCTGCAATGTTTTTTGAAATATCGCTATCCTGTTCATGCAGAACCATTGCCAAATAATAGTTTGGTGAAGTTGGATTATATTGTCCAAAATCGCCGGATTCATCTATAAAAATACTAAGCGCTTTTTCCTTCATAAAACTCCTCTGCGATGTATAAAAACGGCGGGGTAAATCCCCGCCAGCCGGTGGACCAGGACCTTCCGGTCAGCCCAAATATAAATGCGCTATGCGCAACAGATCCATATCTGCAAATATATTATATGCTGCTTACTATAAATTATCAACTGCTTTTTTCAAAATTCTATGTTGTAAAGAGCAACAGAATATCCCTTTTTGATGTCGAATTGATGTCATTTTCCCTTTTTGATGTCAGACTGATATCAGACATTCCGGCTTCTTTTTGTCCCCCTGTTTCTCTGGATTTTTCCCATAAAATTCCTGCCTTTTTGTAAAATAACATATGTTATTAGCTAAAATCGGAGAATTTTATTGATGTCAAAATGATGTCATTTTCCCGGAAGATGTATTGAAAATGCCGTATTTTGGCGCGTTGACGCCCCTTCTATGCATTGTGTCCCACAGACGACGATTACGTCGCTCGCCGCATCGGACACTGACATCATTGATGCAGATGCAGACATGGCAGCGGATGAAAATTCTGCTGAACTGGAAGTGTCTACGGATGATTCCGCAGACGATTCCGATACCGTGTCAGACGAGGAACTGGCGGTTCCCACGGACACGGGCGAACAGCCTGAGACGACGGGCGATGATACGGAAGTAGAATCGACGGAAGGAGGAGAGCAGGGGCAGGAACTGGCTGAGGAACCGGATCTGACGCTGGATACGGAAGTCGTAGAGCCGGATAAAGTAGCTGCCGGATCTGAGCTTGACGTTAACTTTGAATACGCCACAGATGAGGTAACAGACATTATTGTTAAAAAAGGCGCAGCTCTTGAAGAGGTTGCTGAGAACGCTAAGGCACTAATTGCCACAAATGCAACCGCAGGCAGTAATGGCGAAGTATATCCCGCAGAGGTTTATCAATACACTGCGACTCCGAAACCGGGGTATCAGATTACATCTATCAAAGCGTATAATGACGCAGATAAGCCTACAGAACCGGGAAAAGACTGGGCAGATGTGACGGAAATCAAAGCAAGCGCACTGGAAGGGGAAGAAGGAAGCCAAGTTCAGACCCTTACAATTGGCACAGATTTTAATGTTGCGGCTTATGACACCATCACCATCGTCGTAACCGGAGCAAAAATCAAATACGACGTCACGGTTACATTGCCAACAGATAATTCCGTATCTAAACTGGAATATACGGAATGTGATGCTGATAACACAGACTTTACAGCAGTAGACGAGTGGACAGAATGGACGACAGGAGCTATCCAGGCAGAGCATGGAAATGCGCTTGGTTTCAAGATAACCCCGGCGGCTGGTTTTAAGGTTACAGGAGTCAGCAACACATCATATATTGATGCTGACGGCGTTTATGTTACCGGGGCAATCACAGAAGAAGCTGCTTTCGTGGTTTCCACAGAGGCGACAGAACAGCCCGCAGAAACCTTTACCGTAAGCTTCGAGAACTATACAGATAAAGCAACCAGCCACTATGAAATCTATCAGCTGACCCCGACTGCGGATGGCAAATATACAAAAGCGGCAGCCGCTTCTACATCTCTGTCGGTTACGAAAGGTACAGACGTATATTTCGCCATAGAGCCGGATGATATGTATAACGTAAAAGCCGTAAAAGCATCGGGTGTAAAGAAAGAAACTGTTACGGTAGTGGATGGCAGTACAGATACCCAAGTAGATGCCTATTGTATCGACAAGGTGTCTAGGGATACAACCATTGCGGTCAAAATGGGACTGGATAAAGAAAACGCATATAAAGCAGAATTTACCACTGCTGAAAACGGCGACAGCAAGTATACAATAACGACAAACAGTACTGGCATTGACACAAACATTGAGACAAATGTAGAAGCCAGAACCAGAACCGTATATACTGCATTAAGCTCTATTGCCTATACAATAACCCCCAATAGAGGTTATCAGATAGAGAAAATACAGAAAGTAGCTACAGATGGAACAAAAGAGGATGTTACCGAATTTCCTGCCAATTCCTCTCCAAGCACAACCCCTATTACTGTTGCGGGGACATTTAGTGCAAGCGAGAAAAGTGCAAAATACGAAGTAACCGTTACAGCCGTGCCATTAGGTGAAGCTAAGAAGGTTACTTTCAAAAATGATGCGCCGAACTTGACGCTGGAGGTTAAGACAGAGACTGGCAAAGTAGAAGAAGCCGCTGGCGAAGAGGGAACATATACTATAAGCACCGGCACTCAATACTTTGAGTTTACCTTAACCAGCAATAATCCGAAAGTCACACCGAAAGTTGTAGAAGAAGGTAATGGGGATGGCGAAGAATGGTTGTTTAGCGACACAGATGTGTCTCCTTACCAGTATAAAGTACCTGCAAGCCTTTTCACGAAGGATACCACCCTTACCATCCAACAGGAAGCAGTAAGGAAGATCCTTACCGTGGGAATTACCAGAGATGTACTGGACTTGTTTGGTTCAGTAATCAACTGGGCAGACACTACGGCAATGGTTGGCGATACTACTTATGAGCATTTTGACGATACATGGGTTGGCACTGATGGTGAGCTCTATGGTGTGGATTTTGATATCCCGATTGATTCCGAAGTAAAACTGACTGTTCAGGCACAGGCGGACTATAAGATTGCATCTTACAAAATCGGCAGCCAGACTGAGCAGGAAGTAAATGCGAAAACAGCCGAGATATCTGTAACACTGACAGACGATACCGTAGTTATCATCACCCCGGCGAACGACCCGGCTCCGTATGAAATCTTACTGAAAAATGTTTCGTCAGCCGAGGCGATAGAAGCAGTAAACGATATATATTCCGTTAACTATAATCAGGAATATACTGTATCATTAATGAAAAAAGATGCAGATGGTGAAGATGTGTTTTCAACTCTGGGTAAAGCGACGCTGACGCTTGCAAACGAAGAGCCGTGCGCCACAGCGCTGACGCAGACACCTAATGGGACTGATTCCAACCTCAGATTTACCATCGACGCACAAGATGCTGGCGAAACGCTGCTTTTGAAATTATGGGATGTGGACGCTTCTATGAATGATAACTCTGACCCTTCCGCAACCCTCACATTAAAAGTCGCCAACGCCATCACCAAAGCCACCATCACAGGCGTTAACCGCGGCAAACTCACCCAGACTGTAGATACCCAGCAGTCCTATGAGATAAAAGTAACTCCTGCAGACGCAGACGTAAATAATCTGGATGCAGACATTAAGTGGGCTGAGGACGCAACAGATGCAGACAAAGCTGCATTTACAGCAGCAGTGGCAGACGGCAAACTTGTAATTACCGTTCCGACAGCCAAAGATCCGAATGCTGTAGCAGCATTAAATACAGCAGCAGGGAAAGCTGACATCAGCCTTGCTGACAAGACAAAAGGAGCAAAAGGGGCAAACGGCAATTACCCGGATGATGCAATCATCAAAGATTCCGGTTTCAAACTTACGATTGCAGCTCCCGAAGCCCTGGATCTGACAGGCAGAAAAGCCATAACGCCTACCTTGAAGCTGAAATCTTCCGATGATATCAGCTTGACGCTGACACTCGGCGTACCGGCTAATGCGAAACTGCCTGAGTTAGTCAGTGGTAAGTTATGGTATGAGGTAAAAGTAAAGCTGAAAAACGAAGGCGACACAGATGTATCGGGCAATACCATAACAGCAGAAAAAACTTATTATTTTGCAAAAGAAGAAGGTAAAGCTACACAGGATGAAACAATTACGGTAAACCGCAGCCAATTCGGAAGCGGTGTTGCATGTGACTATATCGTAAACGCCAAAGTCGTACAGACACTGGATGGCACTGATATGGCGGACGATACTGTGCCGGCGGAAACCAAAACAGCAGCTTTAACAGCCTTTGAAAGTAAACCTGCCAAAGCGTTAAACGCAGCTACCAAAGCTCCCTATTACGCAACCAAACTGACCTTGAAGAAAGGCACCACGACCGTCTATACGGGAATGGAAAATATTAAGATTGCCACAATAGACTTTGGTAAAAATACAACCTTTACAAATGATGAATATATCACTGTAGAAGATATAACAACTGGACTTACCAGAATAAACAAATACACAGGATTTAAGGTAAAAGATGGCGCTGTCTATCTGTCATTGCCACTGGCTAAGAATGGCTATGTAAACGTTGGTCCTGGCAAGCATACCA
Source organism: Muribaculaceae bacterium (assembly GCA_023663465.1). GTDB lineage: Bacteria > Bacillota > Clostridia > Lachnospirales > Lachnospiraceae > UBA3282. The sequence continues at coordinate 5,980 of JAMPHJ010000067.1, read as the reverse complement.
TCCGGGTAACTGCCCAGGCGCCGACGCAGACACAGGCAGTCTATGCAGACATTACCATTACAGTAAACCGCGGTATTGAGAATCTTTCTCTGGCTGAAGCATCCGACCGGATTTATAGAGAGAAAGACGGAAAAGCTGCTTCCTTAAAGGTAACGCCTGTCTATAATGAAGGTAATACCAAAAATAATTATGAAGCAAAAACCAAGAAAGTAAAAGAATACGTTCTTGTAGCAGCGGATGGATATGGAAACCGTAAGACGGATGAAAATGGTAATGACGTCATAATAAAAGATACGACTCTGACAGTCAAGAACGGCACCGTGACCGTAGCAAAAGCTTTTAAATTAGAAGAGGCTAAGCAAAAAGGCATAGACAAATTCTTCGTAAGGGCAACCTCTGCCGACTGGAGTTGGACTGACAAAGTATCCAAAACAAGCGGCAGCAGCAGCGTATATGGTTATTCTAACTTAATTACGATTGAAAACACGAAGCTGGGTCTGAAAGACGGCAGCATCGTCGTTGTAAGGGAAGAGTATGACGAACAGAGCCGCAACTGGGTCTATAAACCGGTTCTCAGCGGCAGCGACCAGACTGCAACCTCTGGTGAATTTGGTGAATATGATACCGAAAACGGCACATATCCTGTCTATATTGTTGTATTGAAAAAGGGTCAGCAGGTACAAGAATCTTATAATGCTGAGGAGTTAGCAGCGGCTTGTATAGATTCCGAGTACCTGACCTATAAATCCAGCAAAGCGAAAGTATTAGCGGTTAATAAAGATGGTTATATTACCGTGGTAAAACCCGGCACTAAAATTAAACTTACAGTTTCTGCCAATGATGGCAGTAAGGAATCCGTATCCCTTGACAAGCTGACAATCGAGAATGCGAAACCTGCGGAACTCGGTCTGCAAGTAGAACTCTGGGATAATAATGGCGGTGGCTATGGTAATGACTACAGCTATCACACATTAGACCGGCTGGATAAGGACAACACGGCTGCTTCCTTTAATGACGGTACGGCTAGCAGCGTGCTCAGGCTTACCGTAGTCCGCAGGGAAGAGGGCGACGAATGGTGGCATGAACTGGATGAATACACAGACCTTAAAGTGTCTTTCGGCAAGACGACGAAGGTACTGAATAAAGTATCCACATACAACCAGCAGTATCTAGTAAGAGCCAACGCTGGCGTTACGGAAGTCAAACTGGATTATACAGACGACGCTGGCACGAAAGTGAAAGATATCTATAAAATCACAAACAATGGCGTCAATCAAATCAACAAGACCGCGCCTAAGGCAGCGCCCAAAACAAAAAATCAAAATCTCGTAGCCGGCTGGTATGAGAATGACCAGATACTCACTTATACACTGAATGCCAGCAGCAGAGAGGATTACAAAGACAAAGTAGTCATGGTAACTGCAGATGCTGCGGACCGCTACAATGTCAAGAACAGGGATAGATATAATGAGCTGGAAAGGAATGCAGATAGTCCTTATGGACTCAATAGCTATATACCCATAAATCCAGAAGACGGCAGCTTTGACCTGCATTTTGGCATGACCGGTAATGTTTGGGAAAATGATAAAATCATAGACACTTATACTTACACTTATATTCTTGCAGGCAGCTACAAATTGCAGTTTACCTACGGTACTGTTGCCCCGGATGGAGCGTTTATTGCGGAAACCAAACCGGCGGCTGTGACAATCAAGGCAGTTGCGCCCAAGACTGTAAAAGGCTCCTATAAACCGGCATCGACCGTCAAGATGTCCACATATGATACCGCAGCCGGCGTAAAACTTGCAGGTACAGGAAAGAATTATTCTAATGAGACATATTATAACCTGTTAAATGCAAACACCACCGGTCAGGCAAATCATTTTAAAGAATTGTTTACACTTGGTTCTGATAACATGCTCAGGCTGAACACTGGGAATTTTACTCAGGGATTCAGGGAAGCGGTACAGAAATCCGAGAAGCTTTCTGCACCGGCGACCGATGAGCAAATTATTACTTACATTACGTCAAGTAAGACGAAAGAAGCCAAGAATGACCGTACTGGCTATGTGACCTATAGCGTAAATATAGCTGACAAAGGTACCGAAAGAAAAACGGTCAAGATTACGGTAACCTTCAACACGACGAAGTCCATCGCGGCATATACACTGACAAACGCAACGATTCTTGAGGGAACGCCAAAAGTATCTGTAGATGTTCTTGCAAACAAGAAGTCTGCAAATATCAAGGATGCGTATGTTTATGAGAGCACTAAGGAAGGCGTCTTTACAGCGCCCGATGAGGTTGCTTCCGAGGGTTACAGCAGCATTACACTTACCGGTAATAATGCCCCGAACAAGTATAAGGTAACACTGTACATTGTTCCGGAGAATAGCTTCTATGCAGATGAGATAGCCACGCTGAAGCAGGCATGGATTAATGCAGCAGAAGCCGGAAAGGATACTGCAGAGAAAGCGTATGTAAATGCAATAACAGAAAAAGGCGTAAAGGTTACGACAACCATTGACGTCAAGGCGAAGGCGACCACCAAGGGCAAGATATCTGTTGAAAAGAAAGCCCTGTCACAGACCTTTACAGGCGTCTATACGCACAGCCAGCTTACTCCCGGCGTCTACATGAATGATGCGGGCTATAGTGGGATAGATCAGGAATACTATATCCATGTTGCTTATACCAAGAAGATGCCTTGCGAAATCGCATATATTGACTCCGACGACAATTATCTGCAAGGTCTTGGCTTTAAGGACGACAACAACAATGATATTAACAACCTGATTAATTTCTACGACGGCGTCCAGGACTGGGATGAAGAACGCGGTGATTACGGCACGGAGTTCATTAACATCACTGTAAAGAAAGAACAGCTGGAAAAAGCCGTAAAAGAAGGCAATGTAAACTACAGCACCGCAGGAAGGAAAGCAACGATAAAGGTAAAGGCAACCGTGCATTTCGGTGTTGAACAGAGGACGGATGAACAAGGCAATTCTTATTGGGATACACAGTACGATGATACAACAGGAAAAGACGCTATCCAGACGGAAGACATTACCTTCACACTCACGCTGCCCCTAGAGCCGGGCGTACCGACCTATGCGGCTGCAGTAACAGCGGTAATGGAGGCGCATCTGGATGATATCAAGAAGGCTGTACCGAATTCATGGAACTACTGGAACGGTGAAGGATGGCAGTCCACAGAAGAAGACGCTATTATAATTAATGCACGCAGTAAAGATGACAATGGCAAAGACAAATGGAATGAGCTTTATGGACTGATTGATGAAACACTGAACGCCGTAGAGAATGCAATCGCGGAGTATGCGCCGGAAGACAGTGATATACGCATTCAAATGACGCAGAAAGACGATAAAGCAGAAATCATCAGGCTTGCGGTCGGTGATTTCAAGGAGCCGACTACCGATGATACAGGAAGTCTCACAGTAAGGGCGTTGCTGATAAACGCCGCGACACTTGGCAGGGATGCTCAGGGTAATGAAATAATCATTACAGACCAGGGCGACAAGAACACCGAGACTACGGAAGCAATATTTACTTTGACGCTTCCCGCGCGTAAGGAAAACCCGGCGGATGTAAAAGAAGCTTTGCAAGCATATGTTACTAAAAAAGCGGCTGAAACAGATTATGTTACAAATGAAACCGGCTGGGATAAGATTGCTGCCGATGCAAGAGAAGAGCTTGGACTTACCAAGGACGGAATAACAGTGAATACGCTGAGACTGACAATTGAAGAGAATAATGGTTTTAAACCAGCAACAAAAGGATACACCGGTTACTACCAAGGTACATTCCATATCTGGGGATACAGATATGGCGGCGAAATAAGACAAAGCTTTAACTTTACCATTGCAGCGCTGCCTACCATAACCGGAGCAGTTGACAAGGTTAATGATGCGCTTGGTAAAATCCAGGCAACAAACAGTACAGATGATGCAACAATTCTGGCTGCAGCAGAGAATGCCATCGTCGGTTCCGGTTTCCAGATTGGCTGGAAGACAGCAACCGCAGGCGAGAAAGCTTATAAGAAGACGCCCGCAACCAGAGATGCTGCCGGCAGCATTAAAGGAGTCCTGCTTCTGACAGATCCGGAAGCAGCAGAGGACGATGCTGACGCCGCCAAAGAAGTTGAGGTTAATCTGATCATTACGAAACTGGCGGACGCTACAGAAGTAGTAACCAAAGTAAAAAAAGCAGTTGGTTTTAAGGAAGACGGCACTGCTGTTGATAAGGATAATCTTATAAAATTAATCCTGGAATACGGGAACGAGGAAGCCAAAGTAAAAGAAGGTATCCTTGCAGCGGCGAATGCAGCAGTTGCAAACGACGGCTATACGGTAGCTTACAAGAAAGATACCGCTGATACACCGGCTGACCTATTCAGCTTTACGCCTGTGAAATACAAAGCAACCGGTACTCAAGGCGAAGCGGAATATGACAACGGCGAAGGTTCCATCAGCTTCACGCTGGCAATCACGGATAATCAGGCAGAGGAAGGTTCTACAACAACGATTGACGATGTTGAAATGTCAGAGCAGACCTTCGGACCGTTACCAACATTACAGACACTTGAGGACGCGGTAGCAGACGTAACGGCAGCATTGGAAACTTACAAAGCAACCATAACTACTAGTACGATAGGCAATGCAGTAACTGCTGAGGCGATTATGTCCGCACTGACAACACCGAGCGCAGTAGTCACCGGCGAAGGTCTGAACGTTGCCGTAGACAAAGAGAGCTTCGTTAAAGTAGATGCGACTGTCAAAGCAGCTGGAAGCATTACCTGCGACGTAGTAATTACCAAAACGGTTGATGGTACTGTAGCTGACACTGAGACAGTTAAGTTTGAAGTGGATATTCCGAAAGCGGCGCAGGACTTGGAAGCAGCTAAAACTGCAGCAGAAAACGTATTGAAGGGGTTGGGGGATGAATACTTCACCAATAATAACCATATCGATACTGTTCCTGATGCAGAGGGCGACGAGGGCGCTACCAAAGATGTTGTCAATGCAGAGGTATTAAAGGAAATCGAGAACGCAGTGAAGGATGTTGTTGACACGGATTCATTCACAGTTGAAATCAGTGAAGAAGCAGCTGACTACACAGTTACGAAAGCAACCATCAAAACTGCTGGAAGCGTTAAGATTACTGTAGTGATAACGGATACCAAAACTACTACTAATAGTCCTGTGAAAGCCAGCTATGACTGGACGATTATAGCATTAGACCAGTCAGCAGAAGAAGCGCAAGCTGCTGCTGAAAAAGCGATTGCAGATTATATCAAGGATAGCGTCTATGCAGACGGTATCGACGATACAGCAGCTGCAGACTTAGATAGCATCGTTGCTCCTGCAATTGTAAATGCAATCAAAGAAGTAGTAAAAACAGACGTCTATACAGTAGCGGCTACAGAAGATGCTGATAATAGTAACGCGATTTTTATCAAAGATGAAACAGATACAGAGAATCCCGTCTATAAGGCAGAGTTTACACTTACTTACACAGGCGAGGGCTCACCTATTAAGTTAACAGCAACCATTAAGGTCAAAGCAGCAGCAGCCCCTAACCCTAGTAGTGTAACTCCTGCAAATTCCGTAAGCGCAAACGACAGCACACGGTAATGACCAGACGCGCTAATAGGAAGCATCGCGAATCGTAGATAGCGAAGATAAATAAAAAAGACTGCCGCCCTATCGGTGAGAACCGGGGGCGGCGGTTTTTTTGGAAAACCGGGCATATGATAACGTTTAGTTTAAATCATAATGCCTGTCATGAAGAATCTACAAGCTATTTTCCATATGCGGGATAATTCGCTTCAAATCCGTCAAAATATATTTGTAATTCCATCAAAAATCCTGTTGACAAACTGCCGTTCCCGCATTATGATAAACCTATACAGTAACAAATGGGAAGCTCCTTCTACAAGCTTTCCGGTATCACCGGCATT
>JAMPHJ010000066.1 GCA_023663465.1 Muribaculaceae bacterium | reverse complement strand
GACAAACGGTTTTCAAGACCGCCTCGTTATGACCACTTCGATACCTCTCCATGTTCGTTTTAACTGACTTTCCCCGGTCAGCGCAAAAACCATTTTAGCAAAAAAGGGTATTAGTGTCAACTGCTTTTTTTAGAAAATTCCGCAGAAATTTTCAAAAACTCTTTTTTATAAAAAGAAATAGAAAGAATCGTGGCGATTGTCCAGCCAATCGGCCATGCACACCATATACCTATCGCGGATTTTGTCAAATCGGAAAGCACAAAAGCCAATAGGACCCGAAGGATTAAATCTGTAAAGGTGGCAGCCATGAACTGATACATAGCGCTGATTCCCCGGAGTATGCCGTCTGCTACCAATTTCGCGGACACGATAAAATAGAAAGGCGATAGTATCCACAAAAACTGTTGTCCAGTCAAAAGCGCGGTGGCAGAGCTTTTTTCCATAAATAAAAGGAGAAGGTATCTTCCGAAGAAAAGATAGAGAATGCAGAAAGGAATACACAGGCACCATACCATTTTAATCCCTGCACGAAAGCCTTCCTTAATTCGTCCGTATTTATGGGAGCCGAGATTCTGGGCTGAGAAGTTGGAAATTCCGTTGCCGATTGTGGTAAATGATGTAATGACCATATTATTCAGTTTCACCGCCGCAGAATATCCTGCCATGATGGAAGCGCCGAATCCATTGATAACACTCTGAATCAGAATATTGCCAACGGAAATAAAACTCTGTTGTAAAATGCTCGGAACAGCGATTATCATAATCTTTTTCATCAGCTCTATGTCAAATAATTTCGGTTTGTCCGCTACCTGAATTTTTTTCAGCCTTAGCCACACACTCCATACAGCCAGAATGCAACTGACCCCCTGACATAAAAAGGTGGCCCACGCAACACCGGAAACACCCATATTGAATGCTTTTACAAATAAAATGTCCACTGCGATATTCGAGGTCGAGGATACTGCCAGAAAATAAAATGGTGTCTTGGAATCACCTAATGCAGAAAAAATGCCGGTTGCAATATTGTAAAAAAATACAAAGGGAAGTCCCCCTATATAAATATCCAGATATAATTTTGAGTCGGAAAATACTTCTTCTGGCGTCCTGATTAAATGAAGCAAAAAGTCGCAGCCCAGCATACCTGTAACCATCAGGAACAGACAGAGAAAAGCACTGAGAATACAAGCCGTAGATATCGCCGTTTTTAATTTTCTATAATCTTTTGCCCCGAATAATTGTGAGACGATAACGGAACAGCCCATGTTACACCCAAACGCAAATGCAATAAAAATAAGTGTGATTTCATAACTGTTTCCAACCGCTGCCAGCGCATTTTCCCCAATAAATTTACCTGCAACCAGACTGTCAGCGATATTGTAAAGCTGCTGAAAAATAATGCTGCCAAACAAGGGCAGGCAGAATTTCCATAAGACTGTCTGGGGATTTCCCACTGTCAAATCTTTGTTCATAGAACCTATCCTTTCCAAAATTAAATCTGCCTATTCCTGGCTCTGTACCGGAAATGCCGGCAAACTCATTTACGCTAGAAAAAGGATTTCTGATACCTATACCGCGAAATGACATTCAAGAATGTCCACCAAAAAAGGACATCGCAACGTCCAAATCTTCCGGCGTCGTTATCTTGATATTCTCATAAGAACCCTCCACCAGCTTCACCGGGTGTTTCAGCAGTGTTTCAACGACCATCGCATCATCGGTAATGCGGACGCCTTTTTCTTGTAATTCCTGCTCTTTTTCCATGAGCTGCGCATAGGCTTCCTTAGCCAGGGATATTGTAAAAACCTGGGGGGTCTGCACCTGCCAGACAGTTTCCCGGTTTGGCGTCTGCATGGCAAAAAGGGCGTCATCTACAATTTTCACGGTATCCTTCATGGGCATACCGACTACACAGGCGTGGTATTCTTTTACCGCCTCATAAACGCGCCGCAAAATATCTTCTGTTAAAAAGGGACGCGCGCCATCATGGATAAAAACAAAACCTTCCCCTTGCAACGCATTTAAGCCATTTGCTACGGAATGATAACGCTCCCTGCCACCTTCCACGATTGTCTTCACTTTCGTAAAATGATAGCGCTCCACAATCTCGCGGCGGCAATATGCTTCTTCCCCCTGCCCGACCACGAGAATTATCTCGTCGATAAAGCTATCTTGAAACGTTTTCAGGGCATAATAAAGAACCGGTTTATCCTGCAGCAGAATATATTGCTTCCGCACACTGCTCTGCATCCGGCTCCCCCAGCCCGCCGCAAGCACTATGGCTGCCGTTTTTTCTTTTTCTTTCATATGAATAGTCCTATCTTCGCTTTTCTTGTTTTTGCGACCTTTTTCTCTATACTCGCTCCCCCAGCCGCAGGTTGGGCACTGCGTTCAAATCATAGCCATGCCGCACGCCTTTGCGGTATTCGTAGTATCCCGCTACGCCTATCATCGTCGCATTATCCGTGCAAAAAATCGGGGAAGGGCAGTAAAAATCTATGTTCTTCGCCGCGCACTCTTTTACAAACGCTTCCCTCAGGGCACTATTGGAAGCGACGCCGCCGGCAATGGCAAATTTGCGCAGACCGTAGGTTTCCACCGCTTTCATGGAATGTTCCACCAGCACATCTACTACCGCTTTCTGAAAAGAAGCTGCCACGTCCGCACGACAGACGGGTATTCCTTTCATTTCGCAGGAATTGAGGTAATTCAGCACGGCAGATTTAAGACCACTGAAGCTGAAATCATACTCCGCATCTGCCACTTTCGCCCTGGGAAAAGAAATGGCATCGGCATTGCCTTCTCTGGATACCTTATCAATCTTGGGTCCGCCCGGATATCCCAGCCCGATTGCCCTTGCTACTTTATCAAAAGCTTCCCCCGCCGCATCGTCCCTTGTCCTGCCGAGAATTTCATACTCGCCATAGTCTTTTACAACGACCAGATGGGAATGTCCGCCGGATACGACCAGCGAGATAAAAGGCGGTTCCAATTCTTTATGTTCTATATAATTAGCGCTGATATGCCCTTCGATATGATGGACGCCGATTAGGGGAATCCCGGAAGCAAGACTGATTGCCTTTGCTTCAGAAACACCTACTAGCAGTGCGCCCACAAGACCGGGACCATAGGTCACGGCAATCGCCGTAATATCCTGTAACGTCGCATTCGCTTCCTGCAGCGCCTTGGCGATGACCTGATTGATGTTTTCAATATGCTTTCTGGATGCGATTTCCGGTACGACGCCGCCATAGATGGTATGCAGGGCAATCTGGGAAGAAATCACGTTGGACAAAACTTCCCTGCCGTTTTTGACGACTGCAGCCGCAGTTTCGTCGCAGGAACTTTCAATCGCCAGAATCAGCACATCTTCTTTTTCCATTTTGTCCGCCCTCTCTTTCATTCTTGCGCCAAATCCCAGCCCAGAATCTTCCAGTGTTTATCCGCATCCTGCCGCAGAATGAAAACCACCTGCGTCTGGGCTATTTCTGTCTTCTGCCTCATACTGTAAGTGCAATATAACCGTGCGCAGGAATCGGAATCCTGCGTAAAATATTCCACGTCCGTACTAGCGGGTAATTGATAAGAAGAAATCGTCCTATCGTTTTCTTTCATATCGTCAATATCGCTTTTTAAATCTTTCAGATACTCTTCCTGCGTCTTATTGGCAATCAGCTCCTCGTCATAGATTCCCTGAATCTTCTCAGCAAGCTCGATTAATTCTTCTTCCGTATATTTCTCATTATAAAAGCAGCGAGATATTTCATTGAAATATTTGATAACTTCCTTAGGCGAGGGCGGATAATTTTTGTCCAAATCCCGCATGAGTGCAGCCTGTACCTGAGTGGACTGCACATCTTCTTCCCGCGTCTCTTTTCCCTTATGGGATAGATAATAAAAATAGCCGATAACAAGCGCCGCCAAAATGATTCCTATCACAATCAGTTTTATTCCGCCAGCTTTTTTCATATTGATAACCATGCTCCTTTCTCAACGTGTAAATTCATGCGCTCAAGTCATCTCGATATCAGCGCAAATCCGCGGCTGCCTGCAATCTGTCACAAATGGCAGCCTGCCCTATTCTTCCTCGTATAATAAGTCTACACTCTTTCCGTCCTTCCCTGCAATAGCGTTTGGAAAAATTTTCCTGACCTCATCCATATAGACCTCCGCCTTCGTAAGCGACGGGCTGTAGTGTGTCAGCCACAACTCTTTGACCTGGGCTTCTTTCGCCATAAGCGCCGCCTCGTAAAAAGTCATATGCTTGTATTCTTTGGCTTTCTGCTTTTTCTCCGGTTCGCCGTACATACCCTCGCAGATAAACAAATCGGCTCCCCTGGCATTTCTGACAATACTGTCAGTTGGTCTGGTATCAGTACAATAAGTCAGTTTAATGCCTTTTCGCGGCGGTCCAAGTACCATATCCGGCGTCAGGACGCCTTCCTCAGTCTCGATGGTTTCCCCTTTTTGCAGACGATTCCAATACTTCCTGTCAATTCCATGCTCCTGCGCACGGTTAACGTCAAACTTCCCAACTCTGTCTACAACGATATTATATCCGTAGCAGACGACGTTGTGATTGACTCTGAATGCTTCTATCCTGAACCCCTCAAATGGAAGAACTTGTTCCGGCTCTGTCAGTTCTAAGCATTCGATGGGAAAAGGCAGCTCCGGCGCAATGATACGCAGCGCTGACACAACTTTTGTCAGTCCTTTTGGTCCCACTAAAAGAAGCGGCTCTGTCCGTTCCGCATTGCCCATTGTAAGCAACATTCCCGGCAGTCCGCTGATATGATCCGCGTGAAAATGGGTAAAACAGATAATGTCAATCGGTTTCGGGCTCCACCCCTTTTCCTTCATGGCAATCTGCGTACCTTCCCCGCAGTCTATCAATATACTTTTTCCGTTATATCTTGCCATCAGGGAAGTGAGCCATCTATAGGGCAGCGGCATCATCCCCCCTGTGCCAAGCAGACAAATATCCAACATGTCAATTACCATGCCTTTCTCTTACTCCGCAGCATAGCGGCAGTTTTCAGGCAGGTTACAGCAATTCTTGCCGCTGTGTCGTCTCTACGGGAATCTGGAATTTTGCGACGATTTTCGTATAGCATTCCTCACATAAATCAAACTGGTGCGTTTCACCGTCCCGTGTGCTAAAATAGCCGAAATCATGGGAAATATGAATGCATTCGTCTTTTAAAATTCCATTTTCTACCAATAATTCTTTGTTGCAGCAGTTGCAATGAACTGTAACCAGCTTTGTTTCTTCTTTAAGATAAGTCTTCATTTTACCCTCCTGTACCTACAAAACAACATCTTGCGTCTTATCCATTATAACAATCTGTAGTATGCAAAAACAGTGGTAAATACTATATCTGCTTCCTATCTCTTCCACATTATCATGGCATCTTCTTTCGGTTTCTCATAGAAACCCGGACGGATTCCTTCGGAATGAAAGCCCAGCTTCTCATAAACATGGATTGCCGCCACGTTGCTTACCCTGACTTCCAGCGTAAATGCCTCCAGTCCGTTCCTGCTGCCATCTTCTATAAGATATTGCAGCATTTTCGTTCCAATGCCTTGATTTCTTTCTGACTTTTCGACAACCACATTGGTAATATTTCCTTCTCCTGCGACCATCAGTACGCCGCAGCCGCCGATAACGCAGCCGTCGCGTTCTGCCACATAATAACGGGCGTCTTCTTTCTGTATCATTTTCAGAAAAGCGTCGCGTGACCAAGGCATGGAAAAAGTTTCCTCTTCCATTCTGCTGACAGACTCCACATCCGTACATTCCATCAATCGGATAAGTACTGTTCCCACAATTATGTCCTTTCCGTCTCTGCGACCTTTTTCTTTTCTTGTTGTTCCCGTTCCGCCTGGGACAGCCGCAGGTATTCCGGCGCGTGTTCTTCGCCGCTCTGCACTTTGCCCTCAGCGTAATACAAACTGCCCAGCACGCCGATACTCGCCGCCCGCTGCCGGTTCATATGCGCCGGCGCAAGCGTGTAGGAAACGTGCATCAGCTCTTTCATCTTTTCCCGAAAAACCGGCGCCCCGTCTCCTAAAAAAATGACTTCTCTGCCAAGCGTATTCAAGGCCTGCGCAATCTCATCAAAAGAAACTGCACACTGTTCCCGGATATGATGCAGGATAAAAGCGTCGTTTTGCGAAATAAATTCATAAATTCCCGTATAGACCTGATTTCTCCTGGCGTCCATAACCGGACAGACAATTTTGTCCGTTCCATACAGATTATAGGCGAGTCCATCCACGGTAGGCACCGCCACAATCGGCTTTCCCGTAGCAAATGCCAGTCCTTTGGCTGTAGCGGAGCCAATCCGCAGTCCCGTAAAAGAACCCGGTCCCGCCGCTACCGCAATCGCGTCCACCTGCGCAAAATCTAAGTCAATCATCTTCTGGATTTCATGAAGCATGGGCAGCAAAGTCTGCGAATGCGTCTTCTTATATTGAATCGTATATTCCGCGACAAGGATATCCTCTTCCACAACAGCCACGGAAGCCACTAATCCAGAACTGTCAAGCGCTATCAGTCTCATGCCATTACCCCTGCTCCTTTCTTAGTCTGCAAATTTCATATCAGGTTTTCTGCCCGCAGCTTGCTGTTTATCTGAATCTTCCGGTATGCAAAGCCTTTTTCCAGATTCTTCTCTATCCTAATTTGTATACAATCTTCTGGCAGTATTTCTTCCATCAGATTCGCCCATTCGATAAGACAGACGCCGTCGCCATAAAAATATTCCTCATAGCCAATTTCATCCATCTCTTCAACGCTGCCAATCCGGTAAACGTCAAAATGGTAAAAAGGCAGTCTGCCCTCTTCATAAATCTGCAAAATCGTAAAAGTAGGACTGCACACCGGCTCCGTAATGCCAAGTCCTGCTGCTATCCCCTGCGTCAACACGGTTTTTCCCACGCCCAAATCACCGATAAGGGCAAAAACCTGCCCTGCTGCCGCCTGGGAGCCTATTTTCCTGCCATAATCGAATGTTTCCTGCGCGCTATATGTCTCGATAAATTTCTCCATGCCGCCGCTCCTGTGGTATGTACCGTTTTCTATTTTCCTTCTGCGTATACCGCTCTTTCCAAGGCTTTCAGCGGCTCATCCCCTGATTTTCACCTTTTTCGCCGGCATATGCGTGGAAATCATTTCAATCACTTTATATTTTTGCTCCCCGATGTCTTTTTTTGGAAAAATACAGGCATTGATACGGGAAGTATAGACGACGATGCTGCTATTCGTGGAAACCGCCTTGTACATATCCTCCCATTTCTGCCCGTCCGTCGCACCATCCTGCGACACTTCGATTCCCTCTTCCGTCAGCTTATAGTGCAGCGGCTTCTTAAACGCCGGATTTTTCAACATCTGCTGTCTGGAACGCAAGAACAGCGCCCAGGGCTGATAGAGAAGTATCACAAGCCCCGCAATCAGAAAAATCACCTGCCGGTTCATATAAAAAGCAACCAAAAACAACGCGCCCGCCGCCGAACCGCATATGCCGGCGAAACTGCTGTAGGTATGGTGCATCATATAATCATATAAAATGCCCGCTTCCATTTTTACGTCAAATTCTACTTCCATAACCTCATCCGCCTTTTTGCTTAAATTCATCGTTAGGTAAAAAGCACCTACATCGCAGGTGCTTTTGCTACTGACTTTATTATACTGAAAATTGGGCAAAGTGCAAGTCCTGAATTTATAGAGCCACGGAAATCAATTTTCAGTCAGCATGTAGATATTGATGCGGCAGGGCAGATAGAAATCCCTTGTCGGTACGCTTTCACTCCACCAGCTTTATTCATGGCGCAGCGCTTCTATCGGACTTAGGCGGGCGGCTTTCCGGGCGGGGTAGATGCCGAAAAAGATGCCGACTGCGGATGAGAATAACGTCGCACCGATAATGGTGGATATCTGGGTCTTAGCTGTAACGCCTACGACGGAGCATAGCAGACCGCCACCCATAATTCCTAGAATAATCCCTATGATACCGCCAAGAAGCGTGATGATACCGGCTTCCGCCAGAAATTGCAATAAGATGGAGCCGGTTCTTGCGCCCAGCGCTTTCCGAATACCGATTTCGCGGGTACGCTCCGTTACGGACACCAGCATGATGTTCATGACGCCGATTCCGCCTACAAGCAGGGAAATGGCTGCCACGAAGGAAATAAATAGCGTGATAATACTTAAAATACTGTCAAACTCGGCGGACATATCCGAGATATTCTGCACAATAATCTGTCCCTCGCCCCTCGCGTCATACTTGCTTTCCAATAATTTCACCGCATTCTGGGCGACTTCCGTACAATAATCCGTGGATTCTGCGAAAATAATCATATCGGAAAATTCATCAATATAGAAATAAAAATCATTTCCCATGACCGCCAGTGGAAGCTCTATATTGACCGTCATACTAGAACCGCTGTTGACAAAACTCGTCGCCGTATCCTCTCTGATTCCGACAATCGTAAATTCCTGCGTAATGCCATATAAAGTCAAATCAAAACTCAATCCTACCACATCCGCCGTTCCAAACATGTGTACCGCGCTGCTTTCCGGGATTACGCATACCCGGTTGCCGCTTTCCGCATCGGCCCGTGTAAAATATCGTCCTTTGATAACGGGACCGCCATTGCCGGAATAATATTGCAGCCCTTCGTTTCCCGCCGATACGCTTGCCTCAAAATTCCCTTTGGGTCCTTCTGCCGTTCCCCAGCCGCCCATAACAGGCGTTACGCCTTTGACATGTTCCACCCGCTCGAAGATGTAATCAAAGTCATCCTGCGAAAAACGCATGGTTGTCGTATCCAGCGTCGTATCCAGATACAACTCTATCAATCCGCTGCCGATACTTTCCAATTCGTCGTTAATCTGTCCTTTTACACCGTTTCCTACTGCCATAATCATAATGACGGAAGCAATCCCGATGATAATGCCTAACATCGTGAGGACAGAGCGCCCTTTGTTGCTCTTGATATTCATCAGGGCAATTTTAATATATTCCCATATCTGTGCCATTTACTTACTCCCCTATCAGAGATTTCTGCATCCTGTCATACGCGCGTCTATTCACTCGGTATTGCAGTAACCGGCATACCTTCTTCCAGATTGGCGCTGACATTGCTGACAATCTGCTCGCCCTCGTTAAGACCTTCCTTAATTTCACAAGAAATATCTGAGGAAATGCCTGTCACAACCTGCCTCTTTACAAGTACGCCGTTTTCTACCACATAGACGAACTCCCCGTCCTTATCGCTGTTGATGACCTCTACAGGCACGATAAAAACCTGCTCTGCAGACGCAGTATGAATCTTGACTTTTGCCTCTACTCCTAGGAAAATACTGGAATCTGGATTATCAATCGCAATTTCTGCGCCAACCACCGCCGCGCCGCTGTTATTGATAGTCGCCATGCCGTTTATCTTCGATACGGTGCCCTCGTAGGCCTTTCCGGCAATCGTTATTTCCACTTCCTGACCGACCGCTATTTTTTCCAAATCATATTTGGATACGGAAATATCTACCTTAACTTTTTCCGTGCTTTCCAAGGTAATCATCTGTGTGCCAACGGCAGGAATACTGCCCTCTACGACTGAAAACTCCGTCACCACGCCGTCAAAATCCGCCGTAACGCCTTTTTCCACTTCTGCAATAGATTGCAGCGTTTCCGTGGCGGTAATTTTTTCCATCTGCGTATTGGCAAGTAACTGATTTTTCCCGCCGCTATCCATAGCTGCGCCCTCAGACGCGCTCTTTTGCGATTTCATTTCCGCCTGATATTCCTTATACGCCGCGATTTTATCCTGATATTCCTCCACTTCCTTCTGCCATGCCGCAATCTCTTTGTTGTGCTGCTGTTCGTATGTATTGTACTGAATCTGTTTCTGTAGGTTCATATATTCCTCCGAATAGGGCTGATCCTGCCAGTCCAGAAGGGAAATCTGCAGCAGCGTACCCTCATACGCCAGGGCATTCTGCTTATCTTTTATCTTCTGATTCAAATTTGCGACGTAATTCTCGCTATCCTCAATCTGCTGTTTCAGGACGTCCAGATTGATATTAGCTTCCCCCAGCTCGCGGATATACTGATTATCCTTACTCATGGAACTTTCATAACCGCCCTCTGTTGCCTGTATTTTCAGCTCAGCCATCTGTTTTTCATCCGCCAGCGCCGTTTCATCATAAGAAAAAAGCACATCGCCCTTTTTCACACTATCCCCAGGCGCGGCATTGATTTGCCCGACTTCTACCGCCACTTTGGAAAAATAAGTCTTTACCTCTTCCGATTTCACCGTACCGCTGGTACTCAGCACCTGTTCCACATCATCCCTTGTAACTGCTACGGTTTCCACCATTAGGGACATATTCTGGGCAGCTATGGCGTTACTCACAATCATAAAAACCAGCAAAACGGCAACTGCGCCCACAATACTCCTTTTGATGATTTTTTTCTTCTTCGCCTTATCCATAGGCATCTTTTCTTTCTTTTCCTTTTTCTCTTCCACGATTTTCTAACCCTCCCGTTCTATCGAATCATTGACTTGCTGATTTTCAGAGTCTTGTACGATTTTGCCGTCAATAATTTTAATAATCCGCTTCGCTTTCCCCGCAATCTCATTATCATGGGTAATCAGAATCACCGTTCTACCTTCCTCATGCAGCGAGCGCAGGATATCCATAATTTCCCTGCTGGAGCCGGAATCCAGATTTCCCGTAGGCTCATCCGCCAAGATAATCGGCGGCGCCTGTGCAATCGCCCTGGCAATCGCCACACGCTGCTGCTGCCCGCCAGACATTTCCGAAGGCTTATGCGACTTTCTTCTTTCCAGACCGACCTTATCCAACGCCGTATTGGCAAGCCGCAACCGTTCCTTTTTTCCGACGCCTCGATAAATCAACGGCAATTCCACATTTTCCAACGCCGTCAGACCGGCTATTAAATTGAATCCCTGAAAAATAAAACCAATTTCCTTATTCCGCACATCGGAAAGCTCGTTATCACTCATGTGGGATACGTCCTGTCCATGCAGAAAATAACTGCCGCTGGTCGGCACATCCAGACAGCCTAACATATTCATCAACGTAGACTTGCCGGAGCCGGATTGCCCGATAATCGCCACAAATTCATTCTCGGAAATGGTCAGACTGACATGGTCCAATGCTTTCACTTCATTTTCGCCGGGATTATATATTTTACAAATGTCCTGAATTTCCACTAATGCGCCCATGAAATACTTTTATCCTCGTCTTTCTTTATTGCTTTATGACATCTTATAAGTATACTATAGAAAACGCTTTTATCCCACTAAATAGTTTAAAAATTTTTCTTAAAATTTTCTTACGGGAAATTTCTGCAATACTGTCTGCTTTCGCAAATTGATATTACATCTAAAGAATAACTCCTTCATCTTAATTTTGAATGGGGCTAACCTTAAATTAACCTTAAAAGAGATGGGATTGTGTAGATGATAGAAATGGGGTATAATGATAATTATCAAAGAAATTAACTTTACTTTTCTTAAACAGAGATGGCAACTTCTATTTGCAGGAAATACTTTTCTAAAAGGAATATTCTAAAAAATACTACGGAGTCTGTATGAAGAATAAACTTACTATAGTAGGAAAATATGATGAAAAATTTAATGCCTATTTACCATATAACATAAAATCTTCTGACATTTATCAATCAAGCGGTCTAGAAAAACATATATTAAAGAGACATCCTGATTGCATAAAATACCTCGAATTAATACCCTGTATCCTTGCCAATCCAGATTATATAGGGGTAAATCCAAATGAAAAGCATATAAGCTTTGAAATAGTCAAATGTATCTCTGAAAATATACAACTAGGCATAAAATTAGACTCTAAAGATACATACTTATATGTCGCAACGCTGCATACAATAACTGCTTCTAAACTAAAGCATGGGATACAAAACGGACGGCTGAAAAAATTTGACAAATAAATATGTATAACATATAATAATTGTGTGTAATAATAACGATTAATCAAATTGCAAAGGTCGGAAAGGCTCCCGACACACTCGCAAGAGTACCTGAGATGATGGATACGCCGCCCATCTTGTGATTTGATGAACGTAAGGTGTAACCTTCGGTTACACCTTTTTATACCTAATCTGCGCTGGAAACGGAAATCATTTCAACAATTTTTCCGTCATATCCGCCACATCGGATATCCTCTCAATCTGGCTGACTGGGGGCTGTAGGATTCAATGTCTGTCTTTTTCGTCCCAATCCGCCGCTTTCTTTCATAATCGGGCTTAACGACTTATATACCGCCAGCGTAATGAGGGATACGCTCGTTCCTTTGATGAGATTCAAGGGCGCTACCGCAAAGAATACGAAGCTGGAAATATTGGTAATCGCAGCGTTAATTTCCGTGCCCATGCCAATCAGCGCATCTATCGGCAGTCCGTATAGCTGGGCAAACTTAGGCAGCAGATAAACTGCATTGAAAGCTGTCCCAAAGACCGTCAGACAGATTGTGCCCACGATACAGCCGGCAACCGCCGTCTTTTTGTTTTTACGGAACAAATAAATAACCGAGGCAGGTAATAGAAAACTGCATCCTACGGCAAAATTGGCAAGTTCCCCTACAAAAGCTGTAGAAGTTGATTTCATCAACAGTTTCAACACAATCTTGCAAAACTCAATCATGACACCCGCCGCCGGTCCATAGGCAAATGCGGCAATCAACGCCGGAAGCTCGCTAAAATCCAGTTTGTAAAAATCCGGTGCAAAAGGCATCGGCAGTTCAAACAGCATCAAAATCGCGGAAATCGCAGAAAACATACCGATTACGGTAATTTTTCTCGTACTCAGGATGCGCTCTGCATTCCCGTTTTTCTTAGCGGAAATCTTTTCTGCGGCATAGGCAATCAGAAACAACGCCGCAACTACCGCCAGAAACTCCAATACAAAAATGACATTTTCCTGGATACTATCCAACAACTTACTTCCACTCATAACTTTCTCCTCCATTCGCTTTCTGTCTGATTTTGGCAGAATCTTTTTCATCGGACAAAAAGGAAGGTCTTCGCCGCATTAAAAAACCCCGGAGAATATCCGGGGAATCCCATAGTCAGCCTATAAATGCGGATTCTTCTTTCATCCAGACTTTACTGTTGGTTACGGATTTGGACCGTATCAGCCGGTTTCAGGCATATGCCTGCGCCGGGTCGTGGACTCGCCTGTTTCGCTGCCTGCGGTTTCTCATACATCATCCGCTGCTTAACAGACCTCACCACCAGTAGGGAATTTCACCCAACCCCGAAGAACTTACCTTTATGTTCATTGCAGCGGCGTCTTGCCGTCTGCAATTCTTTCCAGAACCCATCTTATAACAGCCGGGCGCCATTGTCAATCATAAAATCATTGGTCTTAGAAACAAATTGTAGATAATGATAGATAATTGTAGAAAATCGTCGCAAAACCATTTTACTCTTTCCCGATTTTCATCGTCAACCCAATCCGCTTCTTCGCCAAATCCACAGACAATACCTGTACGTCCACGATGTCGCCGACGCTGACTGCTTCTAACGGATGTTTGATATATTTCTCCGTCATCTGGGAAATATGCACCAGCCCGTCCTGATGGACGCCGATATCCACAAACGCACCAAAGTCAATGACATTGCGCACCGTCCCCTTTAGCACCATGCCCGGT
The DNA here is from genome assembly GCA_023663465.1 of Muribaculaceae bacterium. Taxonomy (GTDB): domain Bacteria; phylum Bacillota; class Clostridia; order Lachnospirales; family Lachnospiraceae; genus UBA3282. The sequence continues at coordinate 2,875 of JAMPHJ010000066.1, read as the reverse complement.
TTTAAATCCTTCATATCCAGTACGTCGCTTCTAAGAATCGGCGCAGGCATATCGTCGCGGGGGTCTCTTGCGGGTTTTTCCAGCTCTTTAAGAATATCCGTAAGGGTTATTTCGCCAATCCCAAGCTCCTCGGCCAGTTTCTTTTTATCTTTGATTTTACGCTCCAATCCGCTGATTGCAAGCTCCGGTTTTGCTGCGTCCGCCTTCCCGTTTGCGGCGTCTTTTTGCTCCTTATCCGCTTCCAGTGTCATGCCGCCCATTGCTGAGGCCAGCGCTTTGCCCATCGCCGTGTTGGTATTGCGGATGACGATTTTAGGCTGCTTCTTTTCCTGTTTTTTCTCTGATGCGACATTTTTCTTAGTTATTTTCTTTTCTGCTGCTGCTTTTTTCTGCGCTTCTTTGACGTCCGCCATCGTAAGTCCCATTTTATCCAGCAATTTTTCCGCAGCTTCGTAGGACTCTGGGTGGACGCTGGTAGCATCCAGCGGGTTATCGCCGTCTGCAATCCGCATAAAACCGGCGCACTGTTCAAAAGCCTTCGGTCCTAACTTGGCAACTTTCAATAGCTGCTTCCGATTGGTGAAACGCCCGTTATTTTCCCTATAATCTACGATATTTCTGGCAATGACTTTCGTTACGCCGGAAACATATTCCAAAAGCGACGCAGATGCCGTATTCAAATCTACGCCAACTTTATTGACACTATCCTCTACGACACCGCCCAGCACATCGCTTAACTTCTTCTGGTTCATATCATGCTGATATTGACCGACGCCGATGGATTTGGGGTCTATTTTCACCAATTCCGCCAGCGGATCCTGCAGCCTTCTGGCAATCGACGCTGCGCTTCTTTGTCCGACGTCGAAATTCGGAAACTCTTCCGTTGCCAGTTTACTCGCGGAATAGACGGAAGCTCCCGCCTCGTTTACAATCACATACTGTACCGGCGTGTCCAGTTCTTTGAGCAGTTCCACAATCACCTGCTCCGACTCCCTCGACGCCGTGCCGTTTCCTACGGAAATTAGGGAAACGTTATATTTCTTAATGAGCTTCTTCAGCTCTGCCTTCGCTTCTGCGACCTTATTCTGAGGTGCGGTCGGGTAAATAACTTTTGTATCCAGCACTTTCCCGGTTTCATCCACTACCGCAAGCTTACAGCCCGTCCTAAACGCTGGGTCCCATCCCAGCACGACTTTGCCCACAATCGGCGGCTGCAGCAAAAGCTGTTCTAAATTTTTACCAAATACGGCAATAGCCCCATCCTCCGCTTTTTCCGTCAAATCATTCCGAATTTCTCTCTCAATCGCCGGCGCAATCAGCCTGTCGTAACTGTCGGCAAGAACCTCTTCTAGTACCGGCGTAGTGTAAGGATTGTCATTCGTAATGACTTTCGTCCGCAGATATTGCAAAATACGCTCTTGCGGCGCCGCGATTTTTACCGTCAGGAATTTCTCAGCTTCTCCTCTGTTAATCGCCAAAGTCCGATGTCCTGCGACTTTTTTCACCGGTTCTTCATAGTCATAATACATCTCATATACGCTTTGTGCCTTTTCATCCTTAGCAACACTGATGAGCTTTCCTTCTTCCATCGTAATCGTCCTAATGTAAATCCGGTAATCCGCTTCGTCAGAAACCATTTCGGCGATGATGTCTTTCGCGCCCTGTACCGCTTCCTCAACCGTTTTCACCGATTTCGCTTCTTCTTCCTCTTCGTGGACATAGTTTGCCGCTTCTTCCTCTATGGGCGCTTCGGCATTCTGCGCCAGAATATAGTCCGCCAGCCCAGAAAGCCCTTTTTCCTTGGCAACGCTCGCCCTGGTCTTCCGCTTCGGTCTATAAGGGCGGTATAAATCCTCTACCACCACCATCGTCTCTGCTGCGACAATTTTCTCACGCAATTCTTCCGTTAATTTGCCCTGCTCCTCGATGCTTTTTAAAACCTGCTCCTTCTTTTCTTCCAGATTGCGCAGATACAGCAGTCTCTCATGCAGATTTCGCAGGACTTCATCATTCAGGGAGCCTGTCGCTTCCTTCCGGTATCTGGATATAAAAGGAATTGTATTGCCTTCATCTATCAGATTGACGGCAGCCTCCACCTGCCACTTTTCTACGCTTAGTTCTTCTTTTAGTTTTAGAATGATATCCATGTTTTGTCCCCCCTGTAACGTTTCCAATTATTTTATTATATCTGATTTTAAACAGAAACGCCACTATAATTTCCGGGATTGATTTTCAGTCTGAGAATAAGCCAAATTCAATTCCCAGCGCTTTCATAAAGCGTAAGCCCTTTCTTAAACACACCGTAAGAAAACAGCCAGAAAAGAAGCGCCAGAGCGCACTCTGCGCCAATGGTCTTCCAGATATTCGCATCAATTAGGAAAAAGGTGGATGGAATATAGGCGACAAACGCAAAAGGCAGCACGCTCATCAATACAATCTGAATCGGTTTCGCATATATTTCCACCGGATATTTTGCAAAATCAGCCACCTCATAGGCGGTCGTCATCAGGGGTGAACTGTCCTTGACCCAGAATGCCAAGGATGCCAGAAACAATTTCACGGCAGTATAAATGACGGTTCCGGCAATCACGGATATGATGAAAAGCAATGCTTTAAGCGGCGTCACCTGTACGGTTTTATTGACGACTGCCCGCCCTACCAAAACGACGCCCACCAGAAGCTCGCCCAATGCGTCAAACTGCACCTTTTCGCATACGATTTGGAAAAAAAGATTCATCGGACGCAGCAGATATTTGTCGAAAGTCCCTTTAATCACCATCTGCCACCCGACCATCCACAAATTATCCGTCAGTAAGTGGTCAATTCCTCTTGGAATCTGCGCGAAGCCGTAAATAAAAAGCATCTGTTCCAGTGT
>JAMPHJ010000065.1 GCA_023663465.1 Muribaculaceae bacterium | reverse complement strand
GGCGACGGTGAATATACCGTAATGACTATGACGGGTGCGGAGGCTAAGGCTGTTGTGGAAGCAGGTCTCGACTGGTTCGGCGACGGCGATAATCTGCCCTATCTTCTTGTGACAAAGGGCGATGTGGAGCTTGAGGACGAAACAACCTACAAGATCGCATTTGTAAACAACGGCTACACCGAGGAAGTGAAAACAGCTTATGGCGCAGTCAACGAGGTAGGCTCTCTTAAAGATTTTGTACGCAATTGGCTCACAGAGCAGGGAACGGTTTCCCCCGATAAAATCATTTGGGAATAACCGATGGAAGCGTTGCAATGCTGAAAATCAAAAAATAAAATGCCTCTTTAAAAAGCACGAAAAGGACAGCCCAGGCTTTTCCCATAAGCCTGCGACTGTCCTGATTTTTATTCTACTATTTAAAGAAAGGGGGGTTTTGATTTTTTAGTTAGGTTGTGTTTTCTGTATATTCCGCATAAAGTGTTGACAATTTATATACTATGTAGTACGATATATATCGTAATCAACATTTATATCGTGGCAGTCATTATAAAAAGAACCAGAAAGAAGGATGCAAATGGACATCGAAGACTGGAAGTCCCAGCTCAAACGCGGAACACTAGAGTTTTCCATCATGCTGATGCTGAGTAAACGCCCCCATTACGGGTATGAGATTATGACGAAACTGGATAAGTGGTCCATACTTTCAGCAAAAGAAAGTACCATTTACCCCTTATTAAGAAGATTATTGAAAGAAGAATATCTCTCTTCCGTCTGGCAGGAAACCGCAGAAGGTCTTCCGCCCCGCAAATATTATTCCGTTACGGATAAAGGCGCTGCGTACCTGCACGCCATGACGGACGAATGGGAGCATCTGCAAACCGCCATCAGCGAAATAGCCTCTGAGGATACTTTGGAAAAAGAAGTAGCATCTACACCGCCCGAAAACTGAAAGGAGTTTCATCATCACATGGATAAAATTTTAGAAGATTACTTAGAAAAAATCGACAGACACTTAAAACCCATGCCGGTCATGAGTCGGCTTGACATTGTGCAGGAAATCCGCAGCGAAATGCATGAGTTGGAAACACAGGAACATCTCCGCGCTGAAGACATTATCGAAAAACTAGGAAACCCGAAAGACTTAGCAACCGCCTATCTTAGTGAATCCATTGTGCAACGCCCCGCATTTAACCTGAAAAATCTTTGCCAGATCGCCGCCTTTTATGGGCTGGCAGGTTTCGGAAGCTTGTTTGTCTTACCGTTTTGTGGCATCCTTTCCATTGCCCTGATGCTGTGCAGTATCATCGCACCACTCGCCGGTATCGTCAAAGCCGCCGGCTTCCTAATCGGAGTGGATGTCTCGGTTATCATGTTCCAATTCGGAGCCTATACTGCCCATCCGCTGCTCGCCTTCCCGCTTTCCGTCATTTTTGGGCTTTTATTCTTTCTGGCAGGGAAGGGACTCTGGAAATTGATGATACGATACATTAACGCTATCGGCAAACAGAAAAGAAATCTGATTCAAGGGCGACTGCCACACACAACCTGATTTTTGATAAGGATTTCAATCAAAAAAAGCGGCGCTTCTATTTCTAAAAGGAACGCCGCCTTTTCTTATCTATCCTTCTATACAGATACATCTACGGCTCCGCCCTCTGCGCTGACGGGCGCTTCTGTCGCTTCTACTGGCATTTCCACCCCCGCAAGCTGCAGGGAAACGCCGCTTTCGGCATTCGCCGCAACTGACTGACTGGCATTTGCCTGTTTTTCTTTGGTCAGCCTGTCAAACAGGGCTTTTAAGTATTTCATATCTGCTTCCATGATATCCCGCAGTTCCTCTGCCCTATGCTTTCTCTTCAGATTATCCAGAGCTTCCGGGTCCATATCTTCCCAAGATGCGCTAACCAGTTCTTCGGTAAGGTCATTCATGTCCTCTGCGGACTCCTTGAGAAGCTGTTCCAATTCTTTTTCCAGTTCCTCCAGCTCCTTCGCACTTTCCTCGATTTCCTGGCTTTCCTCCTGCTCTTCCTGCCCGGAAACCTCTGCCTCGTCCTCTGCGAAACAGGAACCGCTCTGCTCGGCCCGCTCCTCTTCTTCCATATGTTTTTTCCGTTTTTTGGCGGTCCGCTCCATTTCCCTTGCGTGGGTAATGGCGTCACTGACCGCTTTCTCGTCATAATCGCCGCTTTTCTGCTTCATCAGAAGAAGCACAAGCTGCCCCCGTGCCTGCCGCACTGCCTTTCCTGCATTACTGGACGTCTTCGCCGCCAGAATCTGTGTCGATACCCGTTTAAAATTATAGGACAGTTTCTTCTTTTTTTTCTTCGTGGCTTTCGATATGCTAATCGTGCCCATCGTCGTACCGTCCTTATTTTTTAACGTAATCAAAGTCCTATTGGAATTAACTGTGCCAATTCTCATCCCCATGCCATATCCTCCCTGATTTGGCTTTTGTTATGCCTTTTTCCGGTAAATCCTTTTACCGCCTTACTGCTATGCAGTCTTATTATTTATATCGGCATATCCGGGGCAAAATTTAGAGGCTGCCTATCTGTCTTCCCTCATGGTCCAGATGATAATTATCCCGGTAGATAAGCTGGGAAATCGGCACCAGCTCATATCCCTGCTCCTGCAAAGTGGTAATCAGCGTTTCCAACGCCTGCGCCGTATACTTTGCGCCATTATGACAGAGAATAATACTTCCATTTCCAAGATGTTTATGCTGCGTTACCGTCTTGATGATGGAATCCACGCCGTAATCCTTCCAGTCGAGGGAATCCACATCCCACTGAATCGGATAATACCCGCATTTTTTCGCAACTTTTATGACATCATTGTCATAATCCCCATAGGGCGGCCGGAACAGAAACATTTCATAACCGGTCAATTCCTGTACCTTGGTATGTACCGACATCAGCTCTTCCTCGCACTCGCCGTCGGATAACTGGGACATATTTTTATGGTTCTCGCTGTGGTTTCCTAAATCATGACCGTCCGCCAGGATTGCTTTGACATCGTCCGGGTAGCTTTCTACCCACCCTCCCGTCATAAAAAACGTCACCTTCACATTATGCTTCTTCAAAATTTCTAGAATCGTTGCCGTATCTTCATTCCCCCACGCCGCATCAAAACTCAGCGCAATCTGCGGTTTATCCGTTTCCACGCAATAAATCGGCAGTTCCCTTCCGTTTACCGTATTACTGACCGTAATCGAATCCGGCAGCACCCGGATAATCCCCTGCAATAAAGCGACGGTTGCCAACAGAAATGCCGCCGACTTTGCCGCCTGCAACAGGATATCCTGCCTAAATGCCGCTCTTTTTTTCTCTTGCTTGGTACGATATTTTTTGCCGCGCCGTTTCCGCTGCCCTATACTTTCTGCTTCCTGCACCTTAATTTTGCCTTCTAACTCTCCCAGAATCAGTTTTATTTTTTCATCCCACGTCTTCTTATTTTCATTCATGAAAATCACCTATACATTTATTTGTACAGTATATGCCGATGAATCCCATTCTTTGAAAATATTTTATCCGCCGTCTATTTTTCCCTCTTCAGCCGCTCGATTTCTTTTTCCACTTCATCCATTTTATGATGCATCTCCAGCAAATCCCTCTCAGGCGATTCCGACTCCGCCTTCGGTGTACTAAGCAGAATCCGGGCAAGCAGCCCTGCGCCGCCAAAAATCAGCACCAGCATGATAATCCACTCGTACAGCGTCACGCGCACCATCGAGATATTGGTCGTAAGGATAATAGTCGCAATCAGTAAAAGCACTCCCAGTCCGGTAAATACTTTCGATGCAAAACTGCCCCCGGATGCAAACAGCCAGACAATCCCGATGATAAACGGAATAATCACCATCCCATTCGCCATATGGAAACCGCCCAGCCAGATGACTCCGCCAAAAAAAGAAGAGGATACCATTACCTTTTGTGAGAAAAGAAAAAGCCCCACAACCAACATGGCAAGACCTCCTAGAAACTGTAATAACTCATTTTTCGCTCTTTTCATAAATGCCCCCTTATCCGGTTCATAGATACCTATTTCCGACTGATTCTAACTTTAACCGCGCAGCCCTCTGCGATTTCATCATGCAGCCCTCTGCGCATTTTCTTGAGTATAACAAGCGTCATTTTACTTTTCAAGATGTCAAATCTTCTAGATTATGGGGCGGGTTTTTATGCATTTTGCTAAAGCTCCTGCAGACCGGGCAGCATCATGATGTGGTTCAGATGATAGAACATCTCTAAATCTACTTGACATTTTCCACATTTCCTTTACAATATGTCTTGTCACCTGACAAGACAGTGAATGGGGCAAGTTAAATTTCCTATTAAACAAGAAAATCGCAGTACGATTTCCTATGATAAAACCTATCATTACAAAATACATTCTTCAACCAGAAGGGAGTTTACCACATCATGAAGGATTTTTTAAAACGCAAAAATATCATTTTTTCCTGGAAACGATATGGGGTGGATTGTCTGGGCGCAATGGCGCAGGGACTGTTCTGCTCTTTATTAATCGGCACCATTATCAAAACGCTGGGACAGCAGATAGGGCTGGAATATCTTGTTACGGTAGGCGCTTATGCTACTGCGGTAGCGGGTCCTGCTATGGCAATTTCCATCGGCTTTTCCCTACAGGCGCCGCCTCTTGTGTTGTTTTCCTTAGTCGCCGTCGGCGGTGCGGCAAACGAACTGGGCGGAGCCGGGGGACCGCTCGCCGTCCTGGTTATCGCGATTCTTGCCGCGGAGTGCGGCAAATTGGTTTCTAAGGAAACCAAAATCGACATCCTGGTAACGCCTTTTGTTACGATTCTGGTGGGCGTTGCGCTTTCGTCCCTGCTGGCTCCCGCTATCGGCACAGCCGCCAGCTCTGTCGGAAAGCTGATTATGTGGGCAACGGACTTACAGCCATTTCTGATGGGCATTCTGGTATCCGTCGTCGTCGGCATCGCCTTAACCCTGCCAATTTCCTCGGCTGCCATCTGCGCCGCGCTCTCTTTGACCGGGCTTGCCGGGGGGGCAGCGGTCGCGGGATGTTGCGCCAATATGGTCGGTTTTGCGGTTATGAGTTTCCGGGAAAATAAGTGGGGCGGTCTCATCTCGCAGGGGCTGGGCACTTCCATGCTGCAAATGGGCAATATCGTCAAGAATCCGAAAATATGGATCCCCCCTATTATTTCTTCCGCCATCACCGGTCCTGTGGCAACCTGCCTATTTAAATTGCAGATGAACGGCACGCCTGTCTCTTCCGGGATGGGCACCTGCGGGCTGGTCGGACAAATCGGCGTTTATACCGGATGGCTGAACGATATCGCCGCCGGAAGTAAGAGCGCCGTCACCGCTTTTGACTGGATTGGACTGATTCTGATTAGTTTTATCCTCCCTGCGCTTATCAGCCTTTGTGTAGGCAATATCCTGCGCAAAATCGGCTGGATTAAGGAAGGGGATTTAAAGCTGGAATAAAATAAAAATTTTTCATAAATTTTTTTCATTTACCCCTTTACAAATGGTAATAATATCCGAGATAATATATATAAGAATGTATTGTTAACACGACATGGACGTCGTTACTTAAATGCAACCGGAAGCAGTGCTGATATACTTTCTGTTGCAATCAATCAAAGGAGTGATAATTATGGGAATCAGTCTATCAGGTTTGAACTCCGGTGTCGGTGATATCTATTCCGGATTATTAAGCTCAGGTTCCTCTATGGGGGGGACCAGCGGTTTTGACGGCACTAGTCTTTTAAGCGACTATGCTTCTATCAAAAACGGCAGTTATGGTAAAATGTTAAAAGCATATTATGCAAAACAGGCGGCTGTAGATGAAGAGGACTCCTCTACTTCCGGCACAAAGAACTCGGAGAAAACCAAAGACGCCGCATCCGCAAGCGCAGCGAGAACCTTTTATGAAACCGCTTCTAAAATGAGCAGTCTTGATTACAGCGAAGATAATCTTGACAAATTATATGACAATGTATCTGCATTTGTAAAAGATTACAATTCCATGATGACCAGCGCTTCCAAAAGCAAGAACTCTACCGTTCAGGCACAGGCGGACGCTCTCAACGACTATACTTATCAGAATTATAAGTTATTCGCCAAAATCGGCATTACGATGAATGCAGACCGCACCTTATCTATTGACGAGGATACTTTTAAGAAAGTAAATGAGAAAACCGGCGCTACCAACGTTCCGACCCTGACTACTTTGTTCAAAGGCGTTAATTCCTTCGCAAGCAAAGCTGCCGACAGGGCAAGCAAAATCTATCGCGTAGCCGGCGACGGTGAGTCGGTGACTTCTTCCAAGGCGAAATATGCCGGCACTACGGGAAGCGTTTCTTCCAGCAGCAGCACAAATTCCGCTACTACCAAGGATTCTTCGACGGCGTCTCTTGCAAGCGCGCTTTATAAGTCAGTAAATAAATTAGAGTCCACGGACATCAGTAACGGCAACAAGAACAAAGTATATGATGCGGTATCCACACTGGTAAAAGATTACAATGCGCTTATCGAGAAAGCTTCCGGCAGCAGCAACTCTAACGTTACCAAACAGACGGGCTATCTGAAAGACCTTGTAAGCAGCAATAAGAACGCATTTTCCAAAATGGGCATTACCGTAAATTCCGACAAAACATTGTCCATTGATGAGAAGGCTTTTAAAGAATCCGATATGAGCAATGTAAAGAATCTGTTTACTGGCGCATACTCCTTTGCGGAAAAGATGACCGATAGAGTCAATCGAATTTACCGCTATGCTACGCAGGGCGAAACCTTAAATGCCCAGACCTATACAAGCCAAGGCGGATACAGCGGTGTAAATGCAGGTTCCGTATTAGATGCAATTATGTAAAAATCGAGTGTAAGGAACGCACACGATTCAGAGAATGCTATGCATTATCCGTTGAATGAATATTAATAATGAAAAATCTCGCAAGGTTGATTTCCCTGCGAGATTTTTTTAGTTTATGCAAATGGATTTTCTGTCGGATAGGGAACGCCCTTGGGCTGATTATAGCCGATTTCGCTGACGTCCACGCCGATGTATTTAAAGACTTCAAAGAGCGCTTTTCCATGATGCCCGAAAGCAACTGCGCCGTGGTGAGGATAATTTTTCTCAATCAGTACATGACGATAGAATCTGCCCATTTCGGGAATCGCAAATACGCCGATACCACCAAAGGACCGGGTTGCAACCGGAAGCACCTCGCCTTCCGCCACATAAGCGCGCAGAATATTGTCCGCCGTACTCTGGATACGGTAAAACGTAATATCACCAGGAATGATATCGCCTTCCAAAGTGCCCTGCGTCACTTCTTCCGGTAGGCTTCTCGCCATAATCATCTGATATTCCATGCTGCATTTGGATAACTTCTTAGAGCAGGTATTGCCGCAGTGGAAACCCATGAAAGTATCCGTATGTTTATAGTTAAACTTATTTGCAATCGATTCCTGATACATATCTTTCGGTACGGAATTGTTGATATCGAGCAGCGTAACCACATCATCGCTGACTGCCTCGCCGATAAATTCACTCAGGCACCCGTAAATATCTACTTCACAGGATACCGGAATGCCTCTTCCCGCCAGACGGCTATTTACATAACATGGAACGAAACCAAACTGCGTCTGGAATGCAGGCCAGCATTTTCCTGCAATCGCAACATATTCCCGATAGCCTTTATGGGCTTCAATCCAGTCCAAAAGCGTAATCTCATACTGCGCCAATTTCGGCAGGATTTCCGGTTTATTATTCCCATCTCCTAGTTCTGCTTCCATATCTTTCACAATATCGGGAATCCGGGCGTCGCCTTCGTGTTTATTATAAGCTTCAAATAAATCCAGTTCAGAATTTTCTTCGATTTCAACGCCCAAGTTATAAAGCTGCTTAATCGGCGCATTACAAGCTAAGAAATTCAGCGGTCTTGGTCCGAAAGAAATAATTTTCAGACTAGAAAGCGCAGCAACGGCGCGTGCAATCGGAATAAATTCGTGAATCATCTTCGCACAGTCTTCGGCATCGCCTACCGGATACTCCGGGATATACGCTTTTACATTACGGAGTTTTAAATTATAGCTTGCATTCAGCATACCGCAATATGCGTCGCCGCGCCCCTGGATAAGGTCGTTCTGCGATTCTTCCGCCGCCGCTACAAACATCTTAGGTCCGTCAAAATGTTTCGCGAGCAGCGTCTCGGAAATCTCCGGTCCGAAGTTTCCAAGATATATGCAGAGGGCGTTGCAGCTGTTTGCCTTGATATCCTTTAGCGCATCTACCATATCGGTTTCACTCTCGATAATGCACACGGGGCATTCATAGATATCGTCGGCATCATACTGCGCTTTGTAAGCCTCTACCAAGGCTTTCCTTCTGTTGACTGCCAACGATGCAGGGAAACAATCCCGGCTGACTGCTACGATACCGATTTTTACTTTGGGCAAATTGTTCATATAGTTTCCTCCTTTAACCGGGGCTACCGGTATAATTTATAATAATTGGTCACGATAACAGACGTTTCTCAAATTCCTCCGCCGGCGCCGGTTTGCCAAATAGATATCCCTGAATCAAGTCCGGTCCCGTTTTCTTCATCTTCTCCAGCTCATGGTCATATTCGATGCCTTCCATACACACAGTAGAACCCACGCTATGAATCATTTCGATTAAATGACGTACAATCGTATAATCATAGTCGTTATTTAATGCCTGTAAAACAAAACTTCTGTCCAATTTTATCGTCTTTGCCTCGATTTCTTTCAGATAACGCATATTAGAATAGCCGGTGCCGAAATCGTCAATCGCCAGATTAATCCGCTGCTCTTTCAAATCCCGGAACAAATCTCGGATTCTGTTATCCGTCTCAATATAACCGCTCTCAGTCAGCTCCAGCACGAGACTTTCCGGGGATATGCCCACTTCTTTGATACAGGTGTTGACATCATTCATCAAATCGCTTTTATGTACCTGCACATAGGACAGATTCACGTTGACATGGAAACTAGGCACAATCTGCTGCCACTTCTTACACATCTGGGCAGCCTCTCGCAAGACATAACGCCCCACCGGAATAATCAGCCCGCTTTCTTCCATAATCGGAATCATAACTGCCGGCGATACGTTTCCATATTTCTTACTCTGCCACCGCAGCAGCGCCTCTGCCCCCACAATCTTATAACTTTCCGCTTCCACAATCGGCTGATAATATACCTGGAACCCTCGGAACTGATTGGCGATATCCCTTCTTAACTCTTTCCGCATATCCAGTTGTTCCAGATAGTGGTTATAATCCTCCTGCACGAAATACGCCATCTGGTTTTTCCCTTTTCGCTTCGCTTCATTCAAGGCAAATTCCGATATCTTCATAATATCGTTACTGGTCCTGCCGCCAAAATCACGATTTATAACGCCGGCGGATATCGTATAAAACCCGGTATAATCTTTTTCTTTTAAAACCTGCTCCACCCTGCTGCGAATCTGCTGATAAACTTTCGCCGGGTCAGTCACGACGGACGCGCCCGCATCCATCAGCATAAATTCATCCGCCACCAGACGGTAAACGCCTACTTCCTCCGGCACGATATCGATAATACATTGGGACAGCTCATATAAAACACGGTCGCCCGCTTCTTTACCATCCTTCTCATTGATTTCCTTGAAATTGTCGATGCCGATACGCATACAATAGCGGATGGAATCCGGTCTGTCCCGCAGGATTTCTTCTACGTTTAACCGGAACCTGACCCCTCTGCGCAGTCCGGTCACATTATCCGCTTTTGCTTCTTTTCCAAGTTCATTCACCCGTCCGATTAACAGTTTATGCCCGTCTGCATCGGTTACGACAGTCCCCTGACAACTAATCCAGATAACCCGGTTGTCCCGACTAAGCCACCGGTACTCCAAAGCATGGGTACTCTGCTCTCCTAAAGCGCACTTCTCAATGTCCTCGACCACCATCGAATAATCCGAAGGATAAATAACCTTCTTCAATGCTTCCGTACAATGCTCTATCCTTGTTGAATCAAAAGCCACCCTTTTTGCCAGTTTCTCTGGAATCATATAAACGTCGGATGTCATATCCAGAATGAATAAATAGGCGTCTAATGACTGCTGCATGACATCCATAATCGACTTAATCTGCTCTAACGGCATATTCTGAATTGCTTTCCAGCCTGTTTTTGTTTCCTCCATACATGATTACCTTCTTTTCCCCGTTAATTTATAATTTCTTTTTCGCTCATTCTTTTCTTGTAGAAAAAACACCTTATATTCATATTACTAATTGGCGATTCGACTGTCAACCTGAATTTGCAGGGTAAAATACACAATAAAAAACGTGGAAATGATGCGAAAATTCCCTATACAAAACATGCTGATTTTGGTATAATAAACTAAATACGCCTTGCACACAGTCAGAAATCTAACAAAAAAGGAGTCACTATGAGTAAAAAAAAGGTAGTAGTATCTCTTGGACATAAAGCGTTAGGGTACACCACATTAGAGCAGTGGGACGCCGTAAAAGTAACTGCCAGGGCGCTTGCCGACCTGGTGGAAGCAGATTATCAGTTAACCATTACCCACAGCAACGGACGCCAGGTCAGCATGATTCACAAGGCGATGAGCGAATTGCGCCGCGTTTATACAGACTATACGCCCGCCCCCATGTGCGTCTGCTCCGCCATGAGCCAGGGTTATGTAGGCTATGATATCCAGAATGCCTTGCGTGCCGAGCTGCTTGCCCGCGGCATTTCCAAAACCGTCAGCACCATTCTGACGCAGGTAACTGTAGACCCTTATGACGAAGCATTCTATGAACCCACGAAATTCATTGGCAGATATCTGTCCGAAGCGGAAGCGGAAGCCGAATTGAAAAAAGGAAATTATGTCAAAGAAGAGCCCGGCAAAGGCTTCCGCCGTGTTGTTGCCGCGCCCAAACCAATAAACATTGTTGAAATCGACGCTATCCGCACCCTCACTGATGCGGGTCAAATCGTCATTTCCTGCGGCGGCGGCGGGATTCCCGTTATCGAACAGAATCACATATTAAAAGGCGCTTCCGCAGTCATTGAGAAAGATTCCATTGCAGGAAAACTCGCCATCGACTTAGCTGTAGACGAGCTGATTATCCTGACAAGCGAACCTTACGTTTATCAGAATTTTGGGAAAGAAAACCAGACTCCCATTGAGACTATGAATATAGAAAAAGCAAAGGAGCTGATTGCCCAGAATGAATTTGGGGAAGGCACCATGCTTCCGAAAATCGAAGCTGCCATTTCTTATCTTGAAGCAAATAAAACAGGAAACGTCCTGATTACCTCATTGGATACCGTATCCGACGCACTCAAAGGCAAAATCGGCACTACGATTACCCTGTAACAAACCAGGCGCCATATCATTTTTCTAATTCAACGCTCCCAAGCGCCATACACAGAGCGCCTATCATGATGCAGAAATCTGAGATATTAAAGACAATTTTTCTAATCGCTTTATTTTTTACCGGGAAACTTACATAATCTACAACGTAATGCCTATGAATCCTATCATAGGTATTACTGTATGCCCCGCCCAATAAAAGCGCAAGCCCCGTCTTTAAAAGCCGGCTTCCCCGAAAACTGAACGTCACCAAAAATAAAACGGTAGCGGCAAGCGTCAGCACGATAGAAACCACTTCCACCAACACCCTGTTATTTTTTCCAAGGTTCAGAAATGCGCCCTTGTTATGGTACTTCCTAAGAAGCAGACACCCCTTGCCGATGCTTTGCTCCTCTCCTTCTGTTCCTTCTCTTTCTACCCAGTCCTTAATCTTTAGGTCCAGGAAAAAAATTGCTGCCGCCAGTATTGCATAAATCATATGGTTACATCCTTTCTGAAAAAATGAATCGTTTTTCATCATTTTCTTTTATGCGCCGTAATAATCGTATCACTATGCGCATTGACTGTTATCACGCAGTCCTTTATCTCAATATACCAGTTTTTCCCTTTCCGCGTTATCACGGCTTCCGGGGAAGCAATGGCATCCCTGCACCATGCTACCACATCTTCCCTATCCAAAGAAAGATTTCTCCTGATACGGACAATTCCCAGCTCGGTTGTATGCAGTTTGTCCAGATTGGCAAAAAACGCCTCCATCTCTCTATCAAACATGTCGCACCTCTCTCCCAGGCTGTACATGGATACCAATATGCCCATCTATGTCTGCCCTTTCTTATAGTTTCTCTGTCAGCTATTTTTACTGCATTGTTTAGGACTTATCCATTCCCTGCTGCGATCCAGCAATTTCAATATACATATCCATCCGCCTGTCCACAAGTCCTGCCACCAAATCGGCAAATGGCTGCAGACTTCCCTCCACAGCATAAACATCCAGGGCTTGGAAATATTCCAGCCTATCCTCCTTCGCAACCGATACGGCGGGAAAACCTTCCGCCATAAGCTGGTAATTCATGATGAGCCGTGATGTCCTCCCGTTACCGTCAAGAAACGGGTGTATCTTCACAAATTCAGCATGAATCCATGCTGCCAGTTCTATCTGGTTCAATTCCTTTCCCTTCCACTGTAGGTCTGAGTAAAAATCCTTTACCTGCTGGTACATCATAGATGGGGGCGGGGGCATATGCCGTGCGCCTGAAATATATACCTGCATATCCCGGTACACGCCCCCCACTAGAATATTTTCCATTAACATGGCATGGATGTCCTTTACTTTTCTTTCATCCAAGGGCAATCCTTTTCCGATGCAGTCCTTCACATAGCGGTATGCCTTCCTGTGGTTGACCGCCTCGTAGATTTCCCGCAAGTTCTTTCCTCCAATGGATATCCCATCTTCCAGAAGTACTTTGGTTTCGACCAGGGACAGAGTATTCCCTTCAATGGCTGTAGAATTGTGGGTATATTCTATCTCAAATGCCTGCTCGAAAGTAAACAGCGTAAATTCCGGGATAGATGCCCTGCACTGCTCATACAGTTCTTTTTTTCGCAATAGTTCCTGGTAGTCCACAAAACAGCCCTCCTTTTTCCATAGCTTTCCTGTCCAGTATAACACATTTTTTCCTAAAAATCAGTTTGAGAGAATATCCTCTTTCTGAAACCTCAGCCCACTAGCGCCTATGCCAAGCACGCACACAACCGAAATACTTGCCATTCCAAGCGGTGCAGGATATCCAGACTGCCCCATTCTATCAGTCAATAGCAGATAGGCCGCAGTCCATGGATAAATCCCACCTATCGGCGAGCCGGATAATACTACGTTCAGCAGGCTGGCTGCCGCCAGCACGATAAAGGGAGTGATTGTCCCTTTGGCACGCAAGGCCAGATAGACAAACGGCGTCAGGGTTGCAAACAACAAGACGCCGCCCTTTATCATCTTTAGTAAAATGGAAACCGCCGACCATACCGTTATCTGCGACACGTCCAGGAACAGACTGCATACCATAGATATCACGACGATATCTATCCACGAAAGAACCATGAACAATAATACCAGCATAAAAAGCATGATAAATTTACCCGCTAGGAATTGTCTGCGCCCTATCGGAACCGTAAAAACGGTTTTTAACGTCTTTTCCGTATATTCCCTGCTTATCAGATAGGTCGCGACGACTGCCATGACAAGCGGACCAAATAGCATCATAAGATACATAATCGTATCTTCATATATCCACCACAGACTCAATGTGGCTGCCGGATTGGAAAAGAAAATCCTGATATCGTTTACCGTCACTAAAAATGGAACGATAAAGGATCCCAGAAATTCGATTAAAATAATTTTCGAGCGTTTTAATTTCATCCACTCGCAATACACAATATCAGCCAATTCCATCGCCCCCAATCAATTCTGTAAAGTAGTCTTCCAACTTTCCTGCACTAAGATTTACCTTCGTAACCGCAATCCCTTTTTTGACAAAACTGCCGTTGATATCCGCCCGCTCATCCAGTCTGTCATACAACCTCAAAATGCCGTTTCCTATAACCGCATAATCTGAAATATGAAATTTACGCTCTAACACCAAAACCGCTTTTTCCACATCCGACACCTCAAATTCTGCATATCTGCGACTGCGTCTGGATAGTTCCTGCATCGCCGTTTCTTCCAGTAATTTTCCCTTATCTAAGATACCCACTACGTCTACAATCTGCTCAATTTCATTTAATACATGACTGGAAATGAAGATTGTCGTGCCCCTCTCTTTGCATAATCGCAGTAAATATTCCCTGGTTTCCTGTATCCCGACAGGGTCAAGACCATTCATAGGCTCGTCTAAAATCAATAGCTCCGGTTCATGCATAATCGCCGCAGCCAGTCCCAGACGCTGTTTCATCCCTAAGGAATAGTCCCGGAACAGTTTTTTATTCTCTTTATCCAGACGAACCACCGAGAGGGCATGATTCACACTGTCTCTACGATGCCGTCCCCGCAGCCGCGCCAAGAGTTCCAGATTCTCTTTCGCTGTCAGATTTTCATAAAAAGCCGGGGCTTCAATGATGGAACCGATGCGATAATAATTCTTTTTTGTAAAATCGGTATGTTTTTCACCAAAAAGACAGAAGCTGCCGCTTGTCGGACGAATCAGATTCAGCAGCATTTTCATGGTTGTTGTCTTTCCTGCCCCGTTTTTCCCCAAAAAGGCATAAATCTTTCCCCGCGGCACATGAAGACTTAACCTATCCACCACAACCCGGCCGTTATATTCTTTGGTCAGCTCTTCGGTCTGTATGACATATTCATTCATCTGACGGACACCTCCTGCTTTCTAGTTTAGCAACAAGTTCTGACACGTCTCTTGATAAAATCTTAATTTTTCCTTACAATCAGCGGCAGTGACAAACAAAATACCGTCCTTTCCCCTGGAATGCTTTGACAGGTTATTTCCCCGGACATTGCGCCTGTAAGCTCCTTAACAATCGCCAGACCCAATCCATTTCCATGTTCTGTACGCGCCACATCACATTTATACAGACGCTCGAAAATAAAAGGGATTTCACTTTCGGGAATTGCAGCCCCATTATTGGACACCAACACCTGTACCCTGTCGTTATGCTTTTTAATCTCTATTTCTATCAGGGAACATTTCCCATGTTTTATGGCATTGCTTACAAGATTGTTGATAATCCTCGCATATGCCATTTTGTCGATTTTGATCATCCATTCCTCATCAGGAATCTTGGTCAAAAAAGAAATCTGATTCTTTTCAAACACCGGAATATGTTCAATCAGGATTTCTCTTGTCAATTCGTTAATATCATACTCTTTTATCTGGTAGATTGCTTCTTTCGTAGCCAGTTTGAACCACTGAAAAAGCATAGTAATCAGCTCTTGTAAATCCAATGCTTTCCGGTATGCTACATGGATATATTCCGAATCTTCCTTTGCGGTTCCGGCATCTAACGCCTCTAAATATCCGGTAAGGGAAGCAAGCGGCGTCCTGACGTCGTGCGATAAATCTGTCAATAACCGCCGATTGGCATTCTCAGCCCTTTGCAATTTCACAAACTGTCTGCGACGTTCTTCTAAAATAGCATTCAACTCAAAATTAATATCCGCAAGAATACCGTTTCCCTTTACAAAAAAATTCCGTTCGGGCGTTTCATGCACCTCTTTTAAAAATCCCAGCCACTCCAACAACTGCTTTCGGATATGGATAATATAACCAAGTTCCAAGATACAAACAGCCACTAAAACCATACTAAACACCATCATTCCACTCCACCGCCAAACTTATATCCCACACCCCATACCGTCAAAATGTATTTCGGGTTTTCTGGATTGTCTTCAATCTTTTTCCTCAATCTGCGGATATGAACCATAATATTGTTATCATCAAAAGCATATTCTTCCTGCCATACGGCGCGGTAAATCTGCCTTTTCGTAAAAACCTGTCCCGGATTTTTTGCTAAAAACAGCAGTAAATCAAATTCTTTGGCTGTCAGCTCTATCAAAATATTGTCCTTGCGGACTTCCCGCCCGCCTTTATCAATCAGCAAGTTACCGATGGCAACCGTTTTGTCAGAATTATCCGCCGTATTAAACACGGTATATCTTCGCAGCAGGGAAGATACCCGTGCAAGAAATTCACTGTTTGCAAAGGGTTTCGTCAGGTAATCATCCGCGCCCATCCTTAACCCGGATACCTTATCGCCTTCACTGTCTTTTGCCGTCAGCATCAAAATGGGGACGACGCTTTTTTCTCTTATTTTGGTCAAAACCTCATACCCGTTTTTTAACGGAAGCATGATATCCAGCACCACAAGCTGATATTCCAGACTCTGTGCTTCCGCTAATCCTGTAACTCCGTCATGGCAGGTACAGACCTGATACTCTTCCTGTTCCAGATTATTTCTTAACAATCTGCATAAATCTAAATCATCATCTACAATTAGTATTTTCTGTTTCATTTTTTCATCCTTTTCTGCATAAGCTTGCTTGCCGTCTCTAGGATATCATAACTACTTGAAAAAGGAAAGAATCTACAAAGTTCTGCCCCTATACGCAAAAACTATTCTAAAATGAAAGCTCATATTAGCTCTTTTCAATCAGCTTGTTACATAGGTAATTGCGAAACTAAGATTTTACAGCCGTCCGTTGTGCAGAATATACAATCC
>JAMPHJ010000064.1 GCA_023663465.1 Muribaculaceae bacterium | reverse complement strand
AACCGCGCCCGTATATCCGCAGGTTAAATGGCTTAGAGAGCATGGCATATTAGCGGACGTCATTGTGGGCGCGAAAACGAAAGATTTGCTGATTCTGGAGCAGGAAATGCAGCATGTGGCAGGAAATCTTTATATTACAACGGACGATGGCTCTTATGGAAGAAGCGGTATGGTAACGCAGACCATCAAAGATTTAGTAGAAAAAGAAGGAAAACATTATGACGTCTGCGTTGCAATTGGACCCATGATTATGATGAAATTTGTCTGCAAAATGACGGAAGAGTTGCAAATTCCAACCATTGTCAGCCTGAATCCGATTATGGTGGACGGCACGGGCATGTGTGGCGCATGTCGTGTAACCGTAGGTGGCGAAGTGAAATTCGCCTGCGTTGACGGTCCCGAATTTGACGGACACAAAGTCGATTTTGACCAGGCGATGAAACGCCAGCAGATTTATAAAACAGAAGAAGGCAGAGCATTTTTAAGAGCCAAAGAGGGCGATACTCATCATGGCGGATGCGGAAACTGCGCAGACTGAGAAAGGAGTAAAGTTATTACAATGGATGTTTTAAAAAAAGTCCCTGTTCGTGAACAGGATGCAAAAGTGCGTGCTGCAAATTTTGAAGAAGTATGTCTTGGCTATAATAAAGAGGAGGCCATGTGCGAAGCAGAGCGTTGTATTAACTGCAAGAATGCACAGTGTATCAAAGGATGCCCGGTAGCCATCAATATTCCGGGATTTATCGAGAAAGTAAAAGAAGGCGATATCGAAGCGGCTTATCAGGTTATCAGTGAATCCTCGTCCCTGCCCGCGGTCTGTGGACGCGTATGCCCGCAGGAAAGCCAGTGCGAAGGGAAATGTATCCGCGGCATTAAGGGAGAGCCTATTTCCATTGGGAAACTGGAACGTTTCGTAGCTGACTGGGCAAGAGAGAACCAGATAAAACCGGAAGGAGCGAAGGAAAAGAAAAATAAAAAAGTGGCTGTTATCGGTTCCGGTCCCGCCGGGTTGACTTGTGCAGGAGATCTTGCAAAAATGGGTTATGACGTAACCATTTTTGAAGCGCTTCATGAAGCGGGCGGCGTGCTTGTTTATGGAATCCCGGAATTTCGTCTGCCTAAGGAAGACGTTGTTTTTAAGGAAATTGAAAATGTAAAGTCCCTGGGCGTAAAAATAGAAACCAATGTCGTCATAGGAAAATCCGTTACTATCGACGAATTAATGGAAAAAGAAGGCTTCGAGGCAGTCTTTATCGGTTCCGGTGCGGGACTGCCCAAATTCATGGGGATTCCCGGCGAACAGGCCAACGGCGTTTTTTCTGCGAATGAATATTTGACAAGAAGCAATCTGATGAAGGCTTTTTTAGAAGACTCTGAAACGCCGATTATGAGAGGAAAGAAAGTAGCCGTAGTCGGCGGCGGAAACGTAGCAATGGACGCAGCGAGGACGGCGCTTCGGCTTGGCGCAGAGGTCCATATCGTGTACCGCAGAAGTGAAGAAGAATTGCCCGCCCGTGTGGAAGAAGTGCACCATGCCAAAGAAGAAGGCATTGTATTTGACCTTCTGACCAATCCCACGGAAATCTTAGCGGATGAGAACGGATGGGTAAAAGGAATGAAATGTATCAAAATGGAATTGGGAGAGCCTGATGCTTCCGGCAGAAGACGTCCGGTGGAAATTCCGGGTTCTGAATTTACGATGGAAGTAGATACCGTAATCATGTCTCTTGGCACTTCACCCAATCCGCTGATTTCTTCCACGACGCAGGGACTGGAAGTCAATAAATGGAAATGTATCGTGGCGGACGAAGAGCACGGAAAGACCACCAAAGAAGGCGTATATGCCGGCGGCGACGCAGTGACAGGCGCGGCTACGGTCATTCTTGCGATGGGCGCAGGAAAAGCGGCTGCAAAAGGAATTGACGAATATTTATCTTAAAACGCGGAGGTATGGATGGTTTCCATACCTCTTAAAGTATCCTAAGAAAATATTAATAAAATTCCTTATAATTCTTTAAGGAAATGCGGTTATAATGAAAGAAAGAACAGCTAAGGAAATATCGTGCAGTAGAAAGGGGATGTTTTCATGGTACATCATATTGTTTTATGGAATTGGAAAGAAGAATTGACAGATGCAGAACGAAATGAGGCTAAGGCGCGTATCAAGAAAGAGTTAGAAGCGGTGAAAGAACAGGTAACGGGCGTGGTATCCTTGTCGGTAATTACGAAGGGGCTGCCTTCGGGCAATAAGGATATCGCCCTGATTTCTGCTTTTGAAACAAAAGAAGCGCTAGATACCTATCAGGTGCACCCTGCCCATGTTTCTGCAGGCGCTTATATCAAAACCGTTACGACAGGAAGGACTTGCTTTGACTATGAAGGATAAAACTCAGTTTAAACATTTTCTCATCCTGCTTTTGGGAATTGTTGCACTATGCGTCTGTATGATTGGATTCGCGTTTCTTTTTTTTACCGGAAATAGAACGCAGACGGATTCTGATGAAGCGCTGCAGCAGCATATTACGGATTATGCCAGCAAACAAAATGACAAAATGGATGAGACCCAGGAGCTTCCTTCCATTGCCCAGGAAGCGATTGTTCCAGACGGCATAGATGATAAAGGGCAAAAAGATGCTGCTTCTACAGAATCTACGGAACTAGAAGCGATAAGCCAATCCGTCATTGTTGTAACGCCTGAAGAAGAAGAAGAGGACGTTTCTTATTCAAAAGAATATATTCTGCAGGAAATGACGCCCTATTTTGCGGATAATAATCTGGAAGCGGTATGGGATTTGGCGCATCTAAAACGCTATATCAAGCTTTCAGCAGGGTTAAAGGGGACGGATACCTATTATTATCAGGGGGATGTTGACAGCGACGGGGCGCCGCACGGCGTCGGACTTGCCATTTATGAAAACAATACATATTATTATGGCTCCTGGGCGCACGGCAAACGAAGCGGCGACGGAAGATGGTATCGTTTTTATATCAACAGTTCGGATAAGGTGACGAAAAACAAAAAATATCTGGCGCACAGCTATGCCGGAGAGTGGAAAGATGATTTACCAAACGGCGGGGGTGCGGAGCACTACGACGTAGATGTCAGCCAGTTGGATGCATGGGAACGGATTTTGCAGAATGTGGTTGGAAATTTTACAAACGGGCTTTATGATGGGGAAATGTACGCCAATACCATTGACTCCATAGGAAGAACTGAAGAGTGGGATGCCACTGCCGGAGAAGGTGTTTTCACGCTCTGGCGGGATATGAGCAGCATTGGGGAGTGTTCCGTCTGGAAAAAGCGAAATGCCGACGATACTTATATGGACATTGATAAATCGGAAAACAAAAATCAGGGACTGCGCGAATTGTTGAAATAGTACCTGCAATCCAAAGTTCGTAGGCCAAGGGAAAGGTATGGCTATTCCTATGAAAATAACCATTATCGCGGTCGGGAAAATAAAAGAAATGTATTTACGGGACGCGGTGAAAGAATATGAGAAAAGACTGCGCCGCTATTGTAAACTGGATATCATCGAAGTGGAAGATGAGAAAACGCCCGATAACGCTTCTAAAGCAGAGGAAGCTCTGATTCGGGAAAAAGAAGCGGAGCGCATCATGAAACATCTCAAAGAAAACGCTTATGTGATTACACTCGAAATCGGCGGTATCATGTACGATTCAGTGGAATTTGCAACAAAGCTGGAATCACTCTGCGTTCAGGGGAACAGCCATTTACAATTTGTAATCGGCGCATCCCTTGGTCTGCATGAAACGGTATGCAAGCGGGCCGATCTGGCAGTCAGTTTCTCGAAAATGACGTTTCCGCATCAATTAATGCGCGTTATTCTGTTAGAACAACTTTACCGGAGCTGCCGCATCAGAAACGGGGAGCCGTATCATAAATAAAAATCGTCGTGAGGAATTTCCTATAAAGATGAAAGGAAGATAGACGGATGAGAATGTATGATTTGATTATCAAAAAAAGAAACGGCAGGGCGCTTACCTCGGAAGAAATCGAATTTATGATTTCCCAGTACACTGTGGGGCACATTCCCGATTACCAGATGTCCGCAATGATGATGGCTGTTTATTTTCAGAAAATGACGCCGCAGGAAACGGCAGCGCTTACCCTTTCTATGGCGCGCAGCGGCAAAATGCTGGATTTATCCGAGATTGATGGTATCAAGGTAGACAAACATTCCACCGGCGGCGTAGGCGATAAGACTTCCCTTGCGCTTACGCCGATGGTTGCCGCATGTGGCGTTAAAATTGCGAAGATGAGCGGCAGGGGACTTGGGCATACTGGCGGAACCATCGACAAATTAGAGAGTTTTCCGGGATTTTCCACGGAAATCACATCCCATCATTTCATCGACCAGGTAAACCGTATCGGGATATCCATCATGGGGCAGACATTGAATATCGCGCCCGCGGATAAAAAGCTCTACGCCCTCAGAGACGTTACGGCGACGGTAGATAACATGTCCCTGATTGCAAGCTCCATCATGAGTAAGAAACTGGCTTCCGGGGCGGACGCTATCGTTTTAGACGTCAAGACGGGAAGCGGCGCTTTTATGAAAAAAGAGGAAGACGCCTTCGCGCTGGCAAAAGAAATGACACTCTTAGGACACCTTGCCGGCAAAAAAACGATAGCCATCGTATCCGATATGGACCAGCCGCTGGGATTTGCCGTCGGAAATGCCCTGGAAGTCAGGGAAGCCATCGAAACGCTGCAGGGCAAAGGTCCAGAAGATTTCGTAGAACTCTGTATGACGCTTGGCGCGCAGATGCTTATCGCCGGAAAGAAGGCGGATACTGTAAAACAGGCGAAAAACATGCTGCAAACCGTCATAGAAGATGGCTCAGCGCTTCATAAACTGGCGGAATTTATCGAGGCGCAGGGCGGAGATGCTTCTGCTATATACGATACATCGCTTTTGCCACGGGCTTCCATCGTGGAAGAGATTGTCTCAGAAGAAGAAGGTTATGTCGATAAAATCGTCTGTGACGAAATTGGAATCTGTTCCCTTATTCTCGGCGGCGGCAGGGAAAACAAAGAAAGTGTAATCGACTTATCGGTGGGACTTATCCTGCATAAGAAAGTCGGGGATTATGTCAGGAAAGGGGAATCCTTAGCGACGATTCATGCAAACGACAAAGAGAAACTGGCGTTAGCAAAAGAGCGGTTTTTAAACGCCTATTCTTTTCAGGAAACGCCGCCAGGGAAAACGCCGCTTATCAAAGGCATTCTCGATTAATTTCCCAGTCATGAATCCGCGTTCTTTCTCATAGTATTTAGTATGAAAAAAAATACGAGAAAACCGTTATCCAGACACAAAGAAATGATTGTAGAATCCCTAAAACTTCCCAAAGATTCCATGTTGGGCGCATCCATTGTGACCATAACAGGGAATCGGGAAGCTTTTATAGAAAATTACAAGGGGATTCTGGAATATACCAAGGAATCGATTGTTTTGCAGGGGAAAAATTGTAAAATCTGTTTCCAGGGCAAGGAATTATCCATAGACTATTATACCAATGAAGATATGAAAATAGGCGGTAACATCGACAGCATACGATATTTATAATAGGAGGGCATGGTATTTAATGCTTCATTGGGTGCAATATATAAAAGGCTATGTTTCCATCAAAGTATGGGGATATTCTACGGAAAGATTTTTAAATCTATGTGGAAATCATGATATTCTAATCTGGGATATTGAGAATCATGGCGATTATTACACGATGAAAGTCAGTATCAAAGGGTTCTTTGCCCTCAAGACGCTTCTGAGAAAAACCGGCACCAGGGCATCCGTTCTACATCGATATGGACTGCCTTTTTTTGTGCCCAAAATCAAGAAAAGAAAGATTTTTGTTTTCGGTCTGCTTCTCTGTCTGCTGTTCTGGATTTATACGGCGCGCTATATCTGGGATATTGAAATCGAAGGGAATTATTCCCTGACAGAAGACGTACTGATGGATTATTTAAAAAGCCAGGGCGTCCATACGGCGATGAAGAAAGAAAACTTACAGATTGAAGAATTGGAAATGCGTCTGCGGGAAGAATATAATTTGATTACCTGGGCATCCCTCAAAGTAGACGGGACGACGCTGATTATCCGAATCCGGGAAAATGAGATGCCGGAATATGACTACACTAATCAATCGGCGGAAGAAGATACCAATCCTAGCTTGGAAGCGGCGCAGGGAAAGGATATTGTCGCCTCAAAAGACGGAACCATCGTTTATATGATTACCAGAAAGGGGGTTCCCCAGGTTTCCATCGGGGATAGCGTCGTAAAAGGACAGATTCTTGTAAGCGGCGCCGTACCGGTTTATAATGAAGATACGACGATACGGAAATATCAGTATTACGAAGCCGACGCAGATATTATGCTTTCTTATGAGAAAGCCCTATCTGTAGAAAGAAAGACCGGCTATCTGGAAAAAGTATACTCTGGCAGAGAGAAGAAAATACTATTATTAGGTTTTCGGGATAAGGAATGGAATTTTTCTTTTGGAAAAGTCGATTATGGGGCTTACGATGTTTCCGGGGATAAAAAGCAGGTACAGTTATTAGACCATTTATTTCTTCCCATTTTCTACGGTATGAAACATGCCAAAGAGTATGTATTAACCCCCAAAATCCACACAGAAGAAGAGATGCAGCAGCTCATGGATGAGGAATGTGATAAAATATTACAGACTTTAGATGAAAAAGGGGTACAAATTACCAGAAAAAATGTTACAATAAATAAGAACGAGGATAAATGGATTCTGAATATCAGGATGCTGCTTGTGGAAGAAGCGGTGCAGAAGGCAGCTAATACAACAGAACAAATCCCCGTTACAGAAAGTGAAAAAGAGGCAGCGGCAGAATAGCAGATGGATAAATTTACATTGCAGATAGATATTCCGATGGAGCATATGCAGAATCTCTTTGGGGAATATGATACTTATCTCAAAAAAATTGAAACGGATTTTCAGGTGGCAGTCGTCAACAGGGACGGCGTCGTGAAAATACAGGGCGCGGAAGAAAACGCAAAGAAAGCGGCAAAAACGATAGAAGAGCTTGTAGCGCTGTCTAAGAGAGGAAATGTTTTGCAGGAACAAAATATTGATTATGCGATAGAGCTGGGTAAAGAGAATCAGGAAGATGTGCTTCTGGAAATCGACGAAGATTGTATCTGCCACACAGTAAACGGCAAACCCATAAAGCCTAAGACCTTAGGGCAGAAACAATATGTGGACGCCATTAGAAACTCTATGATTGTCTTTGGACTCGGGCCCGCCGGTACGGGGAAGACTTATCTGGCAATGGCAATGGCGATTACCGCTTTTAAAAATAATGAAGTCAACCGGATTATCCTCACAAGACCCGCCATAGAAGCCGGGGAAAAGCTGGGATTTCTGCCGGGGGATTTACAGAGTAAGGTAGACCCCTACCTGCGCCCTTTATACGATGCACTCTACCAGATTATGGGAGCGGAAAGCTTTGCAAGAAATATGGAAAAAGGGTTGATTGAAGTCGCTCCATTAGCCTATATGCGCGGAAGGACATTGGATAATGCCTACATTATCTTAGACGAGGCGCAGAATACCACGCCGGCGCAGATGAAAATGTTTCTCACAAGAATCGGTTTTGGCTCGAAAGTCGTCATAACCGGTGATTTATCCCAGAAAGATTTGGCGCCGGATACCAGGTCCGGTCTGGATATCGCCATGAAAGTGCTGGCAAAGATAGAAGATATTGCCTTTTGCCATCTGACAAGCAAAGACGTGGTCCGCCACCCGCTTGTCCAGAAGATTGTCAAGGCCTATGAGACTTACGAAGCAAAAGAGAAACACTACGAAACAAAAGAGAGGAATTACGACAAAAAACGTAGAAACAGGAATTTTGAATATGGAAGAAAATAAAGAAAAGAAAACGATAAAACAGAAAGCGCTGCAGGGGATGGCTTTTTTAATGCTGTTTCTTTTATCCGGGGTGATTGCCGGCGGCGGCAGCTTTCTCTATGGGCAAAAAGAAGGGGACATTATCTGCAATACGGTAATGGTTCTGCTTGGGACAGGCATTGTCATCTTTGCACTGATTTCCAGCGAAGTTTATGGGTTGTATTTTTATGAAAACGGCGGCAGTTATAAAAGATTCTGTATCTTTTATCTGCTGGGGCTTTGCGTATCCCTGCTGTTTCCGCTGCTTCCGGTTGCCGGATGGCCGTTTCTCGTGATTTTCGTCATTTTAAGCCTGTTCAGCAACAGTATATCCGGGCTTGTGGCAGGAAGCGTCTGTCTGATGCTGTCGGTGATGTTGGCGGATGGAATCGGTTATCGGGAATTTTGCCTATACTTTTTCAGCGGGTTGGTAGGGATTATGGTATTTAATCGGTTAAATGAATCCTTTAAAGTGGGGATTCCCATTTTTATTTCCCTGCTATGCCTTATGGTCTGTCTATCCACCAATCTGATTTTGTTTGAAAAGGAACGCCTTTCTATCTCGCAGTTTGTCATGGTGGCAATCAATTTAATGATAAATTTTATCCTGCTTCTGATTATTTTGAAAATTTTCAGCAATACCGTCATTCATAAAGACCAGGATATCTATATGGATTTAAACGATCCGGAATGCCCGCTGCTCGTACAGTTGAAAGAACTGTCCAAACAGGAATATTACCATGCGGTGCATACGGCGTATCTGGGCGATAGGATTGCAAGACGCTTAGGCCTGGATGAGAAGGTTGTCAAGGCATGTGGCTATTACCATAGAATCGGTCAGCTAAAAGGGGAAAATACATGGGAAAATGTAAAAGGTATCTGTAAAGAGTACCATATCCCGGCGGAAACATCAGCCATATTAAAAGAATATATCGAATCGAAGAAACGACTTTCTTCCAAAGAAGCGACGGTCATCTTATTTGCAGATACCATCGTAGAATCCATCAGTAGTTTGTTTGCCCAAAATCCCAAAGCGGAATTGAATTACGAGCAGATTATCGATACCATTTTTAAAGAGAAACTAAAATCCGGCGAATTGTGGCAGAGTCAGATATCCATTGTGCAGATAAGGCAGATGAAAAAGATATTTAGTGAGGAAAAACTATACTATGACTTTTTACGTTGAGAACGAAACCGAGAAAGAATTTCCTTTTTCCGTGCAGGAGATTGTGGAAAAAGTGGCAAACGCCGTTCTGGATATGGAAAACTGTCCTTATGAAGTATGCATCAATGTCCTTCTGACGGACAAGGAAGGCATCCGAAACTGCAATAAAGAGTACCGTCAAATCGATAAGGAAACGGACGTGCTTTCCTTTCCTGCCATGACCTTTGAAGAGGCAGGGGATTTTTCCATAGCCGAAGAAGCGGAAGCGGATTGTTTTGATTTGACCACAGGGGAATTGATATTAGGGGACATCATGATATCGGCGGATCGGGTAGTGAGCCAAGCTAAGGAGTACGGACACAGTCAGTTGCGGGAGTTTGCTTTTCTTGTGGCGCACAGTATGTTCCATCTCTGCGGCTATGACCATATGACTGAGGAAGAAGCCGCACTGATGAATCAGAAACAGGAAGCTGTTTTACAGCAGCTAAATATTACAAGGGCATCATCGTAAAACCATGTGCGAACAAATTTTATCTATGGGTTTTCACTGATGCAGAACCGAAAGACCAAGTAAAATTGAGGGATTAATTATGAAAATACAAAAGAAGGCGCACAGCCTGGGTACGGGAAGAAACCAGAAACCTTATAAAAGCAATATGGCGGTATCTACAGGCATCCTTGCCTATATCTTATATCTGATTCTACGGATTCCGCTTGCAAGGGTAATCGGGGATGCCGGCGTGGGGCTGTCCGCCCCGGCATTTGAATGTATCGCGTTAGTCACGCTGTTATTTTCCTACGGCATATCAAGAACGATGGCGGGACTGATTCGTTACCGTGTAAAAAGAGAGCAATTTAAAAGCGCGGAAAGGGTTTTCCAGACGGCGTTTAAGCTTTCTATTCTGATTAGTCTGATAGCAGCTCTGGCGTTGATGGCGTCTGCGGGCTTTTTTGCAGACATTCTGATTCTGGATACGATGAGTAAAAAGGCGATTTTTGCGGCGGCTCCGGTTTTTGTTTTGACTGCATTGGTCAATCTGTTCCGGGGCTACTTTAACGGCAATGGTTTTGGCGTTCTGGTGGCGCACTCTCAGTATCTGGAAAGAATATCCATGCTGATTGCCGTCGTTGCATGCAGCCGGCTCGTATACGACTATGGACTGAAAGTTGCCGCTCTATTGCAAAATGATATGGTAGCCTGTTCCTACGGTGCACTGGGCGCCGTATTAGGCTTCATGCTTGCAGAAATCATTACCTTAATCTATCTTCTAGTGGTTTTCGTGATGTATTCCGGGACGAGAAAACGACAGCTTATGCAGGATAGCGGAAGAAGAGTGGAAAGTAATAGCGAGATGATGGGCATCCTGCTTGGAGGCAGCGTTCCTGTAGCGTGTATTGCCGTTTTGACCAATGTTTTCATGCTGATAGACCAGAGATTTTTGAATTATTGCATGAACCGTATGGAGCTTGGCATGGAAAAATCCGGGTTATGGGGTTCCTATTATGGAAAGGTTGCCGGCTTTATCGGAATCGGTGCGGCCCTTGTCTGCCTCTCCGTAGGCGGATATATCGGTAAAATTGCCCTTTCCTACGAGAGGGAAGAATACCACATGATGCACGATAACATCAATCTGGCGGTGAAAAAACTATGCGTGATTGCGTTTCCCATCGCGATTAATCTGGCGGTTTTGGCAGAGGCTTTTATCAACGGATTCTATATAGGGGAGAATACCCAGACCATCAGTCTGCTCAGACAGGGATGCGTTATCATTTTTCTCTATGGAATCGCCTATTTATTCGGGCAGATGCTGTTAAAGATGCGTATGATGAAAGAATTACTGGCGGCGGCTGCCATTGCGCTTGTAATCCATATCGCAGCAGTGTATGTGCTGGTCAGGAAATTCTTGTTAGGGGCGGAAGGCATCGTATATTCCCAGATTCTATTTGTGGGGATTCTTGCTCTTTTGTGCTTCCTTTTTAGTGTAAGGAAACTGAAACACCGTCAGGAATGGCTGTACAGTGTCGCATTCCCCGCCGCCGCTGCATGTGTCGCGGGGCTGGTGGCGCTGCTCCTTAATAAAGTGCTTTTATCCGTGGCAGGAAATCTTCTGACGATTCTAGTCGCTTGCCTGATTAGTACGATTCTATATATTTTGCTTTTGATGATTCTGCGCGTTATGAATGAGGACGAGTTGTCCAGAATGCCCTTCGGAAGCATATGGATTGCGCTTGGAAGGATGATTGGCGTATTATAGTGATTGCTATAGATTTTATCAATAGAACGGTCGCCATAAGGACATGCTTCATCATTGATATGTCGTCAGATATCTATGCTATTATTGAATAAAATCAAAAATTTGACTGATACTGATTATAACAAGATTTTGGGAAAGGACGGGCTTACCGAAAATGAAAGTTATGAAACGTATCAGTCTTTTTTTGGTGACTGCAAGCCTGATGTTTAGCGCGGGCAGCTATGTCACTTTAAAAGCGGAACAATATTTTTATCCCAATAAATACGGACAGCACAAAGAATCCACGATAAATACGCCCAAAACTTCCTCTACCCAGCCAGTAAAGGACAATGCTGCCAGCCGCACAATAGAAGCAGAAGATGTAAAAACTGAGGAAGAGAGCGTTATCGAGGCTGTCATGGAAGAAGTTCCCGTTATTTGTGCCGATACCGTCTATCTGGTGGAAGAAGTCAATTTGTCTGCGGGCACAATCGAGGAAAAAGAAGAACCCGTTCCGGTGAAATACATTGGCTTAGACAGGACAAGCCTGATAGAAGAGTTAAATGCCTATGATAACAATCCTGCGCTTACGGATTTAAAACTTGGGTTTGAGACCATAGAGCTTGCATCTTTTTCCAAAGACAGGGTTGTCGTCTGCAAATATTATAGGCCGGAAGAGGAAGAAAAAGGATTTTATCTCATGGTAGCGGACCATTATGTCATCGTATATGAGGAAGATAAGAAGACCCTGCACACGAATACGGATATTCTGTTAGAAAGCCTAAGCATCGAGCTTCAGGAAGAGATTATGCAGGGAAAGTATGTAGAAAACGAGCAGGAGTTGTATAATTTTCTTGAGTCTTATTCCAGTTAATGCTATGATAGGCATTGATGAGAGCAATTTAGGATAAGGTTCTAGCGCAATGAAAAAGAAAATCGCAGTAATCGGCGGCGGCGCCTCCGGTATGATGGCGGCAATCCAGGCTTCTAAATCCGGCGCCTTGGTGGAATTGTATGAAAGAAACGACAGAGTGGGGAAAAAACTGCTTGCTACAGGCAATGGCAAGTGCAATTTTTCCAACCGGGATATGGACAGCGATGCTTATTATGGCAGCGCCGTTTCCTTATGCCAGAAATTGTATACGATTTTCGGCGTTTCCGAGACGGTTGACTGTTTTGGTCAACTAGGAATGCTGGTAAAAGACAAAAACGGCTATCTCTATCCCTTATCCGAACAGGCCTCCACCGTCCTCGACGTCCTGCGTTTTTCCCTGGAACAATCCGGCATCGTCGTACATACAGGATTGCAGATAGAGGCCATTT
Source organism: Muribaculaceae bacterium (assembly GCA_023663465.1). GTDB lineage: Bacteria > Bacillota > Clostridia > Lachnospirales > Lachnospiraceae > UBA3282. The sequence continues at coordinate 4,326 of JAMPHJ010000064.1, read as the reverse complement.
TGCCGCAGCCGGAAACTGGAAAACTTAGATTAAAACCTATATCTGGGAAAGCAGCGGCGTCTCAGAAGTTCCTATATGATGCGGTAATTCTTGCTTGCGGCGGCATGGCAGCCCCCAAGACAGGCTCCGATGGAAACGGTTTTCAGATTGCAAAGAAGCTGGGGCATCATATCGTCGAATCCGTGCCCGCCCTGGTGCAGCTAAGATGTAAGGAAACTTTCCTAAAAAGCGTGGCGGGCGTCCGCACTGGCGCAGCCCTGACGCTTCTGATTGACGGACGGGAAGCGAAAACCGTACAGGGGGAACTGCAGCTGACCGATTACGGAATTTCCGGTATTCCAGTCTTTCAATTTAGCAGAGAAGCCGCTTATGCGCTTTCCCATAAAAAGAAGGTGTCTGTGGAAATTGACTTTTTGCCAGCCTATGAACAAGCCGTCTATGAAGCGTTCTGGCAGAAACGCTTTACAGCTTTTCACGGACGGACGCTGGAGCAATGCCTAACAGGTATTTCTAATAAAAAAATAAACCAACTTATTATCCGGCTTGCAGACGCCAAACCCCTTACCGTCGTAGACGACCTGCCGGAAAAGACGAGAAATCTCATAGCCTTGCTCTACCGGAAACTGACGGTAACTGTCTATGCTACGAATGGCTTTGAACAGGCGCAGGTCAGCGCCGGCGGAATCCCCGCAGGGGAGCTGACAGAACAGTTAGAATCTAAATTGGTTCCGCATGTATACTTTGCCGGAGAGATAGTAGATATCGACGGTATCTGTGGCGGTTATAATCTCCAGTGGGCATGGACAAGCGGCACGATTGCAGGACGCGCCGCCGCCGGGAATAAAAACGATATCCAGAAGGAATGACATCATCTATGATTAGAATCAACCAGATAAAAATGCCGCTTTCTCATACAAAAGAGGAGCTTTTAAAAGAAGCTGCCGGCATGTTACATATCAGATTAGAAAAAATACTTTCCTATACAATTGTAAAAAAATCGATTGACGCCAGAAAAAAACCGGACATTTATTTTGTTTATACACTAGATGTCAGCGTTTCAGGGGAGCAACAGCTTCTGCGGCGGGGAAACCGGAATCTTTGTAAAACGCCGGAAAATCCCTATCGGTTCCCAGAACCCGGCAGTCTTTCTCTGCCAGAGCGTCCCGTCATCATCGGGACAGGTCCGGCAGGTCTTTTTTGCGGCTATCTGCTTGCCCTTCACGGCTACAGACCGATTTTGTTAGAGCGCGGAAAGGCAGTTACAGAGCGGAAGCGAGATGTGGACACCTTCTGGGAGCAGGGCATCTTAAAGGAAGATTCCAACGTCCAGTTTGGGGAAGGCGGCGCGGGCGCTTTTTCTGATGGGAAACTAAACACGCTGGTAAAAGATAAGCAGGGCAGGAACCGGGAAGTACTGCGGATTCTGGCAAAGCACGGCGCCCCGGAAGAGATTCTTTACGACGCGAAACCCCATATCGGCACGGATATTTTGATAAACGTGGTGCAGAACATGCGCGAGGAAATCATCGCTTTTGGCGGCGAAGTGCGTTTTGAAAGCAAAGTGACCGGGCTTGTCACAGAAGACGGCGAAATGCGGGCGGTTATCATCAATCACGAAGAACGGCTTCCCGCGCATATCGTGGTACTTGCAATCGGACATAGCGCCAGGGATACTTTCCGGATGCTCTATGAAGAGCATGTGCCTATGGATGCAAAAGCCTTTGCAGTCGGTCTGCGGGTGGAACATCCCAGACAAATGATAGATAAGCTGCAATACGGGATAGCAGAGCATCCCCTGTTACCGGCGGCTTCCTATAAAGTAACGGCGCAGACAGGCGATAAAAGAGGGGTTTATTCTTTCTGCATGTGTCCGGGCGGCTATGTGGTCAACGCTTCTTCCGAGCCTAATAAACTTGCCATAAACGGAATGAGTTATAGTGGCAGGAATGGCGCAAACAGCAATAGCGCCGTGATTATAACGGTAACGCCAAAAGATTTTGCAAACAGTCATCCTTTAGCGGGCGTAGCCTTCCAGCGGGAATTGGAAGAGCGGGCGTACCGTATCGGACAGGGACAGGTGCCCGTAGAGCCTTACGGGGCGTTTAGGGAAGCGCTCACCGGGCAACAACAGACTTCCTCAAGACTTCTAACAGATTATCCAGGTTTTATGCCGGCGATAAAAGGCGGCTGGCAGTTTGCGCCTGTCCATGAAATTTTACCGGTGCATCTGGGGCGGGCATTTATCGAAGGCATGGATCACTTTGGCGAAATCCTGCCCGGTTTTGCAGACAGCGGCGTTTATGTCGAAGGCGTGGAAAGCAGAACCTCTTCCCCAGTCAAAATCCATCGGGACGAGACAGGACAGTCGTCTATAAAAAGGCTTTATCCCTGCGGCGAGGGCGCCGGCTATGCGGGCGGTATTACCTCTGCGGCAATGGATGGAATGCTGATTGCAGAAAAAATCGCCGGAAATTACAAACCGGCAGACGATAGATAAAAGATAGGAAGGATAAAAGAACATGGCAGATATCAGAGAGATGATGCGGGATAAAAAGAGGATCGTGGTCAAAATTGGGTCCTCTTCCCTGCAGCATATGGAAACAGGCGATCTGGACTATACCAAATTAGACGTTCTGGTCCGGGAGTTATGCGATTTAAGAAACCGGGGAAAAGATGTGGTACTTGTGACTTCCGGCGCAATCTCAGTCGGGAAAAAAGCCGTTGTATCCAAGGAAACGAAAGAAGATAATCCCATCGCGGTAAAACAGGCATATGCCGCCGTGGGGCAGGCGAGACTGATGATGACCTATCAGAAAATTTTTGCGGAATATAATCAGGTGGCGGCACAGATTCTGATGACGAAAAATACGATTGTAGACAATCTCAATCGTTTTAATGCCCAGAATACTTTTGCAGAATTATTTAAGCTGGGCGTGATTCCCATTGTCAATGAAAACGATACCGTCGCCACCTATGAAATCGAAATCGGCGATAATGATACATTATCCGCCATCGTAGCCTCCCTCGTGAAAGCGGATTTACTGCTTCTCCTTTCCGATATCGACGGACTCTACACAGACGACCCCCGCCAGAATCCGCAGGCAAAATATATCGAAGTGGTGGATATGCTGACCGAGGAATTGTGGGAAATGGGCAAATCCTCTACCGGCAGCGATTCGGGCACCGGCGGCATGAATACCAAACTACAGGCAGCCAAAATCGCAAGCAGCACCGGCATCGACATGGTTATCGCTAACAGCAAAGATATCAAAGTGATTCACCGGATTCTGGACGGGCAGAATATCGGGACGCTTTTCCGGGCGCATGTGGATGAGGGGTTTGATTTGCCCTTGTATGTACAGCAGATGCATGGGCATTGATTTGAGAAAGGAGCTTCCCAATGAGTCAGCAATCCTACACAATATCCGAATTGACTAAAAGAGTCAATCAATTGTACCACAAATCCCAGACCGAAGGTCTGACGGAAGAAGAGAAAAAAGAGCAGGCCGAACTTAGACGCGCCTATGTCGCCAATATCCGAAACAATTTAAAAGGGCAGCTTAACAACATATCCATTGTGGAACAGGACGGCTCCATTACCAACGTCGGCGAACGTTATGCCAAAGAGAAAAAAAAGAAACTGCGCAGACAGACCTTAGCCGTAAGAGATGCCATGACAGCGGATGACATGAAAAATAAGAGCGATAAAATCATCCAGACGCTTCTTACAATGGACGTCTACCGGAAAGCAGAAGCCATTCTTTCTTATGTAAATTACAAGAGCGAAGTCATTACCGAATCTTTGCTGACACAGGCGCTTGCGGATGGAAAACAGGTTTTCGTGCCTAAAGTATCCGGGCAGGAAATGGAGTTTTACAAGATTACGGATATGACAGAACTCTCACCGGGCTATCAGGGCATCCGGGAGCCTTTATCCGGGCTGTCTTTTCTCGCTGGGAAAGACAACTTATGCGGGCAGGACAAAACGCCGCCGCTTATGATTCTGCCCGGCGCTGCTTTTGATGAAGAGAGACATCGAATCGGTTATGGACAAGGATTTTATGATAAATATTTAACAAAGGCAAAAGAGCTTCAAATCCCGTTTCGCACGGTAGCGCTGTGTTTTGCTTCTCAGATGGTTCCTGAGATTCCCTGCGAAGCGCATGATATCAGACCGGATATGCTGCTGACGGAAAATTGGGTGTATGAAGAGAAGAATGCATAAGAACAGAATCTTAGGTTATTGCAGATGTCCGTTGCGCAGAAGATATAATCCAACGCAGGCACGCTCTCGCTACGGTTCAAACGCAGCGGTACATAAGATGC
>JAMPHJ010000063.1 GCA_023663465.1 Muribaculaceae bacterium | reverse complement strand
ACCATCCTGTGCATCCTTGAACGGAAGTTTCGATACGGAAGATAAGGAAGCTACTGCACCGTGGGTATCACGTCCGTGCATCGGATTAGCGCCCGGAGCAAACGGCTGTCCTTTTCTACGTCCATCCGGTGTATTTCCGGTAGCTTTACCATACGTTACGTTGGAAGTAATCGTAAGGATGGAAGTTGTCGGAACACCGTTTCTGTAGGTGTGATGTCTTCTGATAGCTGTCATGAATTTATGAACGATATCCTGTGCGATGGAGTCAACACGGTCATCGTCGTTGCCATATTTCGGGAAATCGCCGGTGGTCTTGAAGTCAACGATAATACCGTCTTCATCCCTAATCGGTTCAACCTTCGCATATTTGATAGCGGACAGAGAGTCAGCTACGATGGACAGACCTGCAACACCTGTTGCGAAATAACGTTTAACGTCTCTGTCATGAAGAGCCATCTCTGCTCTTTCGTAGCAGTATTTGTCATGCATATAGTGGATGATGTTCAACGTATTTACATAAACGTCTGCCTGCCATTCCATCATATCCATGAATTTTGCATATACATCGTCATAATCCAGAACATCGCCTTCAACCGGACGATATTTCGGTCCAACCTGTTTCTTGGTAACTTCGTCAACGCCGCCGTTCAATGCGTAAAGCAGACATTTTGCAACGTTTGCACGAGCGCCGAAGAACTGCATTTCTTTACCGATTACCATAGAAGATACGCAGCATGCGATACCGTAGTCGTCGCCGTGTGTTACTCTCATCAGATCGTCGTTCTCATACTGGATGGAAGAAGTCTGGATAGACATCTTAGCACAGTATCTCTTCCAATTTTCCGGAAGTCTTGTAGACCAGAGAACTGTTAGGTTCGGCTCCGGAGAAGGTCCTAAGTTGGTCAGTGTATGCAGATAACGGAAGCTCATCTTCGTTACGAACGGACGTCCGTCAACACCAACACCGCCGAGGGATTCTGTTACCCATACCGGGTCGCCGGCGAAGATCTGGTTGTACTCAGGAGTACGGGCGAATTTGATCAGACGCAGCTTCATGATGAAGTGGTCAACAAATTCCTGGATCTCTTCTTCTGTAAAGGTTCCGTTTGCCAGATCTCTTTCCGCATAGCAGTCAAGGAATGTAGAAGTACGTCCAAGAGACATAGCCGCACCGTTCTGCTCTTTAACAGCGCACAGATAACCGAAGTAAGTTGCCTGAATTGCTTCCTGTACGTTGGTAGCAGGTTTGGAAATGTCACAGCCATAAGAAGCAGCCATTTCTTTCATCAGTTTTAGGGCTACCATCTGCTCGGAAAGTTCTTCACGAAGACGGATAACATCGTCTGTCATAACGCGTCCTGTAGAATCTTTCTGTGCCTGCTTGTCTTCAATCAGGTAGTCGATACCGTATAAAGCAACACGTCTGTAATCGCCGATGATACGTCCGCGTCCATAAGCATCAGGAAGACCTGTGATGATATGGGATGAACGGCAGGCTCTCATTTCCTGATTGTATGCATCGAAGCATCCTGCATTGTGTGTTTTTCTGTGGGTAGAGAAAAATTCACTGATTTCGGGATCAACTTCATAACCATTGTCGGAGCAAGCCTTTTCAGCCATTCTGATACCGCCATAAGGCTGTAAGGAACGTTTGAAAGGTTTGTCTGTCTGGAAACCAACAATTTTCTCTTTGCTCTTGTCCAGATATCCCGGTCCGTGTGATGTGATAGTAGAAATCACTTTCGTATCCATATCCAGTACGCCGCCGGCTTCACGTTCCTGTTTCTGTAAATCAAGAACCTGTGCCCATAAATCTTTTGTGTTCTGCGTAGGAGCCGCTAAGAAGGATTCATCACCCTCATACAGATGATAGTTTTTCTGAATGAAGTCGCGTACGTTTACTTCATTCTCCCACTTGCCACCTACAAAATCTTTCCATTCTGGTCTCATTTTGAAACAGCCTCCTATTTTTATATTTTGATTCCTCTTTCAGCATATCCCGCATGAAAAATATGCCTGAAAATATGCTTATCCAGTACATTTATTATATGTTAAAGAATGGAGCCGCGTCAAGTCGGGCATTGTACTTTTTCGCATACATAATTGAAAAAATTTTATAAATTTTTGTGAAATTTGTATGGAAAAGATGACGTTTGGCAATCATCTAGACTTTTCAAAGCGGATATGATATATTTGAAGCTACAGGTAAATACTACAAATAGAGTGAGGTCAATATCGTATAGCGAGGTCAATTGTGAAAGAATTAGAATACCCTTTCAATCCAGAATATATTTTGAAAAAAAGAAAATCGATTAAAAAGAGTCTGCTGGGACAGGAAGGGCAGCAGTTTTTAACGAAACGGATAGCGATTCTGGGCGGTTCCACGACCCATGACTTAATGGAAATGATGGAGCTGTTTCTGCTGAATGTGGGTATCCGGCCGGTTTTTTATGAGTCGGAATATAATCAGTATTGGCAGGATGTTATGTTCGATAATCCAGAACTGGTGGAATTTTCCCCGGAGCTTATTTTCATCCATACGAGTACGCGGAATATCAAGGATTTTCCGGTGGTGCAGGACTCCGAAGAGCAGATTGGGATGCTTTTGGAAGCTGTTTATCAGCCCTTTGAGCAGATGTGGGAAAAAATTGCGAAGACGTATCAGTGCACTGTAATCCAGAATAACTTTGAGCAGCCATATTATCGTCTGCTTGGCAATTCAGATTTTTCCAATCCGCACGGGCGGGTTTGTTTTGTGAATCGGTTAAATGAGAAATTTGCAGCGTATGCGCGGGAGCATAAAAACTTTTTCATCAACGATATCAATTATATGGCGTCCTGCTATGGGCTTCAGAAATGGGCAGATCCTTTTTACTGGCATATGTATAAATACGCCTGCGCAGTACAGGCACTGCCGGAACTGGCGTACAACGTGGTCAATATCATCAAGTCCGTTTATGGAAGGAATCAGAAGGCGCTGGTCTTAGATTTGGACAACACACTCTGGGGCGGCGTGGTAGGCGATGACGGCGCGGACAATATCGAAATCGGGCAGGAAACGTCCCTCGGACAGTTGTACAGTGAATTTCAGGGATATATCAAGGCGCACAAAGAGTTAGGCGTTCTTTTGACCATCAATTCCAAGAATGATGAGGAAAACGCGCTCGCCGGGTTAAACCGTCCGGACAGCGTGCTGAAACCGGAAGACTTTCTGGTGATTAAGGCGAACTGGGCGAATAAGGATAAGAATATTATAGAGATTGCCAGGGAGTTGAATATCGGGGCGGACAGTCTGGTGTTCGTGGACGATAATCCGGCGGAACGGCATATTGTGGAATCCCAGGTTCCGGGAGTAAAAGTGCCGGAAGTGGATGATGTGGTGCGGTTTATCACGATTCTTGACCGAGCGGGTTATTTCGAGGTGACAAACCTGTCTGCGGATGATTTGAAGCGGAATGAGATGTATAAGGCGAATGCAGAGCGGAAAAAGCAGGAGGCAAGTTATACGGATTATGCGGACTATTTGAAATCTCTGGAAATGGATGCAGAAATCCAGCCTTTTGCCCCAATGTATATGGCGCGCATCGCCCAACTGACCAATAAGAGCAATCAGTTTAACTTGACGACGAAGCGCTGCAGCCAGGCGGATATAGAAGGGTATGCGGCAAATCCGGCATACATTACCTTATATGGAAAGCTGGCGGATAAATTTGGCGATAATGGCGTGGTTTCCGTCGTATTTGGCCACCTTGATGAAGCAGACGGGACGCTTTTCCATATCGACTTATGGCTTATGAGCTGCCGCGTCTTAAAAAGAGATATGGAATTTGCCATGATGGACGAGCTGGTACGCCGCTGTCTGGAAAAAGGAATCCGTAAGTTAAAGGGATATTACTATAAGACGGCCAAAAATAATATGGTAAAAGATTTCTATCAACTGCAGGGATTCACGAAACAACGAGAAGATGCGGCTGGAAACAGCGAATGGGAATTTACGATTCCAGACGATTATGAGAACAAGAATAAAGTTATAAAAATAATAAAAACCGAAATAGAAAGCGAGGGAAAGATATGACAAGAGAAGAAGTATACGAAAGATTAAACGGAGTGTTCCGTGATGTGTTCGATGATGAGGCGATAGAGGTGCATGATGAAACGACCGCGGACGATATCGACGGCTGGGATTCTTTCGAGCACATCAATCTGATGGTATCCGTCGAGGATGAATTTTCCTTTAAGATGCCGATGGGCAAAGTCATTGCCATGAAAAATGTTGGGGAAATGGTTGACATTATTCTGGAATTAGGGAAGTAAAGTCTTGAACTTGAAATATTCTTCCATGCGCCATCTCATCAGGTATACTTTGCTTTGGTTATGATGTGGCAGAGCCGTCTTCTTTAGTTTGATGTCTTCTTTCAGCGAACGGACTATTATAACATGTTGGAGCTGCTTTTGCATTTTTTATTATCACAGAGGAAAAATGGGGAAACTCAAAATTTTTTCCTGTACTGCACGGAAAGAGGCGCAACTGCCCCGGCCAAAGTTAAATTGCTTTTTTTATCATACCACATGATTGATGAAATTGCAAATATATTTTGACGAATTTCAAAACAATTAGCGTTGCGCATAAAAAATGCCCCGCGTATAAACTTTATAGAGAACACTCCTAATGGGACTGGATTTTGCACGGGATGGAATAAATATTGTCGTTTTTGGAAACGACTATCGATATGCCGTGGATTCCTTTACGCTCTGCTTGGGAGAAGACGGAACATTGGAATTGAAAAGATAAGTCTTGCATAAATCTTTTTTTCAGCTTATGATACTGTATAGGTATATGGAGTTTTTGGACGTATGCAGCAGAATGAAAACAGGAGGTAGAAATGATGGCAGCGATTACCAAGGATATGACAATCGGTGAAATTTTAAGAGCTAACCCCGATGTTGCGCCGGTTTTAATGAATGCAGGAATGCACTGTCTGGGATGTCCGTCCGCACAGGGCGAGTCATTAGAAGAGGCAGCGATGGTGCACGGAATGAATATTGACGAGTTGATGGCGCAGATTGAGGCGTTGTAGGGAATATGGGGAAATGATGGGATATCGGAAAAGAGGCGGTGATATAAAATGCCGGATAATCTGTCTGTTTTATTGAAAGGATATCGTGAGGCTATTGTACAGATATTCGGAAACCAGTTAAGCAGAGTGGTTTTGTATGGTTCTTATGCCAGAGGGGATTTTAAGCAGGACTCTGATATGGATATCATGATACTGGCAGATGTTCTTCCAGAAGAGATAAGCCGTTATGCGGACAAGGTATATGATGTCACATATGATTTTGAGATGCAGTATGGAATGGAAATCAATCCCTCTGTTCAAAGTATGCAAATCTATGAACGGTGGAAGAATGTCTATCCCTTTTTTATGGATATTGAAAAAGATGGAGTAGCTGTATGACGCAGGAGTTTTACGGCAAAGACGCTTCTTGATTTGGCGGATAAATTTATTTCTGAAAAATAGAACCCTTAAAAAAGACGGGCAAAAAGCATTTTCGCTTTTCACTCGTCTTTTCTGTTTCCCAGTATCTCATATGCCTTATATCTGCGCCAGCGACTGGATTGCTTTGTCCTTAATCACGGGTTCATAGTGCTCTTCCAGATAAGACTTGGCGGCGGAAGAGAATTGTTCCGGACGGGCATATTCGGAAAGAATCGTGCAAAACCGCTCGTACTCTTTGGCGCTTTGTCCGCCGGGCTGGATGAGCAGCAGATAAGAGCCGTCGTTTTCATTTTTGTATAAAGAGTTTGCACCCGCATAAAGCGGCGCAATGATATGGGCAAGCCGCATGACGTCATGCAGGGAAGTAAAGGAAAACATGCGGTCTGTGCGCGGGATAGAAACCGTATCCGGGCTTTTGAGGGGAGCAGAGACTGCTTCTTTCTTTGCCGAATGGACGGACGCGCTGCTTTGCTGCTCCTTTTTGCGTAAAAATTCCAACATTTCGTCTGCGCTTTCGGCAAACGCTTCCAGAACGTCTTCCGCATCTTCCATATATTCATCGTGGACAGAAGGGGCAAACTTGGAAAAGCGGGTATCCAGCTCTTCCGGGTCTTCTACTTTGGTAATAATGAGGACGATGCATTCTGCGTTTAACGGAATCGCTTCTATCATCAACGGGATGTCCTCAGCTTCAAAGCCGCATTCGTAAGCCGCCTGCTGCATCATGTCCCGGAACAGGGTTTTCGCCTTTTCCGTGCCGTATGCCAGTTCGCTTATTTTTAATTCCCTATCCGCAAGGTCTTCCCTTGTAAGGGTACAGCGGATTTGGTGTTCGTTTACTTTTTCGATTTTCATAATATCACATCCTTACTATAAGATACTGATATGGGTTTCTTTGTGTGAATTTTTTCAATAAAATCCCTGGAAACTTTTCTCTTGGACAAAAGTCCCCCTAGGAAGATTATTGAAGTTAAAAGTATCTTATACTTTGTGTTTGTTTAAGTCAATAGAATGACAAAACTCTTTAAAAAAAATTAATAAAAAATATATATTTCAAGAAATTACTTGCTTTTTTGTCAGATTGTGGGTATAATGCTCATAAGATGTCTCCGGTAGTCAGCTTAGGAAGGAGGCAATGCGTAAATTTAAAAATTGAAAGAAATTCTTTTTCTTATACTTACTATAGTATGAGGAAGTCTTGCAGGCTTATGTGTCTAATCGTAGAATAATTTTTTTCATTCGATATTTTCACAATTATAATTCACAAGGATTGAAAAGGTTATACAGGTATTTTTTATTTTTAAGCATGTCGGAGTCGTCTTACGGATTATTATTTCCAGATTTATCAATTTATAAGTAAATATTGTAAATTGGTGCAGAACCATTTTTTTCCAGAACCCGGTAAGGGACGGGAGCAGTTTGACAAGGCGCCACGGATTCCTTTTGGGACGCTCTTGGATTCTTAGCGGGAAATGGTTAGACTGTCTTTTTACGGATATATTAAAAAATGAGAAAGTTTTTACAGGAAGTCCCCGCTTCTTATTACAGATTCGCACGAAAACAGTCAAAAAAAGTAAAAATGGTAATGACGCTGGGAAGATAGTCTGTTATAATAAGGACGGTCAGAAAGGAGCTGGATAAATGAAAAAAATAATTCCGGTACTCGTTGCGGTCGTCCTTATTTTGTGTATCGCAGCAGCAGCGTTTGGGGCGAAGATAATTGATAAATATTCTTATTCCAAAGAATATGCCAATCTGGATGAATATTTTGGCATAAGGGAAGACAATGACGTGGCGATTATTTTACAGGATGAGCAGGTCACAGAATATGCCAAAATATTTGATAGCGTATGTTATTTTGATTTTGCTACGGTGCATCTTTATTTTAACGATAGATTTTACGAAGACAAGGAAGAAGGTCTTCTTCTCTATACAACGCCGGATAAAATTATCCGCACAGAAATCGGAACATCCGTTTATGAGGATGGCAGCGGAGCCACAGAAGATGTGGGATATGTGATTTCCAGATATGAAGGCGACATTTTGTATGTGGCGGCGGACTATGTGAAAAAATATGCGAATTTTTCTTACGAGCTTTTTACGCAGCCCTATCATATGCAGGTTTATACGCAGTGGAATGAGCAGCACGTTGCAGACATTGCCAAAGAGACACAGGTCAGATATCAGGGCGGCGTCAAGAGCGATATCCTGACGGAAGCTGCACAGGGCGATACGGTAATCATTCTGGAAGAGATGGAAAACTGGACGAAGGTAAAAACGCAGGATGGTTATATCGGCTATGTGGAAAATAAGCGGTTAGGCGAGATTCGCAGCGAAACGCCGGCGGCGGTGGCGGATTATACGGAGCCGGAATATACCAGCATATCCAGAGAGGGTAAGATTAATCTGGCATGGCACGCCGTATATAGTCTGGCAGGAAACGATACGCTGCAGGAAGTATTGGCGGTAACAAAAGGTGTGAATGTGATTTCGCCGACGTGGTTTGTACTATCGGACGAGGAAGGAAACTTTACAAGCTTAGCTTCCCAAAATTATGTCAGCGCGGCGCATGGAATGGGGCTGGAAGTATGGGGGCTGATTAGTAATATATCCGATACCATAACAGTTGATATGTATAAACTCCTTTCCCGGACAAGTACGCGCACATATCTGATTGACAGATTGGTGGAAACGGCGATAGAGTATGATTTAGACGGAATCAATATTGATTTTGAGAATATCGGCGTGGACGCGGGAGAAGGCTTCATCGAGTTTATCAGGGAGCTGTCCATTCCCTGCCGGGCAAACGGAATCGTGCTTTCGGTGGATAATTATGTGCCGAAGGAATATAACAATTATTATCATAGAAAAGAACAGGGCGTAGTCGCAGACTATGTGATTATCATGGGATACGACGAGCATCATGGAAATAGTGAAGAAGCTGGCTCCGTGGCTTCCATTGATTTCGTGGAAGACGGAATCGAAGCTACGGTTGCCGAGGTTCCCGCCGAGAAGGTAATCAATGCGATTCCCTTCTATACGAGGATATGGGAAACAAAGGGAGGCGGCGTAAGCAGCCAGGTGGTTGGAATGGGCATGGCGAAAGAGTATATCGCCAACCATAATATCGAGATGAAATGGGATGAAGAAACCTGCCAGAACTACGGGGAATATCAGTCTGACGGAAGTTATTTCCAGGTATGGCTGGAAGACGCGGAGTCCATTCAGGTCAAGTTAAACGTCATGGATAACTATCAGATTGCAGGCGTAGCAGAGTGGCGGCTGGGATTGGAAGAAGCGTCCGTGTGGGATACGATAGAGGCGTATGTGAATCATTAAAGAATAACAGTTGTTATATTAACGTTATGAGATAGTTTAAAGGGAAGTAAATGGGTAAACAGGCAAGACAGGCAGGAACGAGAGGGCGGTATGTTGGAGCAGTTTTCGCGGACGGAGCTTTTGCTGGGGGCGGAAGCGATGGAAAAGCTTGAGAGAGCGCATGTGGCGGTTTTCGGGATTGGCGGCGTGGGCGGCTATGTAGTGGAAGCGCTGGCGCGCAGCGGTATCGGACACTTTGATTTAATCGATAACGACAAAGTATGTATGACCAATCTCAACCGGCAGATTATCGCTACACTGGATACGATTGGCAGGTATAAAGTGCAGGTTATGAAAGAGAGGATTTTATCTATCAATCCAGAAGCCGGGGTGAACGTGCATCAATGCTTCTATTTGCCGGAAAATGCGGCTTCTTTTGACTTTAAGCAGTATTCTTATGTCATAGACGCGGTGGATACGGTAACGGCGAAAATCGAGCTGGTATTGCGGGCAAAAGAAGCGGGCGTGCCAATCATAAGCTGTATGGGTACGGGCAATAAAATAAATCCCGCGATGCTGGAAATCGGCGATATCTATCAGACCTCAGTCTGCCCGCTGGCAAAAGTCATGCGGCGGGAGCTGCGCCGGCGGAATGTAGATGCACTCAAAGTACTGTATTCCCAAGAAGAGCCAATAAAACCAACAGGAGAGACAAAAGAGCAATCCCCCCGCCGCGCCATTCCCGGCAGCACATCCTTCGTCCCCCCCACCGCCGGACTGCTTATCGCCTCAGAGGTCGTCAAAGATTTATTGAAATATTTCCCCCTCCTCCCGCATACAGTATAGCAAGACAGCAGAAGATGCAGGAATTCATTCAATGAAACGAGAGGGAGCGTACAAAACAGGAATCAAAGTAATGGCGGCGCTGCTTGTCATGGCGTCCGTTTATTTTCTGGCTTATCAGAGAAGCGAAAGAGTCTCTTCCGACAAGGTGGCGACGGAAAAGAAGAAGCCCTGTATCGTAATCGATGCGGGACATGGCGGCGCAGACCCAGGGAAAGTGGGGATTAACGGAGCGTTAGAAAAAGATATCAACCTGAAAATTGTCCAGAAGCTGAAAGATTTTCTGGAACAGCAGGATATAGAAGTGATATTGACCAGAGATTCAGACGCAGGGCTGTATGATGAGAACGCTTCCAATAAGAAAGTGCAGGATATGAAGCGGAGGGTAGAGCTGATTGAGGCGGCAAATCCGGCGTTGATTGTCAGTATTCATCAGAACAGCTACCATGAGGAATATGTGCACGGTGCACAGACCTTTTATTATGATGGCAGCGAAGCGGGGAAACAGCTCGCGGAGAAAATACAACAAGTGTTATTAAAAGAAGTAGATGAAAATAATACACGCATGGCAAAGGCGAATGACAGTTATTATCTGTTGAAAAAAACGTCTTACCCCATCGTCATCGTAGAGTGCGGTTTCCTTTCCAACAGTGAGGAAGCGCAGAAATTAGAATCTGACTATTATCAAGAAAAACTGGCGTGGGCGATTCATCTTGGTATTTTGCAGTATATGAATGAGCAGTAGCCGGAAAAAAGTACGCAGAGAAGGAAGTGCTCCATTTGGAAACGGATGTTATTTTAATAGATGGACAATGCAAGGAAAAGGAAAAAGAAGCGCTGCAGCGCGCCGGCGATATTATCAAGGCGGGCGGACTTGTTGCTTTTCCGACGGAAACGGTCTATGGTCTGGGCGGCGATGCCTTAAACCCGGTCTCTTCCCGGAAAATCTATGCGGCAAAAGGAAGACCCTCAGATAATCCGCTGATTGTACATATATGCAGGATGGAGGATTTGGCGCCGATTGTAGCGGAAATACCGGAGGCTGCCCGGAAGCTTGCAGAGAGATTCTGGCCCGGTCCTTTGACGATGATTTTCAGAAAATCAGATAAAGTGCCTTTGGAAACGACGGGCGGTCTGGATACGGTGGCGGTCAGAATGCCCCTGCACCCGACAGCGCTGGCGTTGATTGCATCATCGGGCGGCTATGTGGCGGCGCCCAGCGCCAATCTATCCGGCAGACCGAGTCCCACGCGGGCAAAATATGTGGTGGAAGATTTATCGGGGCGGATTGAGATGATTCTGGATGGCGGTGACGTGGAAATCGGCTTAGAATCCACCATCGTGGATATGACGGTCAAGGAACCCATGATTCTCAGACCGGGTGCGGTGACGAAGGAAATGTTAGAAGAGGTGCTGCAGTCGGTGGAAGAAGATGGGACGATGATGTCCCCGGACAGTGGACAGGCTCCGAAGGCTCCTGGGATGAAATATCGGCATTATGCGCCAAAAGGCGATTTAACGATTGTTGACGGCGAGGAAAGTCGTGTGGTAGAGTATATTAACGGACAGATTTCCAGGCTGAAAGACGCGGGTTGCAAAACAGGTGTTATTGCAACGGATAAGACAATTGACAGATACCGGGGAGACGTTTGTAAATGCGCGGGGAAGCGCGGTGACGAAGCTTCCGCAGCAAAAGAATTGTACCGCATCTTACGCGAATTTGATGAAGAAGAGGTTACGGTGATTTTTGCAGAATCTTTTGAAGCGTCGGGAATTGGCAGGGCGGTTATGAACCGGCTGTTGAAGGCGGCGGGATATAAGGTGCTGCACATAGATTAAGAGGGAATGGAGGAAAATGCGATGATAGGAATTGGCAGCGACCACGGCGGTTATGACTTGAAAATGGAAGTGATAAAATATCTGGAGGAACAGGGCATCGCCTATAAAGATTTCGGCTGCATGGACAAACAATCCTGCGATTATCCGGTTTATGGCAAAGCGGTGGCGGAAGCAGTAGCAGAAGGCGGGTGTGAAAAAGGAATCGTCATCTGCACAACAGGAATCGGCATATCTATGGCAGCGAACAAAGTGCCGGGAGTCCGCTGCGCGCTATGTGCGGATACATTCTCGGCGCGGCTTACAAGAGAGCATAACGACGCTAATGTGTTAGCGCTAGGCGGTAGTATCATCGGCGTGGGTCTGGCGCTTAGCATCGTGGACACCTTCCTGCATACGGATTTTTCCGGAGGAGAACGGCATCAGCGGAGAGTGAATATGGTGAATGATATTTTACGATAGATGGGATTAGATTGAAAAAGCAGAGATTTTTCAATCCGGCATGGAGGAAATTTATGAAATGCAGGCGGAACATGGCGGCGGTAATCGTATTTCTTCTTCTGGCGGGAGCGGCGCCGTTTTCCGTATATGCGACAGAAGAAACGAGACAGCAGATTGAAGATGCCGAGCGGGCGAGGGAAGAAACCCAGAACCAGCTAGAAGAAACCCAGGAAAATCTGGGCGAGTTGAATGAGCAGAAAGATTTATTAGAGGATACGTTGACGAATCTTAATACCGAATTGTCGCAGGTGAGCAGCAATCTGAGCGAGTTAGAGGCAAAAATCGAGGACACGCAGGCCGAGATAGAGGACACCAACAAGCGGATTGATGAGGCGTACCGGGATTTGGAGGAAGCCATCGCCGTAAAAGACGAGCAGTATGAGATGATGAAGAAGCATGTGAAGTTTCTGTATGAGAAAAGCGAGTATCTGTATCTGGAAATGCTGTTTTCATCGGGAAGCTTTTCTGACATGCTGAATCGTGGCGATTACATCGAGCAGTTGTCCGCATACGAGGATAAAAAATTAAAAGAGTACATGGATATCCAGGCGGAAATAGAGGAAATTGCAAGACAGTTAGAAGAAGATAAAAAGAAACTGGAAGCGGATAAAGAAACGTTGGATGAATATAGGGTACAGGCATTGACAGAGCAGAGCCGGGTATCCGGTCTGGTCAGCCAGGCAGGACATTCGCTGGCGGCGACTTCCAACCAGATTTCCGATGCAGAAGCGGCAGCTTTGGCATACGAGCAGGAGTTGAAGGCGCAGGATGAGAATATTACGGCGTTGAAAGCGAAGCTGGCGGAAGAAATCCGTATGGCGGAGCTGGCGGCGCAGTCGAGCTGGCGGGATATTTCGGAAGTGGATTTTGCGGAAGGAGACAGGTATCTGCTTGCCAATCTGATTTATTGTGAGGCGGGGGCAGAACCCTATGCAGGACAGGTAGCGGTGGGTTCCGTGGTGATGAACCGGGTGCTGAGTTCCGTCTATCCTAATACAATAGTGGGTGTTATTTATCAGTCGGGACAATTTTCGCCGGTAGCGAGTGGACGGCTGGCGCTGGCGCTGGCGGAAGGCAGGGCGACGTCGCAGTGTTATAAAGCCGCAGACGAAGTAATGTCAGGCACGACGAATGTAGGCAACTGCGTTTATTTCAGGACGCCGATAGAAGGCGTTACCCCCAAATATACGATAGGCGGGCATATTTTCTATTAAAAAATGCAAAGAAGCCACGATATGGCAGGAAGCTGGAAAATGCCATACAGCATTATCGGGAAGCGAGAATGCTCTCAATGGGAGCTTTCAGCTTCTCAAAGCTGCCTGAGTAGACGATATCTAATAGGCCGCTTAAACAAAGCAGGGATTTTTTCAACGTTTCTTCAGAAATGAGTTTTTGATTCAGTGCCGTGACGAGTTCGTCAATATCCACGACTTTGACGAAGCCGTCCGGGTAAATGATGACGTCGGCGAGCAAATCAGTGACGATATAGGTATTTGTTCCGGCTTGATAATCGTAGTCTACAATATCGCAATACCAATAAAGCAGCGAATTATCCTGCCTGTAAAATTTACTGACCTTATAGCCTTCCTGTAAGAAATAGCAGGAATAGCCGTGATGAAGGTCTTTTTTTGGTTTTAGGGAATGCCAGCCGGTAACGATAGTATGTTCATCCATAAACAGGACTTTATCATCTTTTAACAGGACGCATTCACTGGGAATGATTCTTTTGCGATAGAGTATGGGCGCTGGCATAATACCTCCTTGGACGTGCTGTCTGAAATAAGAAACAACGCTATAAGAAAAAGTTACACTGCCCCGGAAGAAAAGTCAACAGATTTATATAATTTTAACAGTAATTCTAATGGATTCAACACAAACAATTTGCACATTATACTGGACATTATGCCTAAAAATGGTTATAATTTTATTTGATGATTATTTTGGTAAAAGATGACAGCTCCATCGGGAAGGAGCGGGATTGTGAAGTATAATAGAAATGTCTATCATGCTTTGATGATGATTAGTCAGTTTGGCATTAATATGCTGGTTCCCATATTTCTCTGCGCTTTTATCGGGATTGCCCTGGATAGAAAGTGCGGGACTTCTTTCTGGGTAGTCGTTTTTTTCTTTATCGGCGCGGCAGCAGGGTTTCGGAATGTGTTCCGGTTTGCGAAGAAAATCTATGAAACGCCCGCTGTGACGAGGAAACGTCCGAATGCCGGGCGTGCGCAGGTGCAGGAAGAAGGGGAGCGTGGGAAGGAGCAGGGGGACGAAGATGGAAAAGACCTGGAAGAAAAAAATTAATCCGACGCTGTTTGACCTCTGTTTCGGCATCGTGCTTTACGGCATCGTGGCGCAGGCGGTCGTTTTAATCATATCCAGAGACCCGACGTACAGCATCGGGCTATGGGTTGGCATTCTGCTTGCGGTAGCGGGCGCCATTCATATGTATTGGGCGCTGTCCCGCAGTCTGGATATGGCGTCTAAAGATGCGACCAAGGCGGTCGGCGCGCAGAGCATCGTGCGGTATTTTATCTTAGTGATAGTGGTGCTATTTTTGGCGCTCAGTGGAATTGGCAATCCGATTACCGCGGTTTTCGGTTATCTGGGAATGAAACCGGGGGCGTATTTACAGCCTTTTACCCGCAAGCTCAGTGCGAAAATTTTCAAGATAGTTTAATTTTTTTAATAGAGTACTAAATCTATATGCTAAGGAGGTGAGAGTATGGGGCAAGGGATTTTATTGTCCGGGGGCGCTGATATTGATTTTATGATTCATGGAATCTTTTCTTATCAGCTTTTCGGACAGACAGTCTGGATTACGACAACGCATGTTTGTTTGTTGATTGTCATGCTGGTTATCATCGGCTTCTGTCTTGTGGCAAACAGAGCGATTAAACATGCGTCGGAAGTGCCGGGAACTTTTCAGAATATTGTGGAGCTTGCCGTAGAAATGCTGGATAATATGGTGGGTGGCGTCATGGGGAAGTTTTCACCTCAGTTCCGAAATTATATCAGTACCATTTTTATCTTCATTCTGATAAGCAACATTTCCGGTCTGTTTGGGTTACGGCCGCCTACGGCGGATTACGGCGTGACGCTTCCGCTTGGTATCATAACCTTTACATTGATTCATTTCAATAAATTCCGATACCAGAAGGTGAAAGGCGTTATTGCAGGATTGTGTGACCCGTGGCCGATATGGGCGCCTATCAATATCGTAGGCGATATTGCGGTTCCGATTTCTCTGTCGCTGCGTCTGTTTGCAAACGTTTTATCCGGGACGGTTATGATGGCGTTGGTTTATGGTCTGTTATCCAAAATTGCGATTATATGGCCGGCAGCCCTTCATGTTTATTTTGATTTGTTCTCAGGGGCAATCCAGACCTATGTATTCTGTATGTTGACGATGACATACATTACAGACGCCTGTACGACGGACGGTTAGACAGGGAGAAGTTTAAACAGTTTTACCATTTTTTTACTAAATTTTATAAAGCAAAGTGATTGAAGGAGGAAACAAAAATGGAATTTAACAGTAATTTTATCTTAGGATGTTCAGCAATCGGCGCAGGACTTGCGGTTATCGCAGGTATTGGTCCTGGTGTTGGTCAGGGTATCGCAGCGGGTCATGCGGCAGCAGCTGTCGGCAGAAATCCGGGAGCAAGGTCTGACATTACCGCTACCATGCTTCTTGGACAGGCTGTAGCAGAGACAACCGGTTTGTATGGTCTGTTGATTGCTATGCTGCTCTTATTTGTAAAACCTCTGGTATAAGCGCGAAAGGAATTTCAAAGAAAGGAGACCTAAGGTTTGAATACGTTAATAAGTATGAATCTGGCGCTGGCTTCGTCGGCGGTTGAAATGACGCCGAGACTGTTTGACCTGGATTTCCAGTTGATTGCAGACGCAGGATTATCGATTATTGCGGTATTTGCCCTGTTTCTCATTGCGTCACACCTGTTATTCAATCCTGCAAGGGAACTGCTCCAGAACAGGCAGAATAAGATTAAGAGCGAGCTTGATAATGCTGCCAAAGACATGGCGGATGCAAAGGACTTAAAGGATGAATACGAAGCCAGATTAAAAGACATTGATAAAGAGGCGGAAGCCATTCTCGCAGAAGCCAGAAAAAAAGCGTTGGCAAATGAGAGTAAGATTGTAGCGCAGGCAAAAGAAGAGGCTGCAAGAATTATCGAAAGAGCAAACGCGGAAGCCGAGCTGGAGAAAAAGAAAGCGGCTGACGAAGTGAAACGGGAAATGGTAGTATTGGCATCTTTGATGGCAGGAAAGGTTGTAAACGCGGCAATCGATACGACTGTACAGGACAGTTTAATCGAGGAAACGCTGAAAGAAATAGGTGACAGCACATGGCTAAGCTAATTTCAAAGACATATGGAGACGCCTTGTTTGAGCTTGCGATAGAGGAAAACAAGGTAGAGGAATTGTTGGAAGAAATTACGCAGCTTCAAGAAATTCTGAAAGAAAATGTAGAATTCGGAAAACTGTTGACCCATCCTAAGGTCAGCAAGGAAGAGAAGCTCCAGGTTGTTACAGAAGTCTTTCAGGGCAGGATTTCTAAAGAGCTGCTGGGATTTTTGACGATTGTTATTTCCAAGGACCGCTATGCGGAAATAGACGGGATTCTGGAATATTTCCTGGCGAAAGTAAAGGAATATAAGGGAATCGGTATCGCCACTGTAACGACGGCGGTGCCGCTGAAAGAGGAACAGCGTCAGAAGATTGAACGCAAAATTATAGAAACAACGGACTATAAGTCTATGGAAATGCACTATCAGCAGGATACCGGTTTAATCGGTGGTATGGTTATCCGTATCGGCGACAGGGTTGTGGATAGCAGTATCCGGACCAAGCTAAACGAGATGCAGAAAGAATTGCTGAAAGTGCAGGTATAAGTACGGATGAGTACTGAAAAACGCAGGTTGGCAGGAAATTGCCATCTGTGGTGAAAATCAAAAAGAAAGGTGCGTATGATCCATGAATTTGAGACCAGAAGAAATTAGTTCAGTCATTAAGGATCAAATTAAGAGATACTCTTCAGCGCTTGAAGTATCGGACGTTGGTACGGTTATTCAGGTGGCGGATGGTATCGCGCGTGTGCACGGACTCGAAAATGCAATGCAGGGGGAATTGT
>JAMPHJ010000062.1 GCA_023663465.1 Muribaculaceae bacterium | reverse complement strand
TCTTTTTCACTAAGTACCGGCGTTTTCACAGTGCCTGCTTATGGATTGTATCTTCCGCACAACTACGTTTTGGAGAATGCGTTTCACAATTGCAATTGTCTATTATTTATAAAAATTATAACACTTTATTCTACCATAGAAATCTTTAATTATTCTCTAAACAATTTTCCTATACCATTTCCCTAACCCGGATAAACCATTTCTAACCCGCTTCTAAACCATTTCGCCCATATTCTTATCCTAGAAAATCCATTCCCTATAACTCTAACCATCGCCCCCAATTCCTCATCCTCTCCCGCATGGAACGTGGCAGGGCAGATAGAAAGCCCGCGAAGGTCCTCGAAAAACGCCGGCACTTAACGAAAAAGCCGTCCTACGGCTTTTGAGTTTAGTACCGCTGCGTTTTTCACGGAGCGAGAGCGTGCCTTCGCGGGCTTTCTATCTGTCCTGCCACCCCCGCGTGTAGCCAATATCCCCCCCCTCGCCTGCACCCCCGATATTCTTTCCCCGTTCCATTATATCCTCGTAGCAGATATCCCACCCCTCTCGAATAATCGCCCAAATCCCCCCCGCCACATTTAGAGATTCCTTAGAGAAACTCCTGCTATATTTATATCAAAATCCACGCGCACGCTGTGCATGATTCACGCGTACAACGCGCAGAATCCATGCGCACACTGCGCAAAATCCACGCGCACAACGCGCAGAAAAGAGGTAAACGCAATGAAACATAAAAAACTGGCAGCCTGGCTCTGCATCCTTCTGATACTTATCACAACAGGCTGCGGAACCCAAAACCCAACGGAGACGACAGGAAATGCCGACGCCACGGGCGAAACCGGAACCCCTTCGCAGACAGGAAATGGGGACGCTAATCAGGGAGCGTCCGACGAACCCGTGGCAATGGGACGGTATGTGGAAAAAGTGACCGATTTATCCGACAGACTAAACGGAATGGTGGGCAACGGACTCTACAAACTAGCAGACGGCACTATCATTCTTACGGATGGCAGCTCCACACCGCTTCTGATATCTAAGGATAACGGAGAGACGTGGGAAGAGGATACGAGCCATACATGGCATATGAAAATGGTGGAAGAGCAAACCTATATTTCCGATCTCGTCATAGGCGCCGATAATACGGCGGCGGTCATTTATAATGTGGAAGAAGGCGGATGGGAGCCGGCGGGCAAGATTGTGAAGCCGGATGGTACAGAGATTTCCATTACGCCGCCGCCGACGGTTAGCGGCAGTTTCCCCTACAGCGCCGTGGTATCAGACGATGGACGGGTTTTTGTATGCGGCTTATCAGATTCCGGGCTTTATGAGGTAAAAGAGGACGGAACCTGCGAGTTAATCGTTACGATACAGGGCAGCGCGCCGCAGTTGATGCAGTTTCAGGGAAATCTGCTGATTATGGACGGGTATGACTATAAGGCGCCCCTGCTTTATGATATCGAAAAACGGGAATTTATCGAGGACGAAGTGCTGGCGGACTTCATACAGGAAAATTACCCGGATGGGAATGTGTATGGCGACGCATGGTATGACATGTATTTCTTTCCAGGGGAAGAAAACGTGCTCTATCTGGCGGGCAAAAAAGGTCTGCATAGACATGTCATAGGCGGCAGCGCCATAGAACAGGTGATAGACGGAAACCTTTGCACCTTCAACAATCCAAGCTATCGGATAGGAAGCGTCATCATGTTGGAAAATAATGAGTTTCTTGCCATATTCAGCGGTTCCAGGCTGGTGCATTTCGTGTATGACCCGGATATGCCTACCGTACCGGATGAACGGCTAAAGGTATATAGCTTGAAAGATAACGATACCATACGTCAGGCAGTTTCTTTATATCAGATTGCCAACCCGGAAGTTTTCGTAGAATATGAAGCGGCGATAGGGGAAGGCAGCTCCATGACACGGGACGATGCGCTAAAGGCGCTGAATACCAGGATTATGGCAGGGGAAGGGCCGGATGTTCTGATTCTGGATGAAATGCCTTTGGATTCTTATGAGGAAAAAGGAATGCTTCTGGATTTGAGCGGACTCCTAAGCAGCTTAGACGGTGAAGATGCGTTGTTTGGGAATGTGGTAGACGCCATGAAGAGCGGGGACAGTGTCTATGCGATGCCTTGCGAGATACAGGTGCCCTTTGTTGCAGGGAAAGAGCAGTACATTAGTGGTATGAAGGATTTAAAAGGCATTGCCGACGCCATCGTGAAGATGCGTCAGGATAATCCCGGACAGGATTTGCTGCAGTTGGGTACGGAAAAAGGAATTATGCGCTTCTACGCAATGGTATGTGCTCCGGCGTGGATGACGGATGGCGGTGAGATAGACAAGGCTGCCATAACAGAATTTCTGGAACAGACGAAAAGGATTTACGACGCCGAGATGGAAGGGCTTCCAGAGCAGATGAAAGAGTTGCTGCTTATGGTAAATGATAATTGGATGGAAAGCTTTGGGGAACTTTTCGACGATTCACAATATCTGCGGACACGCGCCCGTGCGATGGGCTATGTTTACGGTGAGACGAGTATCTTGTCGGGTGCGTTAGACAGCCGCAATAGTTATATGGAAATGCATTCTGTAAAGAGGGTGGAAGGATTTGAGGATATGGTATGGTCCATCATGCACGGACAGAGCGATAACGTATTCTGCACCCAGACGCTTTTAGGAATCAGTGCGGCGTCCCAGAGTGTGGATTTGGCGCAGGATTTTATAAGATTGTGCCTTGGAAAAGAGAACCAAAGTAGTCTGTTTAATGGTCTGCCGGTGAATCAGGCGGCGTTTGATGAAATTTTCGTACCGGATACAAAGCTGGTGGATGGAGAGGGCGCGTATTCCTGGGCAAGCTCCAGCGGCCCGGACGGAATAATGAAATCCTTCGTCGCTTACTGGGTAGATGAAGAGCAGGCCGCAGAATTGAAGGACTGCATAAAGACGCTGGATACAGCCTATATAGAGGACACCGTGCTGGAAAATGCCGTGTACGAGGAGGGCATCAATTATTTCCAAGGCAAACAGAGTCTGGACGAAGCCGTGAATGCGATAGAGAAAAAAATCGCGCTTTATCTGGCGGAATAAGGACGGGCAGACAAATAGAAATAGATGAAATAACATGAATTAAGTGAAACAGACGAAATAAAACAGATGAAGTCAAATGACGGAGTGAAATAAACGAAATGGGACAGGTAAAATGGATGAAATCAAGGGGTTGCAGAAACTATCGGTGAAGACGCATCAATCTAGTGCGAAACGGCAAAAAGAGGTACGAATGTTTCTATTTTTCATGGCGCCTAGCCTGGCGGGAGTATTGCTCTTTGTGCTGCTTCCCTTTCTAGATGTGTTCAAGCGTTCCTTTACGACGGCGGTGACGGGGCAGTTT
The DNA here is from genome assembly GCA_023663465.1 of Muribaculaceae bacterium. Taxonomy (GTDB): domain Bacteria; phylum Bacillota; class Clostridia; order Lachnospirales; family Lachnospiraceae; genus UBA3282. Next base: position 14,442 of record JAMPHJ010000062.1, on the reverse strand, counting down.
AACGGCATACAGAATTTTCATACGATTTTTACCAATCAGGCGTTTCGGCTGGCGGTGGGCAATACCATCCGCTTTACCGCCGTCTGCATTCCGCTGCTGGTAGTGATAGGGCTTCTGATTGCGCTGCCTTTAAGCGGATTGCGGGACGGGGGTTTTATCAAGTCATTGTATCTGTTCCCAATGGCGATGCCCACGGCAACCGTCGTTATTGTATGGAAAATGTTTTTTTACAAACAGGGCTTCCTGAATCTGTTTCTGACATGGCTGGGGGAAAATACAGGGCTGTGGGGCGAGGTACATACGGATTACATGGGAAGCGGCGCGGCGTTCTGGGTGCTGGTGTTCAGCTATCTTTGGAAAAATACGGGATATACGGTAGTGCTATGGCTTGCCGGTATCCTGGGGATTTCCAAGGAGCTGCTGGAAGCGGCGAGCGTGGACGGCGCCACAAAGCGACAGATTTTTTTCCGAATCATGTTGCCCAATCTGAAAGGAAGCCTTTATACGATTGTGATACTATCCTTTTTAAACTCTTTTAAGATATACCGGGAAGCCTATCTGGCGGCGGGGGCGTATCCCGACCAAAGCATCTACCTGCTGCAGCATTTGTTCAATAACTGGTTCGTCAATTTGGACTTTGATAAAATGGCGGCGGCGACCGTCTGCGTGGGCGGGTTTCTGTTTGCCGTGATTATGCTGTTGCAGCGCTTGTGGGATAGGCAGGAGACGTAATAATGGAATTAGAAAATCTCAGAATCAAATTCAATAAAACCATCATCAAAGAATCCATCATAAAATGTCTGCTCCTGCTGCCCACTATTTTCGTCTGTCTGCCCATCTTGCTGCTGGTGACGGGCTCGGTGATGGGAAGCGGGGAACTGCGTCAGTACCTCGCCCCCATTTTTGCAGAAAGACCGGAGTATATCGGCTGGAAACTGATACCGGATTATCCGACCTTTTCCCATTATGGCAGACTGCTTTTTATGACGCCGCAGTTTTTCATATTGTTCTGGAACTCTGTGAAGATGACGGGAGCGATTTTGGCGGGGCAGCTTCTCGTGGGCGTGCCGGCGGCGTGGGCGTTTGCGGTATATAAGGTAAAGGGCAGCAGGCTCCTTTTCGTATTGTATGTGACGCTGATGCTTCTGCCTTTTCAAGTTACGATGTTGTCGAGTTATATTGTCTTAAACAAGCTGACTTTGTTAAATACTTATCAAGCGGTGATTTTGCCAGCGGTGTTTTCCACGTTTCCGGTTTTCCTATCTTACGGCGGCTTTCGGGCGGTTCCGGCGCAGCTCTTGGAGGCGGCGCGGATTGACGGCGCGGGGGAGTTTTACATTTTCCGCAAGATAGGGCTGCCGCTTGGAAAAAGCGGGCTTTTGTCTGCGATGGTACTGGGCTTTTTGGAGTATTGGAATATGATGGAGCAACCGATGGCGTTTCTGGAAGACAAGGCGCTTTGGCCACTGTCTCTCTATTTGCCGGAGATTACCTGGGCGCAGGCGGGATACGCTTTTGCCGCTTCCATCATTACGCTGATTCCGGCGGTGTTTGTATTCGTCTGGGGACAGGATTATCTGGAGCAGGGGATTATCTTTTCCGGCCTGAAGGAGTAGCGGCGGAATGGGAGTGTGGAAAGCGCTAAGTGGATGCAGGGGCAGAATGGGAGCGTGGACAATGCTAAGTGGATGTAGAGACAGAATAGGAGCATGGGCAGCGCTAAATGAACTAGGAAAAATCGAGCCGTAAACAGGTTTAAACGAACCTTGGAAAAGCGGCGGGAGGTTTGGAAATGGGTAAGGATACGGATATGGAAAGGCGCGCGGAAGGCGGCGGTAAAAAAAGAGCGCTGGCAGGTTTTGCGGCATTCTTAGCGTTGATGTGGCTTTGTACGGTGATATCTAAGAGCATCTATGCGTCGAAGCTGCCCGTCGTCACCGTGAAACGGACGGAGTCAAAATATGTGGAGCATATCGTGGAAACAGAAGGAATCGTCGTCGCGGGCAGCAAGAATCCGGTGACAGCGCTTAGCGGGCTGAGAGTCCAGACGTTGGCGGTGCAGGTTGGCGATAAAGTGGAAGAAGGCGATGTACTTTTTACAATAGATATAGAAGATTTAGACAGGCTTATGGAAGAAAAACAGGAAGAAATTTCCAGATTGCAGTTGCAACTGAATGCCCTTGCCACGAATAAAGAGCTGGCGGAGCAGAAAAAGGCTTTAGAGGAAGAGCGTGCCAGGGCGGATTATGATTCTCTGGCGAGATATGAAGATACGTTGGTAGGAAGGATGGCGGAAGAAGTCCATCAGGCGGAAGAGGACATCGAGGAGCAGGCGGGCGATGAGGAAGCGTTAAAAGAGCAGTTACAGGCGGCGGCATACGCCGAGGCGGACGCCATTGCGCAGAGAGATAATACGATGAAAGAGGCACAACGGCGGATAGAGGATATCCAGTTCCCGGAAAATGCGGACGCTGCCTTGGAAACCGGACAGATAGAGCTTGCCGGGCTGCAGAAAGAATTGGCGCAGTTTCAGGAAATCAAAGACGTCAAGGGCGAAATCACGGCAAAGCAAAGCGGTCTTGTTACCGATATTTATATCAGCGTAGGCAGCCGGCTCCCGGATTCCGCCGTCTTATTACTGGCGGACGATTCCGTGCCCTATCAATTCAAGACTACCATCGACAGCCAGCAGAAAAGTTATGTGGGGCTGCAAGATGCGATTTCTTTAAAACTGGACGGCAGAAGCGGACAGGACGCCGCTACGGTGGATTATCTTACCGAAAGCCAGACAGCGCCCGGCAGCTATGAGCTGTATGTCAATCTGCCAGAGGGTGTGGGAATGCCGGGGTTATCGGGCGTCATGACCTGCGCGAAAGCCGGGGAAAGATACCCATCCTGTATCCCATCCGCCTGTATCCAGACGGTAAATAATAGAAACTATGTCTATGTGGTCAAAGAGCGGGATGGGATTCTCGGCATGGAATATTATATAGAAGAAGTGACCGTAAACATCTTAGACCAAAACGATACCTGGGCGGCGGTGGAAGGCGCACTGGATAGTTCCAGCCAGATTGTGGAAAGCTCTGACAAGGAAATAAAAAACGGCGATATCGTGCGATTCTAAAGCGACCTTTAGAAAGGCATATAGAAAAAACGAAAAACTGTTAAAGAAAGAAAAATCGACAGAAAAGGGACAACCTTTAAATTTCTGTCGATTTTTTATCTAATTAGGAAATTTTTTGTATTGATGGGGAAAAATAACTAAGAGAATATAAGAAAAACCAAGAAATATATACGGAATATACAAAAAGAGAGAAGGATTTTCTAGGTAGACAGAAGAATTTTGTATGTTTTTTTGAATATTGGATTGCTATAATCGCTTATATAACCAATTGGTTATAAACATATTAAGGGAGGATTATACTATGAAAAAGAAAGTAATTAGTGTATTACTTGCAGCAACAATGGTAGCAGCGATGGTAACCGGATGTGGTGGTTCATCGGACACTCCTGCAACGACAGACGATGTGGCAACGACTGACGACACAGCTACGGATGATGCGGCAACAGACGATGCAGCTACGGATGATGCAGCGGCAGATGACGCAGCAGACGCAGCCGATGCAGCGGCGGACGCAGCAGGCGGAGACCTGGCAGACAAAAAAGTAGGCGTATGTATTTATCAGTTTTCTGATAATTTCATGACACTGTTCCGTACAGAGCTTGAGAATTACCTGATTAGCCAGGGCTTCTCAAAAGAGAATATCACCATCGCGGACGGTGCAAATGACCAGGCTACCCAGACAGGTCAGATTGATAACTTCATTACAGACGGTGTAGACGTTCTGATTATCAACCCGGTTAACTCTTCTTCAGCAGAGACCATTACAGACAAAGTGGTTGAGGCAGGCATTCCGCTTGTATATATCAACCGTGAGCCGGATGAAGCAGAAGAGCAGAGATGGCAGGACAACGGCTGGAACGTAACTTACGTTGGATGTGATGCACGTCAGTCAGGAACCATGCAGGGCGAAATGATTGTTGACCTTGGTCTTGACACAGTTGACTTAAACGGCGACGGTGTAATCCAGTATATCATGGTAGAAGGCGACCCTGAAAACGTAGATGCACAGTTCCGTACAGAATTTTCCGTTAAGGCTCTGACAGACGCAGGTCTGGAAGTTGAATGTCTTTCCGATCAGGTTGGAAACTGGGCACAGGATCAGGCACAGCAGATTGTAGCAAATGCATTAGGACAGCACGGCAATGACATCGAAGTTGTATTCTGCAACAATGACGCAATGGCTCTTGGCGCATTACAGGCTATCGAATCCGCAGGACGTACTGTTGGAACAGATATTTTCCTGGTAGGTGTTGACGCTTTATCAGAGGCTCTTGAAGATGTTATCGCAGGAACGATGACAGGTACTGTATTCAACGACCACTTCTCACAGTCTCACAGCGCGGCTGACGCAGCAATCAAATTTGTAAACGGCGAAACAAATGATTACTACATTGGTTGTGATTATGTAAAAGTTACAGCAGAAAATGCACAGGAAGTTCTTGATATGGTTAAATAAGCGACGCAATCAGAGGTGCGGGTGTTAGAAATGGCACCCGCACTTTTTATGAAGGCAGGGGCAGTTTTGTGGGTTATAACGGCATGAGATAGACAATAGACGAATATCAATTCGTATGATTATATAAAATGAAAATAGAAGGAGGAGAACATGGCTGAATATAAACTGGAGCTAAAAGGTATCTGTAAATCCTTTCCAGGCGTAAAGGCGCTTGATCACGCGCAGTTATCGCTTCGTCCGGGTACTGTCCATGCGCTGATGGGCGAGAACGGCGCAGGAAAGTCCACCCTGATGAAATGTCTCTTTGGCATTTACAAAATGGACGAAGGCGAGATTTACCTGGATGGGGAGAAAATTGAAGTAGGGAATCCAGATGAGGCAATGAAACATGGGATTGCTATGGTGCATCAGGAATTGCAGCCGATACCGGCGAGAAGCGTTGGCGAGAATCTTTATCTGGGAAGATTTCCGACGAAGAATTTTGGACCGATTAAAATTATCGACCATAAGAAAATGTATGCGGATACAGAGAAATGGTTAAAAGAAGTAAAAATGGATTTTGACCCGAAGGCGCAGCTTGGAACCTTATCCATCGGGCAGATGCAGTCTGTAGAAATTGCAAAGGCAGTATCGCAGCAGGCGAAAGTTGTTATTTTTGACGAGCCGACTTCCTCGCTTTCGGATAATGAAGTAGAAGCATTGTTCCGTATTATGAACGATTTAAGGGACAAAGGCGTTACGATGGTATACATATCCCATAAGATGGATGAAATCAAGAGAATTGCCGATGATATCACGGTTATGCGCGATGGTACTTATGTAGGCACCTGGGCGGCGGATGAGTTGACGACAGACCAGATTATTTCCAAGATGGTTGGACGTGAGCTGACAAACGTTTATCCCGCCAGGGAAAATACGCCCGGCGAAGTCGTTATGGAAGTTAAAAACTTTTCTTCCATCCATGAGAAATCTTTCCAGGACGTAAGCTTTACGCTCCGCAAAGGTGAAATCCTCGGATTCGGCGGCTTAGTTGGAGCGCAGAGGACAGAGTTGATGGAGGGAATCTTCGGAATCCGCGGCGTCGCTTCCGGCGAGATATATATGCATGGGAAGAAGATAAAAGTAAAACATCCTATCGACGCGATGAACGCCGGAATCGGACTGATTACCGAGGATAGACGTGGAAATGGTATTTTTGGCTGCTTATCCATTAAAGATAACGTTGGCGTTTCCGTTTACAACAAATTCCTGAGAGCGGGATTTGTCTTAGAACACAAGAAGATTAATAGTGTTGTAGATGAGAGTATTAAGAAACTGAGCATTAAAACGCCGAGTATGAAAGAGCATATTTCCAATTTGTCCGGTGGAAATCAACAGAAGGTTATCGTATCAAGGTGGTTGGCGAATGACCCGGACGTATTGATTATGGATGAACCTACCCGTGGTATTGACGTAGGAGCTAAGCACGAGATTTATGAAATCATGAACGACTTAGCAAAACAAGGCAAAGCGATTATCATGATTTCTTCGGAAATGGCGGAGCTTCTAGGTATGGCGGACAGAGTCTGCGTTATGTGTAACGGAAAACTGACCGGCGAAATTGATACGCCGGAAGAGATGACTCAGGCGAAAGTCATGAGTTATGCAACGCAGTTTTAATCATTCTGAAAAAGGGCATGGTGTAAATGTTGAAAGAAAGGCATTTTCAACTATTGATTCGAGAGTCTGCTAAGGCAGGCAGATGGGGGTAAAAATGACAAAGACAAAACAACAGAAAATAAAAGATTTTATTATTAATAATGGGGTTATTATCGTAATGTTTATCCTGGTTATTTATACCGGATTTACATCGAAGAATTTCTTTACCTCTAACAACCTTATGAATATCCTGATGAATATGAGTTCCAGACTTGTTATCGCGCTCGGTATTGCGGGCTGTGTTATCACCGCGGGCTGTGACTTGTCAGCAGGACGTATGATCGGGTTTGGTGGATGTATCGCGGGTGTGCTGCTGCAGCGTATCGATTATTCGGGCAAATTTTTCCCGGATATGCAGCCTTTGAACGTATTCGTAGCGGCGCTTATCGTTATGGTAATCTGCGGATTTTTTGGAACGATAACAGGATTCTTTATTGCGTACCTGAGCGTTCCGCCATTTATCGCCACACTGGCAATGATGGAAATCGTTTACGGTATCAACTTGATTTTCACGAATGCAACGCCTCTCGGCGGATATGTAAAACAGTATACGGATGTTGCAAACGGTAAATTCCTCGGCATTAACTACTTAATCTGGATAGCAATTATTGTGGCGGCGATTACATGGTTTATTTTCAACATGACACGCCACGGGAAATATATGTATGCAATCGGCGGAAATCCGCAGGCTGCAGAAGTTGCCGGCGTTCCAGTAAAGAAGACTATGATTCTGATTTATATGAAAGCGGCTGCAATGTATGGTCTGGCGGGCTTCATGCTTGGTGCAAAAGCCGGCGGCGCGTCTGTTGCGCTGGGTCTCGGTTATGAGATGGAAGCGATTGCGGCGTGTACCATCGGCGGCGTATCCGTTACCGGCGGACGTGGTAAAGTTTCTTCCGCAATCATCGGTGTTGCCGTATTTGAGTTGTTAAAGACAGCATTACAGTATCTGGGCATGGATGCAAATGCACAGTACATAGCAATCGGTCTTGTAATCTTCGTGGCGATTTCACTGGATATCAGAAAGTATATCGCGAGAAAATAAAGAAAAGAATAAGAAAGACAGTAGCGGCTGGGGAATTTTGCCAGCCGCTATTTTAACCTAAAGGGAGGATATGCATATGTCGATAGGGGCATTTCTGGAACAGGCGGGTATTCCGCTGCTGCTTTTTGTCATTTGTATGTATTACGGGCTGCGTCTTATTATCGTGCAGGATATCAGTATGATTCGCAGCAAAGATAAGGAACCGGTAAAGGATGAAAAAGCCTATGCCAGGGAAGGCGGAAAACTGATTTTATTCTTTGGCGCGGGGACGTTTCTAATGGCGGTATTGATTTTTGTAAACGTGTATGCGGCGGTGGGTGAGATTATCGTCTGTACGCTGGTTATGGGAGTGCTCTGGAAACGGATGAATAATAAATACGGAAGTTGATGCAGAAACTGGAAGAAAGGCATGGTATTTATATGAGTCAATATTCTGTTTTGCTGGTAGATGATGAAGAAGAAGTATTCCGGGTCATTATGAAAAAAATGGATTGGGAAAGTATGGGATTTTGCGTCGCCGGTTATGCCAGGAATGGCGTGGAAGCGCTGGAAATGGCGGAAGAGTTACAGGTTGACGTAGTCATGACGGATATCAAAATGCCTTATATGGACGGGCTTACCCTTTGCAAGAAATTAAAGGAGCTTTATCCGACGATGAAGGTCATTATTTTTTCAGGGTTTGACGAATTTGAATATGCCAAAGAAGCGATTAAGATAGAGGCGGAAGAATACATTTTAAAGCCGATTAACGCCAACGAGCTGCGGGAAGTATTCGAGCGAATTAGACGGAATCTGGATAAAGAGCTGGATGAGAAACGCAATATCGATAAGTTGCGGGAATATTATATGGAAAGTCTTCCGGTATTGCAGGAAAATTTTTATACTTCTTTGCTGGAAGGCAGGGTTGAAGAAAATAAAATTGAAGAATATGCGAAGAATTATCAGATAGAGTTAACGGGGCCCCACTATGTCGTAACCGTGCTGCATATCAGTGCCCCGAACGCTTCAGAGGAAGAGACGGCGATGGACCCGCTTCTGCTGACTTTGTCGGTGAAAAAACTGGCGGAAGAGCAACTTTCGCAAGTCTGGGACAGCAAGGTTGTGACCTACTTGGGAGATATTATCGTGATTACACAGTTTTCGGATAAGGAATCCGCCACCCATTTTACAGATACTATGGACAAAATCTGCAAGATGGTAAAACGAATCTGCAAAGCGCGTGTAACGGCAGGAATCGGGCATATCTGCGACTTGCCGGGGCAGCTTCCCATTTCTTATCAGGGAGCCAAAACTGCGATTTCTTACCGGGTGCTGTACGGGACGACGCGTGCGATTAATATTGCGGAAACGGACCCACAGGAAAATGCCGATATTCCTTGGGAAGAACCTTATATCCATGAGATTATCAAGAAAATCAAAATGGGAGAATCCGAACCGTTAAAAGAGACGATACGGGAATTTACCGAGCAGATTTCGGGAAGTAGATTATCGCTGCAGAAATACCGTATTTTAATTATGGAGCTGATTACGGAGCTCTTTCGATTCGGCACGAATAATCAGTTGAATCTGGAGCCTGTTTTCGGGGAAAACAGCGACGTCTATACGAAGGCGATGCAGATAGAATCCTTAGAGGCGCTGAACGAATGGCTCAACGATAACTGTCTGGAAATGCAGAAACAATTGCTGAATGAAAGACAGGACACGACGAAATCCTTTGTAAAAAGGGCGATGGAATATGTGGAAGATAACTATTCGGACCAGGATTTGAGTATTGAGACGATTTGTAATCATTTGAATGTTAGTGCGGCGTATTTTTCCACCGTTTTTAAGAAAGAGACGGGCAAAACATTTATCAATTATCTGACGGATTACCGGATGGAAATTGCACTGGATCTTTTGTTGACAAAAAACGAAAAAACGTATATTATTTCTGAAAAGGTAGGATATTCTGACCCCAATTATTTTAGCTATGTTTTTAAAAAGCAGTTCGGGATGTCGCCTTCCAAATACAAAACAAGTAAGTTGGAAAAGACGGAATAAAAGGCATGTCTGTAAAAGAAAAGAAATGGTATCAAAAATTAAGTTCATATTTTAAAAGAAATCCGAAACCCCGCTCAATTCAGGCAACTATTGCAGTTTCGTTTACGGTTGTATCGCTTTTTGGTATGGGACTTCTGGGGATTTCCCTGTACAGCAGATTTGTGAACGCTATGGAAGATATGATGTCTTTAAGCATGGAGCAGGTTCTGGACCAGACGGCGATTAATCTGGAAAGTTATCTCCGTAATATGCGCCGGATTTCCGACGCTATGTATTATAGCGTCATCAAGGATAAAAATCTATCCGTGGACACGCTGGATGAAGAAATGACACTTCTCTATGAGGCAAATAAAGGGAATCTGATTAGCATTGCCTGTTATACGAACGACGGCGAGCTAGTGGGCGCTGCGCCGGTAGCTACGGAAAAAGAGGGGCTGGATATTGTCAATCAGGAGTGGTTTACTGAGGCGGTAGGACAGATGGAAAATATTCATTTTTCAACGCCTCATGTGCAGAATCTGTTCGACGATAGCAGTTACCGCTACTATTGGGTCGTTTCTCTAAGTCAGGCGGTGGAGCTGACGCACAATGGTAATTCATCCTTGGGCGTGCTTCTGGTCGATATGAATTATAGCAGTATCGAGCAGCTTCTGAATAAGGCAAACCCGGATAATTCTGCGGAATATGTCTACCTCATGGACGGCGATGGGGAAATTATCTATCACCCTAAGCAGAATCTGATTTATATGGATTTGTATCAGGAAAATAATCTGGCGGCGGCGGATTATGAGGATGGCAGCATACAGGAAGAATTTCAGGGCGAGCAGCGCTTAGTTACCGTGAAAACGATTAGTTATACCGGCTGGAAAATCGTCAGTGTCGCACCGATAAGCGCTTACCATATCGGGGTATCCGATATGCGCCCGGTCGTCGTGCTGCTGATGCTGCTTGCCATGCTGATGATTATCATTCTGAATCAGCTTGTGTCGGCGCGTATCGCCAAGCCGCTCCAGCAACTGAATGAATCCGTCAAAGAATGGGAAGCCGGCAACATGAACCCGGAGATTTATATGGGAAGCTCTCTGGAAGTGGAGCATCTGGGAAGAACGCTGCGCCAGACGTTAGAACAGTCCAGACAGTTGATGAGCGATATCGTCATTGAGCAGGAAGAGAAGCGCAAAAGCGAGCTGGACGCCCTGCAATCCCAGATTAATCCTCATTTTTTATACAATACGCTGGATTCCATCGTCTGGATGATAGAAGGGGAGCGGTATGAGGACGCAGTTTTCATGATTACACAGCTTGCGAGCCTGTTCCGCATCAGTCTAAGCAGGGGGAAAACCATCATCAGCCTGGAAGATGAGATACAACATGCTAAGAATTACATGAATATCCAGAAAATACGATACAAAAATATTTTCAGCGTCACCTTTGCGGTCGAAGAAGATATTTTAAACTGCTGCACCGTGAAATTGATTATCCAGCCGCTTTTGGAAAATGCGATTTACTATGGTGTGGAATGTATGGACGGGGACGGCGAAATCGAAGTCGCCGGATACCGCAAGGAAAAGGATATCTATATCGAGGTGCGGGATAACGGTCTGGGAATGCCGGCGGAAATGGTAGAGGTGCTTCTTATCGAGAATAATCGTGTGCGTAAGAAAGGATCCGGCGTGGGGCTGCTTAATGTGCACAACCGGATTCGGCTCCGGTTCGGGGCGCCTTACGGACTGGAAATCGAAAGCTGCCCGGACGAGGGTACAACGGTGCGGATTCACCTGCCAGATATCGAATATTCCATCGAGACAGCAGCGCTTCTGGAAGAGGGCAAATTGCAAGCACAGGATATGTCCGATAGATAATCGTGGATGAGGAAGGAATAGAAGGCATTCGATGGTGAGGGAAAGGGCGGAGAGTATTTGTGACGAGAAATAAGTTGTATTTTGGCATATCAATTCTTGTTCTGGCGGTAATGATTGGCTGGACTTTTTATAGTATGGTAAGCGGTGAGGAAGATGAAGAACCGCATCTTGTATCGGTGATTGTAAATGACAGCAACAACGACAGATGGATTGCGCTGCGCCTTGGACTGGAGCAGGCGGCAAAAGATTATAATATTGATTTGAATTACGTTTCCACCGGGAAATTTGCAACCGTAGAGGAAGAAATGGCGCTTATCTACCGGGAGCTGGAAAGCGGCGCCGAGGGCATTATCGTGCAGATGATTTCTGGCGAAGAAACGACGGATATTGCGGATATATCCACGAAAGCGTCACTGGTGTTACTGGAATCGGACGTAACCCCGGAAGACGTGTACGCGCTGGTGGAACCGGACAATGTGGAAATCGGCAGAATGCTTGCGGAATCTGTCAGAGAGGATTTTGGCGAAGAGCTGGGAGGGAAAAAAATTGGCATCTTATCCGGCGGACGAAAGCAGCTTTCCGTGCAGCAGAGATTGCAGGGCGTAGAAGAGGGATTTAGGGAAGATGCGGTTACTATCGTGTGGAATAGGGAGCTTCTCTATCCCTATGCCGCAGAGGATGGTCAGCTTGAGCGGTTGGAAGAAGTCGATATCATGATTGCGCTGGGAAATGACGAGACGGAAATTCTGGCGGATTATCTATATACGCAAAGCGGAACAGAGACGATTTGCAAACTATACGGCGTCGGTTGTTCCGAAAAGGCGGTTTATTATCTGGATAAAGGAATGATACAGACGCTTGTGACGCCGAATGAATTTCATATGGGATATCGCAGTATGGAAGCAGTAGCAGCGCAGCTTCAGTACTATTCGGAGAAGGCGAAGAGCAGCCAGGTGGGGTGCATTGCGGTAAACCGTGCAAATATGTACGATGAAGAGAATGAGAAGATTTTGTTTCCGAATGTGCAGTAAAAAAAGCGGTAATTGCGCAGGGCTGTTGTAGATAAAGGGGGTTGCGGGATGAGAAGGCATTTGGCGGTATGGGGAATCCTTGCGGGGTTTTTGTCGGCAGCGCTTATGGGGTGCGGTGCGGGGAAGCAGGAAGAGGAAATTAAAAGCATCAAAATCGGCATTACGGTATACGACCAATACGATACGTTTATATCCCAGCTGATAGAGCGGTTTAACGCCTATGCGGGGGCAAAGGAAGGGGAAACCGGCATCGCGGTGAATATTGAAATGTATAATGCGGCGGACAGTCAGTTGACGCAGAATGGGCAGGTAAGGGATATGCTTGACGATGGGTGCAACGTTATCTGCGTTAATCTTGTAGACCGCACGGACCCCACGACCATCATTGATTTGGCGGAAAAAAAGGATGTACCGATTATCTTTTTCAACCGGGAGCTGGTAGAAGAGGATTTGGAGCGGTGGGACAGACTTTATTATGTGGGCGCGAAAGCCTTTGAATCCGGGATTATGGAAGGGGAAATTGCGGCGGACGCCTTCAAGGAGATGCCCGAAGCGGATAAAAATGAGGACGGCGTTTTTCAGTATGTAGTGCTGGAAGGCGAGGCGGGGCATCAGGACGCCATCGTCCGTACAGAATATTCTGTTTCTACGATAGTAGAGCAGGGAATAGAACTGGAAAAGTTAAGTTACGCAATTGCCAACTGGAACAGGGCGCAGGCACAGACCAAAATGGCGCAGATGTTGAGCGAGTACGATTCCCGGATAGAGCTTGTGATTGCCAACAACGACGATATGGCATTGGGCGCGATTGATGCACTGAAAGCATTGGAGTGGGAACAGGATAAATGGCCCGTCATAGTCGGGATAGACGGTACGGACGTCGGGCTAGAAGCCGTCAGAAACGGTGAGATGGCGGGGACGGTTTACAACGATAAGGAAGGACAGGCAAAAGCCATGTTAGAGCTTGCCTACGCCCTTTCCGTAGGGGGCAGCCTGGACGGATTGGAGCTGGAAGGCGGCAAGTATATCCGTCTGCCTTATACGAAGGTGTGCGCGGCGGATGTGGAAAAGTATATGGGGAATGGGGGGATGTAGGGGTTTTGCGAAATAAAAAGCTCTAAAATTATCTTGACAACCCGGTCTATAGGTGATAGACTAGCTATACAGTCTATTGCGAGTAGACCGGGTTGCGTTTTAGAGAGGCTAGGGATTTTTAACACCCGAAATTCGGGAAATAATACATGAGAAAGGCAGGGACATTCATGCAGGAATATAAATTAGCGGAAGGGGAAGCAAAGTTTGCGGAATTAATCTGGCGGGAGGAGCCGATTTCGTCGCCGGAACTTGTAAAGCTATGCGAGAAGGAGTTTCAATGGAAAAAGTCTACAACCTATACGGTTTTAAAGAAACTCTGCGAGCGGGGGATTTTCCAGAATGAGAAAACGGTGGTGACTTCTTTGATTTCCAAGGAAGAATTTTATAGTCTGAAAAGTCAGAAGTTTGTGGAGGAATCTTTTGGGGGTTCCATTCCCAGATTCCTGACGGCATTTATGAATGGCAAAAAATTGACGGCGCAACAGGCGGAAGAGCTAAAAAACGTGATTGATAGTTTTAAAGACTGAAAAGATGAAAGAAAAAGGACAAAGATTTTATCCGGCAGAGATTTTATCTGACGGTAAAAGGCGAAAAATATATTGATTTATAGATTGGGGAAGGAAATGATGATAATGATGAGCAGGATTTTTATGACAGTGCTGAATATGAGTTTTACGGCAAGCTATTGCATTGCGGTTGTGATAGTGCTGCGTTTGTTTCTGAGAAAACAGCCGAAAGCGCTTTCTTATCTGCTATGGGGCGTGGTGCTAATTCGTCTGTTATGTCCCTTTTTTCCATCCAGCAGTTTCAGCCTTCTGCGGGTGAATCCGCAGCCGCTTTTAGAACGCCATATGACAGGGCAGGGATTTGACAATGTGGATATGGGAAATGAGTTTGTGTCTGGACAGGACGGCGAACCCATGATGCCGGATGGTGGGAACGCTAATACAGGGATGGCAGCGGAAGCCGGTATTCCAGAAGCGGAAGGGACATGGATCCAGCGCGCAGTGGATATTGCTGCATGGATATGGCTGGGGGGGATGGCACTGCTTCTTTCTTACAGTATCGGAACGGCGGTTGCACTGCGATAT
>JAMPHJ010000061.1 GCA_023663465.1 Muribaculaceae bacterium | reverse complement strand
AAAACAGCCTGTCCCATAAGTATTTTTCACCTGTCCCGGCTCGAAGCAGCACTGCCCGAACAACGCCGCCTGCTGGTCTCCTGCCGCCCCCGCAATAGGGATTTCCCCGCCCAGGATTCCATCGGCGGTTTTCCCATAAATGCAGGAAGAGGGCTTGACTTCGGGCATCATGCATATGGGTATATGAAATAACGTTAACAATTCCTCGTCCCAGCGCAAATCATGAATGTTAAAAAGCATGGTCCGGGAAGCGTTGGTATAATCCGTCACATGTACCGCACCTTTTGTAAGATTCCATATCAGCCAGCTATCTACCGTCCCGAACAACAACTCCCCTGACTCAGCGCGCTGTCTTGCGCCTTCTACATTTTCCAGAATCCAGGCAATCTTGCTTGCTGAAAAATAAGCGTCCGGTATGAGTCCCGTTTTATCCCGAATCCTGTCGCCATACCCCTTTTCCTTTAATCTATCTATCCATTCCGCAGTCCTGCGGCACTGCCACACAATAGCATTATACACCGGCTCGCCTGTCGCCTTGTCCCAGACAATCGTCGTTTCCCGCTGGTTCGTAATCCCGATGCCGGCGATATCCCGCGCAGATACGCCGATATTCGCCATCGCTTCCGCAGCAACCGCCACCTGCGACGCCCAGATTTCCCTAGGATTGTGCTCTACCCAGCCAGGCTTGGGATAAATCTGGGCAAATTCCTTTTGCGCCATACTATGGACATTTCCTTTTTTATCGAACAAAATGCATCTTGAACTGGTCGTTCCCTGGTCGAGCGCCATGATATATTTCTGCATACAGCCTCCGTTCTGCGGGCATACTTATCCGCAAAGCACTTTTTAAATTTAGTATATAATATTTTCTTTTTCTTGTAACCCTCTTTCTATTTTTTTCAAACGTGCTACAATAACAAAGTGTTATTACTTAAATGCAGCATAGGTCAGCGCACGATGCAGATTTCCCACCGGATGCTATCGCGTCTGGCAAAAAGATACGAGGAGTTGTGACAGATTATGAGTATTACGGTTGTATTACAGCAAATGATGATTATTATGATATTGATTCTGACGGGCATTTTTCTCTATCGGAAAAATATGCTTTCCCAGAATACTTCCAGCCAAATTTCCGGGTTGATTGTCAATGTTACAAACCCTGCCCTTCTGATTTGTTCCGCATTCGACGATACGCCTAAGGTTTCCTTACAGACGCTGGGAATCGGCGCCTGTGTTTTTCTCGCTTCTTATCTGGTTCTGATTCTGGCTGCCTACCTGCTGCCCCTTCTACTGCGGATTCCTGCCCATGCCCGCTATTCTTACCGCATGTTAACGGTCTTTGGAAACGTAGGTTTTATCGGGATTCCCCTTGCTTCCGCTGTGCTGGGTCCCGGCTCTTTGATTTTCGTTTCTTTAAACAATCTTATTTATAATGTCCTTGTTTATACCTTCGGTCTTTCCATCCTGCAGAAAGCCGCCAGGGAACAGGCGTTGCTTCAAAATCCCGAAGATGACTGCCGGACGTCTGAGCGCCAGCCGGATACACCTTCTGGAAAAATGCCTTCCGAAAAACCGCAAGGCGCCCTGCATAAGCTCGTGAATGCCGGAACGGTATCTGCGGTTTTGACGATTTTCTTCTATCTGGCGGATTTTGATGTCCCGGAAATTATTTCTTCTTCCCTTTCCTATGCCGGCAGGACTACCACCTTTTTATCCATGCTGGTACTCGGCGTATCGGTGGCGCAGATGGCTCCGAAAGATATTTTTTCCCATCCTAAGCTCTATCTTTTTACGCTCCTTAGACAGATACTGCTGCCCATCGGATTCACTTTCCTGTTGGGATTTTTTCTGAAAGATGCGCTTATTCTAAATACTGCGGCTCTCATGCTGGCGGTTCCAGCGGGCAATATGCCTCTCATGTTTTCCAGGCAATTGCATGTAGAAGAATCCACGATATCGCAGGGGATTATTCTGACGACTATTTTGAGCCTGATTACGATTCCGGTGGTCACGTTTTTTATTGCTTAATATTAAAAAGCAGATTGCACGAAATGTTCCTTCGCGTCTGTTTCGAGATATGGATTCTTATCTCTTCATAAGACAGCTTAGGAACATTTTGTACAATCTGCCAACAATACTGCTGCAATCAAATTTCTATGGGCGAGAGACTACCGCCTATATTGCCTTTAATTTAGCTTCATGTTTGTTAATGTAAATATCCTGTACTACCTGACTATTTTTTACTTCATTTGACAATCGAACACATTTATTCAACGACCTTGATAGATCTAAATGCCCCTCCGCTACACGCTGAATATTGACACGGATTTCATTTTCAAGGATAATGCCCATTTGTGCATTTTTCATTTTCAGCTCTTGGATTTCTTCTTTCATATCCTTTATTTCCATTAAAATTACGTCGAGTTTTTCACTATTATCCATACTATTCCTCCTTTTTCATCGAATCACTTATAAGCCCCCGCTTCTTTACATAGGACAGTATAGCATAATAAAAACCCGACGTCTACCCATAAAATATCAAAACCATAAACGAAAAACCGTTACTCCACAACCTGCACTTTCAGCATGTTGGTCGTGCCCGACATTCCGATAGGCACGCCTGAGGGGATGACGGCAAGGTCGCCTTTTTCTAACAGATTCCTCTCTTTCGCCGCCTGAATCGCGTGGTCAAATAAGTCGAACACATCTTTTTCTTCCCGAATGAGAATCGGATTGACTCCCCAAGTCAATCCAAGCTGTCTGCACACTTTTTCCGAAGTGGTACAGCCGATAATCTCACTTACCGGGCGATACCCGGCAACCATTTTGGCGGAACGTCCCGACTTCGTGACGGTCACAATCGCCCTGGCATTTAAATCCAATGCCGTCGTGCAGGTTGCGTGGCAGATAGCGTCCGTTATATCCGGGTTTGCCTTCCTGTCACGGGCGAAAAACCTTTTCCGGTAATCGATATCCTGCTCTGTCCGCTCTGCAATCCGCACCATCATTTTCACTGCTTCCACCGGATATGCTCCTGCGGCGGTTTCTCCGGATAACATAATCGCACTCGTACCGTCATAGACCGCATTGGCGATATCGGCAGCCTCGGCTCTGGTCGGTCGCGGATTCTTGACCATAGACTCTAACATCTGCGTCGCCGTAATTACCTGTTTACCAACTTCATAAACTTTCTTAATAATCATCTTCTGGATAACGGGCACTTCTTCACAAGGAATCTCAACCCCCATATCGCCCCTTGCCACCATGATACCATCGGACACTTCGATAATCTCATCAATATTTTCCACGCCCTGCCTGTTCTCAATCTTGGCGATAATCTTGATATCCTCGCCGCCGTTTTTGGCAAGCAGCCTTCTGAGCTGTAAAATATCTTCTTTATTCTGCACGAAGGAAGCCGCGATGAAATCCACATCCTGGCTGATTCCGAATAAAATGTCCTCCCTGTCCTTTTCGCTTAGATAGGGCATGGAAAGGTTCACGTCCGGTACGTTGATGCCTTTGTTGTTGGATAGGACGCCGCCGTTTATGACGCGGCATACGATATTTTCCCGCTCTACTTTTTCGACACGCATCTCAATCAGTCCATCGTCCATTAAGACCTTCATGCCTACCTCAAGGTCTTCATAGAGACGGCTGTAAGTAACGGAAACTTTTTCCTGCGTTCCTTCCACCTCTTCTGAGGTCAATGTAAAAAGCTGTCCGGCTTCTAACGTCACTTTGCCGTCCTTAAACTGTCTGACCCGGACTTCCGGTCCTTTGGTATCCAGCAGAAGGGCAACCGGTTTCCCGATTTCTTTACGGAGCTTCTTGACCATATCCATCCGTTTCTTATGGTCTTCGTGGACTCCGTGCGAAAAATTGCACCTTGCCACATTCATGCCCTCTGACATCAGCTGCCGCAGCACGCTCTCTTCGTCCGTCGCCGGTCCCAATGTACATACGATTTTTGTTTTTGCCATAGTCTGTGTTCCTTTCTTTTTTGAATGATATGTTTTGACATAACAATTGTGACTGCTATTCATAAACATTATTATATCTGGAAAATAAAAACTGATTCATCTTGCAGCCAAACCGCAGATATCCAGATTCAACCGCTAAACTTTTCCCTAAACATTTCCGATACAATATATGATATTATAGTAGAATACAAATTTGTCAATATCCTTCGGAAACAGGAATCAAAAAATCCAGTTCCGCGGAGTGGGAGGTCAGAATGATTGTATCACACAGTATACAGACAATGAACGCCATCCGGCTTGTCAATATCAATATCGAATCTTATGGGAAGTCTTCGCAGAGGGTTTCCTCCGGCTATCAAATCAACCGTGGGGTTGACAACCCTGTGGGTCTTGCGATTTCTGAAACCATGCGGCGGCAGGTCAGAGGACTCGATCAGGGCATTCAGAATACCAAAGCCGGCATCAACTTCTGCCAGATTGCCGATGGCGCATTAAGCGAAGTGACGAATATGCTGCAGCGCATTAGCGGTTTAGCTATTCAGGCGTCAAACGGCACTAATATTACGATGGACCGTCATTATATCCAGGCGGAAATTTCGCAGATTTTGAAAGAAATCGACCATATCAGCGATACGACTGCATTTAACGAAATACCGGTTTTTAAAGGGCTGAAAAATGTCGTCTCTACTCCGGCAACTCCTACAATCCCTACCATTCCCGGAGGCGATATTCCTTTTGAGGATTTTTCCATTATAAATCTGGGCGGTAATCCCTTTGAATCCGTTACAGACGGTGATTCCCTTGCCTTAACAGCTGTCGTCAGCAATCCCAGCTCCCCTGCATATAACGAAGAATATCGTATGATATTCGGCAATGGGAGCACTTCTCAGTCATCCTTTAGGCTTTCTTATAATGACGGTAGCGGAACCCCTGTTACCCGTATTATTAAAATGACAAATTCTACGAGTTCTCTTGGCACAGGCGAGGAAGCCATCGGAAATGCTTTTAACTATGTATCAGGGCAGAAAGCGGACGGAACCCCTTATTGGAAAAGGGATTTTGAATACACCAACGCTGACGACATCTGCATCAACATAACCCAGGAGGTTACCGCCCACACGCCCACCGACCCTAGGGATGAAAAAAAATACAATATTTCTTACTCTTTTACTAATAACAGCGCCAATAATGCCAATGTCAATCTGGACTTTATGTTTCATGCGGATACTGCATATAATGACAATGATCAGTGCGAAGGATACTTTATCAATGGGGCAGACGGGAACGGAAGCCGCCTGGATAAATTCTGTATGTTTACAGACGGCGGGCAATGGGGCGATACCCTGACAGGAAGCGCCACCCATGACGTCACAAGCCCGCTTCCCAATAGCTTTTCCATCATCGATGTAGACAATGCGCTGGCTTTTTCAGAAAAAGTGTCCTTTGTACCCGGTTCTGAACCGAACAGCCTTTCTATTGGCATCTACTCCCGCATCAGAAACTGGAGTTATTATAATTCACTAAACTCCAACTTAGGCGCCAATGCCATCAGCCAGGATTTAGGCTTCAGTCTCTTCTGGAATAAAGCGATTAACGCTGGCAATACTACCGAGGTATCGTTTAATTATGGAATTGTCGCCGTCGAGCGTGATAACAACCTGAACAATATCCCGATTCACCGGGATCCAACGCCGGTTCCTGATGTGCCCCCGGTAGAAGAAACGGAAACACATCGCAAAATCTGGATTCAGTCCGGGTATGAAAAAGGCTCCGGCATATGGCTGGAAATTGACGACATGGACACCGCCCTGCTGGGCATCCGGGATTTGGACGTCACTACAATCCAGCCGATAGATGAGAATGATGAGGAAGCCAAAGAAAACCACCCGATTACGCGCATCAAAAAAGCATTACAAATCATTCTGGACAGCCGCAGCAAAATTGGCGCGCAGCAAAACCGTCTGGAACATACGGTGGATAATGAAAGCAGTATCTCCGACAGTGTAACCACTTCGGAATCCCGCCTCCGCGACACCGACCTTTCTTCCGAAATGATACGCTATACCAACCTGCGCGTCATGCTGCAGGTCGGGCAGCAAATGATCGCGGAATCCAATAAAAATATTGAGAAAGTTTTGAATCTTATTTAAATTGAAAATCCCCCGGCTGCAAAAAAACCGGGGGATTTTCTTATGTATATCAACTAAGGGATTAGGGAAAAGCTACTCAACATCCTGCAGCGCCGCGAAATCTTCTTCGCCGGTACGCACTTTTACGACTTTTGCTACGTTGTAAACAAAAATCTTGCCGTCGCCGATGTGTCCGGTATAGAGCGCTTTCTTTGCCGCCGCAATCACCGACTCTACAGGAATCTTGCTGACGATGACTTCTACTTTGACCTTCGGCAGAAGCGTTGCGTCCACTTCTACGCCACGGTATACGTCGCCCGCGCCTTTCTGGACGCCGCAGCCCATAACCTGCGTTACTGTCATGCCGGTTACGCCAAGGTCATTCATTGCTTTCTTCAAATGGTCATATCTGGACAATTTCGCCACAATTGCAACTTTGTACATGCCGGTGGAAGACGCCGGATATTCTGCTATGACCGGAACCGCCGCATCTTTTAATGCTGCAGAAGCTTCGTCGTAATCTTCCACGCCGAGACTCGTATTCTCGTTGATATCCATCGTCATGGTATTGGAAACGTCCATAATGCTGAATCCCGAATAAGCCGAAGGCAGACCGTGTTCGCAGGAATCCAGACCGACAATTTCTTCTTCCTCGCTGACACGCAGTCCTACAATCGCCTTAATCGCCAGGAATGTAATCGTAATTGTTACAGCAGTCCATGCCGCTACCGTCGCAAAACCAACAAGCTGTATCCCCAACAGCTTGAAACCGCCGCCGTAGAAAAGCCCTACAACATCTTCATTTCCCGGTGCGGACGTGGTTGCAAAAAGCCCTACTGCAATCGTTCCCCAGATACCATTTAAGCAATGTACCGCCACTGCGCCTACCGGGTCGTCTACATGCAGTTTATAATCCAGGAACCAGACGCCGAACACTACCAGCAGACCGGCAACCGCGCCAATGATTAACGCACCGGTTACGTCCGTCACATCACAGGGAGCGGTAATTGCAACAAGCCCTGCTAAAGATGCGTTCAAACACATAGAAACATCCGGTTTTCCGTACTTTATCCAGGTAAATATCATACATACTACCGTAGCAATAGCGGGCGCAACCGTGGTTGTTACGAAAACAGAGCCTAACTGTTCCACACTCGTACATGCCGCGCCATTGAAACCATACCAGCCAAGCCATAAGATAAATACACCCAGACAGCCAATCGGGAGGTTATGTCCCGGAAATGCGTTGACTTTTACCTTGCCGTCTTTGTCCTTCGCAAATTTTCCAATCCGGGGACCTAATATCTTAGCGCCGATTAACGCGGAAATACCGCCTACCATATGAATCGCACAGGAACCTGCGAAATCATGGAATCCCATCTGTGCAAGCCAGCCGCCGCCCCAAATCCAGTGCGCCTCAATCGGATAAATCAGTGCGGAAATCACACCGGAATAAACGCAGTAAGATAAAAACTTCGTTCTTTCCGCCATCGCACCGGAAACAATCGTTGCGGTCGTCGCGCAGAACACAAGGTTAAATACGAAATTAGACCAGTCAAAGTCTGCATAACTTGTGAAAATGTCCAGTCCCGGCTTTCCAATCAGCCCCATTAAATCTTCACCGAATAGCAGGCCAAAGCCAATCAGGATGAAAACAACCGTACCGATACAGAAATCCATCAGATTTTTCATCAGGATATTTCCTGCATTCTTGGCTCTGGTAAACCCTGTTTCCACCATGGCGAATCCCGCCTGCATCCAGAATACCAGCGCGGCGCCAATCAGAAACCAGACGCCAAACACCTCTCCGTTTACAACGCTCATCAATTCTTCTGTCATAATTTTTCCTCCTCATGCAAAAAAATGTGGATACAATGCCGCCTGCCCTTCCAAGCGTCTTTGCTCCACATTCCTTACTTTTATATGGCGGCTGCTGCGTTTTACAGACCGCCTTTATGAAAAGATAAAGACGCCGCGAATTTCTTCACAGCGCCTTTGCTCTTATGAAAAGGATTCTATCACTGCCCTTTTTCATTGTCAATACATTTTTTAGAGATTTTTCATAAATTTTTTATCTGCAAAATTTGGGACCGTCTATTCCAATCCAGACAGTTTGCTCCTGATATACGCATAGGCTGCGGGGTTCGGAATCAGATTCTGCGGATTTTTCTTATCCAGTTGCTTTTTCTCAATAGCAAATTTCACTGTAGCCGTTCCGCCGTAGATTCCTTTACCGGTAATCTTGATACTTCCTGCTGTCTTGCCGGTCTTGTTATTTGCGCCCCATGTAACGTCATAATCGTCGGCTGTCAATTTAATCCAGTCGCTCTCTGTTCCCTTTACAAATTTTGCCTTCGTCGTAGCCGGATCATACAAGATTTCCGTATATTCCGGGCGTATCTGCAGACCGCCTTCATAATAGTGGACAGTATCCTTAAACACTACTTTGACATTGGAAGCGGTCAGTTTGGTCTTCCAGATATTCAACGGTACGATTCTCTCGGCAGCCTCGTACTTACCATCCTCGGCAGACAGCTTAATCGTTACCGTAGGCGCTGCTGCGCCGCTCTTGCCCTCTACATATCTGGTCACGTCAGACTGTTTATTATTATTGTAGGAAATAGTATATTGCGGCTTATTCCCGCTGCCTTTCAGTTTTGTTGCACCGTTCTTGACCGTAATCGCAGGTTTATATTCATAACCGTCCGCCTTGTTCGGTTGATATTGTACCGCCTTCGCTGTAATGGTCAGGTCGTCCGCAGAAACGTTACGGATTGTAAAGTTCACTGTCAAATCGCCCTTATAATTGCCTTTGCCGCGTAAAATGACAGAAACATTGCCAGCTTTCTTATAGTCCGTCTTTTTGTCATAGACAACCGTATAGTCCGTCTTTTCCTTTAAGGCAATGCCGTCTTTGTTCACGGGAGTAAGGCCCGTCAATTTTGTGCCAGATGGTGAGAAAGGCACGGTATCTGTGGCAGTCCATGCACCCGCCGCGGATGATTTCGCCGCGCCAGTCATACTGGTGACTGCGGCGGGCAGTTCAGCCTGCGTAATCTTAAATTTCGCCGTCAGTTTACCCGTGTAACCGGAGCGCACCGTCGGGGTAATGGTAACGGTGGCAGTCCCCTTCTTGATATTGTTCTTATAAGATACGGTGTAATCTTTTCCAAGCGTTAATTTGCCGCCATCCTGGTGAGTTCCGTTACTGCCCACACATTCCAGCTTCAGGTTTTCCTTCGTAATTGGCAGTCCGGTATAGATTTCTTCCTGTAATTCGGCCACAGTCCCATCTTTGACAGCAATGTTCCGTTTTCTGCCGCTTGCCGCCAGTTTAACGCCTGTAATCTTGAAGGTGACTTCTTTGGTTCCTGCACAATAGTGCGCCATATCATCCGCTTTGTTCTCAAGTCCTGTAAGGATCATGGTCGCAGTTCCTACACCCACGTTATTGCGGTATTTTACCGTAAAATCTTCCCCTTCTTTTAGGAATACCCCGCCGGTTTTTACGGTATAAACATCATTCTTGGACGCCGTGCTATCGTCGATAAGCGTCGCATTATTTCCCGTTACTGCATAGGCGGACTGCAGCCTGATGGCATATCCCGTCCATGTGTGGCTCTTAATGTTCTTTCCTAAGGAAACGGAAACATTCTTCATCAGCTGCGCTTTCCTGGCAATTATGACGCCGTCTTTAATTGTCTTCGTACCTGTATAATTGCCTTTCCCTGTAAGGGTAAGCGTATAGCTGCCAGCAGCCGCCTTATCCGCCGGAATGGACGCCGCCGTGTAGGTTGTCTTGCTGCCGTTTTCTTTAGACTCTGTCTTGGCAATCGGCGTACTTTCGCCGTCCTTGCGTACTTCGACCTCAAAATCCGTGCCTTCTTTCAGCGCCTTTTTATATTTCAGGGAAGTCACGACTTTTGTCTTTTTGCCCTCTTCCGCCTGGGAAGCATATTTCAGCGCTGCATCGTTGATATCGGCAGGAAGGATTGTAAATTCCTGATAAATGTATCCGCTGTAAGCTCCCTGCGCCTTAATTTCCACATAAGGTCTTTCGGACCAGAGGTTCTTGGGTTTTGTATCTTTATTCGTATACTGCTTCTCCAGTACTTCCAGCTTGTCGCCTCTATCCGGCGTCATGGACGCATTGGTATTATTTTTATACGTCACTTTATAATCCTTGCCGGCTTTCAGCTGTATCTGTTTCGTCTTGCCGGCTTCATCAACCACTTCCGCGTATACGATAACTGCCGGCTTCAATGCGCTGCCGGTATAAACCAGCGGCTGGATATCGTTCATATACAGGGACGTCTCTTCTGCCGCATCGTCCCCAGAGGCGCTCAGCGACCTGCTCCATACTCCATAGAGCGTGATATCGCTCTGTACCGTATCCGTGTCGAAATTCCATGCCTTGGTGCATGCTTCATCCCGATACCAGGCGGATTGCAGGGTATAACCGGGTCTTTCTACCGCATTGACTTTTTTCATTTCTTTTTCCGAAATCAACGCTCCCGCTTGTATTTCGATGCGTTTGGATTCTATTTCGCTCCATCTGTAGTCAAATGTGACAAAATAGCCAATGGAAGAATAGTCGGTATCCAGTTTATCGATAGCCTCCTGCAGCGTCTGCGCCGCACTATCAACCTGGAGCTGGCTTGCTTTCTCATTCTCCGCCACTTTCTTCGCGGACGCTAACATGCGCGTAAATGTCAGCCATTTTGCATCGGGATATTCGCCTTGTCCCTCATTCTGAATTAATTCCGCTTCTTCAATCAGCTTGAGCAATCTCTCTTTGTTTACGGTTTCTTCAGTCTCGCCCTTGACAAGAACCGTTGCAGATATCGGCGCAACTTTTACGCTGCCGTCTGTTACGGTACTAAGCGCGTCAATGCCCGCTTTCTCGCCATTGATGCAGACCTGCCAGCTGCCCTGGGCAACGCCGTAGCCTTCTGTATACAGATTAATCGTCCGCTCTGTTTCCGATGCGTTAAAAATAACGACGATTCCGTCTGAAACTTCACCGGGCACACTGTCCTTGCCATTGATTACGAACATTACCACCTGATCTGCTATCTTCTGATAGCTGACATTCGCCGCCACATCCGCCGCGGAAGTCAGCCGCAGCGCTGCGTGGTTTTTACGGAATGCTATCAATCCTTTATAATAATCATGCACATTCTGTTTAGCAGTATCCTTCAGTCCATCCCATTTGATGCTATTGACAGAATCGGGTGATTTGTAGCTGTTATGGATAATTGTTCCCGTCTCATCCACTTTCGTCCTTAACAGTTCCTCGCCCGCATGGATGAGCGGCATACCCTGCGCCGTCATATAAATCGCGGCTGCAAGATTATTCATCTTAATCCTGTCTTCTTCCGAAGAGGTTTTCTTGGAAACGTCCAGTTTATCTTTTAAAGTATAATTATCATGGCAGGACGCGTAGTTGACAATCTGTGACGGATTGCTGCTCCATGGCGGCATCGCCATAAAACTGTTTTTGATATCTTCTTCCCTGCCTGTCCCTCCTGAAACAAAACCTATGGACGTTTCGTCATTACTGCCTTTTAACAAATCGCGCATCGTATCGCTGAAATAGGCAAAGCCCGGCGTCTGCGTTGAATTTGCCTGCGTCGCCATCGTATAACCTTCTTTGGTCATGCCGGTGCCCATCGTCCAGCCTTCCCCGTAAAAGATGACATTGGGGTGTTTTGCGCGGACACTGCTTACCACTTCATTAATCGTCTCTGTATCCAGCAGACCTACCAGGTCGAAACGGAAGCCGTCGATATGATATTCATCCGCCCAGTAATTCACGGAATCTACGATATATTTCTTCACCATCGAGCGTTCGGAAGCCGTATCGTTGCCACAGCCGGAGCCGTTGGAGTAACTGCCGTCCGGATTCACCCTTGAGAAATACTGCGGCACTATCTGGTTGAAGCAGAAAGTATCCGCATCATACACATGGTTGTATACCACGTCCATAACGACGTTGATGCCGTTATCATGCAGGGTTTTCACCATCTGTTTCATTTCTTTTACCCGGACTTCCCCATGATAAGGGTCAGTAGAATAGGAACCTTCGGGTACGTTATAGTTCACCGGGTCATAGCCCCAGTTATACTGCGGTGTATCCAGTTTTGTCTCATCCACCGAGCCATAGTCATAAGAAGGCAGAAGGTGCACATGGGTTACGCCTAAATCCACCAGATAATCCAGTCCCGTCGTCTGCCCGTCCGCATTGTGCGTCCCCGTCTCCGTCACTCCCAGGAATTTCCCTTTATGTTCCGCCGAAACACCAGAAGAATCATCAATCGAAAAATCTCTGACATGCATCTCGTAAATCACGGAATCCGTATGCCCCATGCCCTGGTTCGGACTGATATCCCCTTCCCAGCCGTCGGGATTGGTAGCATCCAGATTGATAACCATAGCGCGTTCTCCATTCACACCGGTGGTTCTTGCATAGGGGTCGCACGCCTCGATGTGTGTTTCTGCAATGGTCACATAATAGGTATAATAGATTCCGTTTAAATCTCCTTCCTTTTCCGCAGACCATACTCCCTTTTCATCCTTTACCATTTCAAGCGTATCGATACGGTCGTCGGTTTCCGCCGTCCCGGAGCTGTATAAATATACCTGCACGCTGTCCGCCGTAGGCGCCCATACTTTAAAGGTCGTCTTTTCCGCCGTCCATGCCGCGCCAAGATCCGAGCCATTGTATGTATACCGGCTCTCAAATTCCTCTGAGGAATACAGGCTGGGCATACTCACCTTATATTCATAACCGTCATAAACAATGAAATATGCCTTCGCCTTCGCTTCCAGGGAAGTCAGATCCTCTGTCGGAACGACTTCATAAGTATTATCTTCTTTTACGCTGATTTCCTGGATTTCCAACGCTGCACCGGCAGTTTTCAGCGTCAATACATCAGCTGCATTTTCTTCAATCGGCAATCCGGTCTTCACGATGATATGTCCGCTATCGCTGTCGTATTCCGCAGAGATAACCTTAACGCCGGTAAGCACATCGTCGCCAAGCTCCCTCGTTCCGCCGCTTTCCAGATTCTTCGCATAGAAATGAACCGTCCCGCAGAGCACGTCCGAAAGGTCTATCTGCAGATCTTTCGTCTGCGCCACCCATTCATTACCCTCGATACTCTGACGGATAATGTAATTCAAGGCATAGTTCGCACGGGCGTCTTCCAGTTCTATTGTAGCTACTTTTTCCCCATTTTCGTCTGCAAAATCATACCGGACGCCTGAGGCTCCGACTTTCCAGCCCCAGATATTCCAGCCCGTATAATTTCCGTCCGTTCTTTCATAGTGCAGTTTCACGGTTATCTTATTGGTATCTTCCACCGCATTGATTGTGACGTCGGACTCATATTCCTGTCCGTCTACCGTCGCTTTCGCCGTTAAAGCAATCTCACCGGTATAGTCGCCTACGGTTATTTTCTTACCATCGGCGTCAAGGGATACCTTATCGTTCGTTCCTTCCAGCGTGTAGACAACGTCTACCTTCTCCTCCCGCCCAATTTCCGACAGTAGTGTCAGTTTTGGCAGCGTAGTCGTCTTCCCCTTGGCAACGTTGCATTTGGGAGCGACAAGCCCCGGTACATAAACGACGCTCTTTCCATTCTGGGTACGGATATTTTCGGGGTCTTTTATGGTAGACGTCTTACCATCTTTTTCCACGGAAAACTGATACAGATATTTCCCCGGTTTCCAGGTAACCGTGCAGGTAAATACATCGTCCCCGGCTTCCGTGTCTTTTTCCATGACAACCGGGTTGCTCTCGTCTCCGCTGCACAACAGAGATACGCTCTCCGCATCCGCGTCCTGATAACGGAAGGTTACGTTTGTGCCGTCCACCTCCGGGCTGACAAGCACTTCATCCACGATTACCAGCGTAATCGTCGCCGTTTCTTTCTTTTCGCCTGTAGCCGCCGCGGTCAGTTCCAGACTTGTCCCCTCATAACTGTCCGCTATCGTGATGATTCCGTCGCTCAGCGTCACGCCGTGCACGGTTTCATCTTTAAGCACATAAGTTACCGCGACGTCCTCTTCCGTTTCCCCATCTTCCGTCAGTCTGGGCAGGGTTTCAGGCAGCGCCTTTGCCGCGCCCTTCTTTACTCTCACATTCTGATCCTTTAATCCGGGAACAATCAGGACATTGTTGCCATTCTCTGTCAAGGGATTTCCGGGGTCAAGGAACCACTTATTTCCCTCGACAAATTTATATTGATATTTGCCCAACAGACGGGGTTCGGCGGTGGTCGTATAGAAATAAGTACCATCCCCCCCCTCGGTCATTTCCCATGCCGTCGTACTCCATTCATTCATTTCTCCCGCCACAGATACCTGACTGTAAAAACGGAACGTTACCTGTCTGTCATTTACTTCGGGGCTTGTAATGGAAACATTCCAGGCTTCCGGGGTTTCTTCAATGATTATTTCATTCCCCTTTGTACCGCCCCAGATTACCCAGCGTTCAAATGTCGTGTTGGCTGTAAATAAATCTTGCGGAAATATCAAATCCGCGGTCTGGTTTGCATCTCCGCCCTCGCCTTTATTAAAAATGCAGGCAAATCCGCTTGAGATATCTTTATTTTCCACAACCAATGTATAATTTTCCGGGTTATCTGAATCCGGGCTAAGCTTTATTCCCGGCCATTCTGTAGCATCTTTCCAACTTTCCTCAGCATGGTTGCCATAATATCCACAGACCTTACTCCATCCCGCCGTATTCTTAAAATGTATCTTCACCGTCGCCGTACCCGTCACATCCATGGTACTGTTTTCTGACTTTTCGGGTTCTGCCGGCTCCGCTTCCCCGTCTGTCGGCGTTCCGGGCGTTTCCGGTTCCGTTATGCCGCCCTCGTCAGACATTCCGGGCGTTCCTGCATCCGTCCCGCTGCCTTCCGGCGTTTCCGGCGTTCCTGTATCCGTCCCGCCGCTTTCTGGCGTTCCAGGCGTTCCGGCTTCCGTCCCACCGCCTTCTGACGTTTCCGGCGTTCCTGTATCCGTCCCGCCGCTTTCTGATGCCGGAGTCCCCGGTTCCGTTGTATTGGAATCGGCAATTTTACCATTTTCCTCACTGCCGGATATTTCCGGTCCGCTTTCGGCTGCCAACGCAGTCAATGCCAGACCCGGCACGGTCTGTACATTGGCAATCACCATGGCAAGCGACAAAACAGCCGCCATAATCCGCCGAAATGCCCTGCTTTTTGTTTTCCTCATACTCGTCCTCCTTAATTACCTATGGTATATTTACCACGCTTCGCCATTACCTTTGTGCCGCATTTGTTTCTATTATACAAAGCTGCGGCATATTTGGCAAGCAATATCGGCAATATGACGATTATTTGGCTTTTACACAAAATTTCATCCGGTATTATGACAGCTGTAAGGTCTTTTTACAGCAGATATATTCGGCATTATCCCCTAAAATGCGCTGACAACAGCATCCTCTCATATCTCACACCGTCCATTTCCAGCTTATCCTCGTAGGAAAATCCCAGCTTTTCACACAGCGCTTTCGATTTTTCATTTCCCTCCATAATCACAGCCTGCAATCTGGTAAATCCAAGCTCCTTTCCGGCATAGGCAAGAATCGCCCTGCACACTTCATATGCGTAACCCTGCCGCTGATACGGAACGGCTATCAGAAACCCAAGTTCGGGAACGTCATAGCCTTCCCGCCAGCTGACCCCGGCTCTGCCAATCACCTGTCCGCCAGCCTTTTCTAAAACCGTCCACATACCATAGCCGTAAAAACCGTACACATTTCTGATATAGTCCTGGATATACGCGATTTCCTCACCTCTATCCGCATACAAATCTTCCATATATTCCGTAATCGCGGGTTCCTTGTAAATTTCATAAAAACTGTCTATATCGTCCACCGTCGTTTCTCTTATGACACATCTGTCAGTTTCCAGAATCGTCCACGGCTGTCCTATCAGTCTCAGATATGCCATTTCCAGCGATTCATATTCCACTTCTTCTATTTTTTCTATTGCATAACCCACCAGTGCAAACTTCTCATCCCGGTTTCCCTCATGGAAATAAAGCACTACCGGAAGCTTCCTTTTCTGCAAAGCGCTCTGACAATCCGCCATATCCGTGACATAGAGCGTCGCCGGCTGCTTTGCTATTTCGATATTCTGTCCAGTCTGCGTCTGTCCCGCTTCTCTGGCGGATACTTCTGTTTTCCCCGGCTCTTCTTCCAAAATTTCCCTGCCGCATCCGCCGCGCCAATCCACTTCTATGCCGTGCCCGGCAATATCCTCCAGCAACTGCCCCATCTCAGAACGGGCATTTTCCTTTTTCAAGATAAAAACAACCCTTTTCAGCATTCCACACCCCTCGTTTTCTTTAGCCAATACCTTCCGTTGTCCCGCACAGAAATCCATCTTCCGCTTTCCGCGCGCCATTCAATACCTCTTTACTTTTCCCCCCACTTCCTATAAAATAAAACTACGCGGCAGGACGGGCGCAAAATCCGTCCAGCCTGTTTACTATCTATTATACTAAAAAAACGATAGGAAAAAAACTGAAAGGAAACAAAATAATGGCACAAAATCCAATTGTTACATTTACCATGAAAAACGGCGACGTCATCAAAGCCGAATTATACCCCGATATCGCGCCGGTATCGGTCAATAACTTTATCAGCCTGATTCAGAAAAATTTTTATGACGGTCTTATTTTTCACCGCGTCATCAAAGGCTTCATGATTCAGGGCGGCGACCCGGAAGGCACCGGCATGGGCGGTCCCGGTTATTCCATCCGCGGCGAATTTGCCCAAAATGGCCATCCAAATGACTTAAAGCACACCGCCGGCGTTCTTTCCATGGCAAGAAGTATGCATCCCGATTCCGCGGGCAGCCAGTTCTTCATCATGCACGAGACTTCACCGCATCTGGACGGCGCGTATGCGGCGTTTGGAAAAGTGATAGAAGGTATGGATGCCGTGAATAAAATTGCGGAAACGGCAACGGATTATAACGACAGACCTCTGGAAGATCAGATAATGCAGAGCGTCACCGTTGATACTTTCGGGGCGGAATATCCAGAGCCGGATAAGCTTTAAGATTTGATTGTGTTTTCTATTGATGGGAAGCCGCTGCAGGGGATAGGGTCAAAGCCCCTGTATGCGGCTTGCTCGTTTCTTTTTTTATCCTTAAAACATCTTATAGATATCATTTCCGTCCTTTAAAAATCTTAAAAATGATAAAATATATTTGCAATTCCATTAATTTTATGTTATAATGATAAAAAGCATGTTTTTTAGCGGTAATAAATCAGATTCATTTATCTTTATTTCTAAGTTTTAGAAAATTCATACTCTCAGACTTTTTATCACAGAATCGGGCGGAGGCGATAGACGTGTGTATATTTGAATATGACCAAGAGAAGCATATCGATATGGAGCGGGAAGAATGGAAAAACAAGGGCATTGAAATCGGACGGGAAGAAGGATTGAAAGCCGGCAGACAGGAGGGCATTGAAGCTGGCAGAAAGGAGGGCATTGAAGCTGGCAGACAAGCGGGGCAGGAAGAAACTCTGGTCAAATCCATAGAGTCCCTGATGAGAAGTTTTAAGCTCAGTCTGCCAGACGCCTGCAGAGCCTTGCAGATAACGGTCAGTGAATATGAAAACTTTAAAAAGCAGATGATGGAAAGATAAACGCCGCAACGGATATTTTATGTCAGATATGGCACAGGCTGATGCGGGAAGATTTTATATTGATGAAACGTTGATTCCCATTTCACGCTCCTATGCTGTGGAAGCAAAGAAACGCTATCACAAGCTTGATAAGGAAAGCGGGGTTATTTCCACCAGTTTCGCATGGACAACCCTTCTTTTCCCTGTCCCGGACGGTCCGGCGCAGGTAGAAAGCGTCAGGATATGATCGTCCGTACAGGCTGTGGTATCCAGTTCCCGAAAGCTCCGCGCCTGTATCACATCCAGAAACTCTGCATAATTATCCTCGTCA
>JAMPHJ010000060.1 GCA_023663465.1 Muribaculaceae bacterium | reverse complement strand
GATTTTCATGCGGTTATCCATGTTTTCTTCCCGGATATACTGCGCCATTCTCAGTTTCTTATCAATGGGAACCTGCTTTTTGGGCGTCTGTTTCTTTTCAGGCTGGGTTGTGAATGTTCTTTTTATCTGCATTTTTATGTTCCATCATCCATACTCTTACAGCATTTTATGAAAATGCGATAGAAAAAAGAACAACCCATCTTTTGGAACGCTATCTTCTTGCCAGCTCTGCGGTAATTTCTTCCCAGGTAATCCCTTTTTGCGCCATCAGAACCATCATATGATAGAGAAAATCGGAAATCTCGTATTTGATTTCGTTGGGATTGGGGTTTTTAGCGGCAATCACGATTTCGGTCGCTTCCTCTCCTAACTTTTTCAGAATCTTATCCAATCCTTTATCAAACAGATAATTGGTGTAAGAACCTTCTTTCGGGTGCTGCTTGCGGTCCAAAATCACGCCAAATACCTGCTCGAACACTCTTAGCGGATTGCTTTCTTCATAGTCCTTGCGCATAATTTCATGAAAGAAACAAGAGTGTGCGCCTGTATGGCAGGCGGCTCCAATCTGGGATACCTTGGCGAGAATCGTGTCTTTGTCGCAGTCGGCGGTCAGGGATTTCACATATTGGTAATGACCGCTGGTCTCGCCTTTTACCCACAATTCCTGCCGGCTTCTGCTATAATAAGTCATTCGTCCGGTCTTAATCGTCATCTGATAGGCTTCCTCGTTCATATAAGCAACCATCAGCACTTCGTCGGTTTTGTAGTCCTGCACAACTACGGGGACATGCCCGTCGGAATTTAATTGAAATTCATCCCAGGACAATTTGGCTTCAAAAGTATTCACCGAAATCCCATTTGCCTGACAGAGCGTTTTGACTGCCAGAAGCTCTTTGGCATTTTCGTTGATGGCGTTGCCGGAAATACCGCAGATAATTTCTTTGGAAAGCATTTCCAGTATTTTATCCAGTGAAACTTCTGGAACGGACACAATCAGGGGAAAGCGGGATATGGATGCCGCTTCTTTGATGCTGCGCTCTTTTACCAGAATTAGTTCTTCCACATACGTTTCGATAAGCGTCTCGTTCTGCGTGATTTCATGGGTCTCTGAAATACAGGCGACAATTTTGCTCTTGCCGAATTTCTGGGAAACTTCTTCCGTGATTTCTATATTTCCCTGTTTGGAATAATTGAGCGCCGCCTTTTTGCAACCGGCATAAAGCAGTTTTTTAATATCTTCCATGCGATGCACATTTCCTGCGCCGATAACCGGAATGTCCACACTCGCGCAAATTTCCTTAATCATATCTAAAGATTCTTCGTGTTCGGCATCTCCATTTGATAAATCATAGACAATCAGCTCGTCGGCATGATTGTCACTATAAAATTTCCCAAGCGCTACCGGATTTGTAGCGATAATCGTATGGTCGGAAAATCCTTTTACGGCATTTCCTTTATGCAAATAAATACAGGGTATTAATTTCTTGTACATAATCTGTCCTCTCTGTTTATCCGTATCGTATCATAATCAAGCAAATCTCGGTGTATTATGCAAGAGAGCCTTTCGTACTCAGGACGTCTTTGATTCTTGCATCCTGCCCTACTGCCTCGTCCAATGCTTTCCCGAACGCCTTAAACATGGCCTCTATCATATGATGGGTATTTTCTCCTGCAAGCATTTTCAAGTGAATATTCATGCCGGCGCTATAAGAAACTGCATAGAAAAATTCTTTTACAAGCTCCGTATCCAGCGTACCGGCATGTTCCGCCGGAAACGTACAGGAAAAGCCAAGATAAGGGCGTCCGCATAAATCGACAGCGCAGAGGCACAAAGCGTCGTCCATCGGTAATAAAAAAGAACCGTAACGTCGGATACCCATCTTATCGCCGAGGGCTTCTTTGATGGCCTGCCCCAATACGATGCCGGTATCTTCCACCGTATGATGGGCGTCTACTTCCAAGTCCCCATTGACTGATAGAGTCAAGTCAAAAAAGCCGTGTTTTGCAAAGCCTTCCAGCATATGATTGAAAAAACCGATGCCGGTATCTACATTGCTTACGCCCGTACCATCCAGCGTCAAAGATAGTGCAATATCGGTTTCCTTTGTTTTTCTTTGGATAAAGCTTGTTCTTTTCATAAATCCATCCGCTACCTTTCTATTTTTAAGTCCCAGCTACCTGCGCAGACTGCGTGCTTATTCAAAACGCACTTTAATGGAATTGGCATGGGCCGTAAGCCCTTCTTTTGCAGCAAACAGCTCGATGTCTTCATGCGCCTTAGCGAGTGCTTCTTTAGAATAAGAAATAATGCTGGTCTTTTTCATAAAATCATCCACATTCAGGGGTGAGAAAAATCTTGCAGTGCCGTTTGTGGGCAGGATGTGGTTGGGTCCCGCATAATAATCGCCTAATGGTTCCGACGAATACTCGCCGAGGAAAATTGCGCCGGCATTCTCAATTTTGGTCATGACCCCGTAAGGGTCTTTCGTCAAAATCTCAAGATGCTCGGAAGCAATCGCATTGGCGGCGGATATGGCGTCTTCCATAGAGTCGGCAAGCAGGATATAGCCGTATTGCTCTAAGGATTTCTGAATAATATCCGCTCTCGACAATTCTTTTAAGAATCCTTCTATCTGGCGGGATACCTCTTCTGCCAGCGTTTCACTCGTGGTAATTAAAATGGCGCTTGCCAGCTCATCATGCTCCGCCTGGGACAATAAATCCGCCGC
Source organism: Muribaculaceae bacterium (assembly GCA_023663465.1). Classification (GTDB taxonomy): domain Bacteria; phylum Bacillota; class Clostridia; order Lachnospirales; family Lachnospiraceae; genus UBA3282. Next base: position 15,495 of record JAMPHJ010000060.1, on the reverse strand, counting down.
CACATACCGGGGATTGGCGCTTTCATCCGCAATCACAAGGATTTCGCTGGGACCGGCAATGGAATCAATGCTGACATAACCGAAACAGGCTTTCTTGGCAAGGGCGACGAAAATATTTCCGGGTCCCGTGATTTTATCGACTTTCGGAATCCTTTGTGTGCCAAATGCCATAGCGGCGATTGCCTGTGCGCCGCCGACTTTATAAATTTCATCAACGCCCGCAATTTTGGCTGCGGTAAGGGTTCCGGCGTTTACTTTGCCATCCGCGCCTGCAGGTGTCGTCATAACGATCTTTTTTACGCCCGCAACTTTGGCTGGCAGTACATTCATTAATACACTGCTGGGATATGCCGCTTTGCCGCCGGGAACATAGACGCCGGAAATGGCGATGGGCTGGATTTTCTGACCGAGGATGGAGCCGTCCGGTTTCGTATCAATCCAGCTTCTTTGTAACTGTTTCTCATGAAAAGCGGTGATATTGGCGGCAGAATGTTTCATGACGTCTACAAACGCAGGTTCTGCCTGTGCGAAGGCTTCTTCGATTTCTGCTTCCGTTACCCGTATCGTATCGGGGGAAGCGTCCCAGCCATCAAATTTTTTCGTATATTCAAAAATTGCGGAATCTCCGTTTGCCCTGACGTTTGCAATAATCTCGGCGACAACGGATTCATATTGCCCGTAATGATTGGGACTTCTTTTTAACAGGGCGTCTAACAGGCTTTGCTGTGTCTTTTCGGTTAATTTGATGCATTTCATCTATTGTGTTCCTCCTGTTTCTGCTTTTAAATCCGCAATCAGTTTCCGAATGCGTTCGGGCTCCATCTGCATACTGACCTGATTGACAATCATGCGGGCGGATAAAGGGCAGATTTCTTCTAACACTTCTAGCCCGTTTTCCCGAAGGGTAGAACCCGTTTCCACAATATCCACGATGACGTCGGAAAGCTGCACAATCGGTCCTAACTCTACGGAGCCGTTTAATTTAATAATATCTACGGTCTGATGTTTTTTATTATAAAAATAGTCTTTGGCAATATTCGGATATTTGCTTGCGACACGAATCATTTCCCGGTGTTTTAAAAGTTCTTCGGCGCTCCCTGGACCGCAGACACACATGCGGCATTTGCCGTATCCCAAATCGAGCACCTCATAGACCCGTCTGTTTTCTTCTAAGATGGTATCTTTTCCCACCACGCCAATATCCGCGGCGCCGTATTCTACATAAGTAGGCACATCGGGTCCTTTGGCGAGAAAAAATTTCAGTTTCAGGGCTTCGTTGACAAAAATAAGCTTCCGGGAATCTTTCTCTTTCATTTCCTCGCAGGTAATACCGATTTTTTCTAATAGTTCCATCGTTTTTTTGGCAAGTCTGCCTTTGGTAAGCGCAAAGGTCAGATATCTTTCTTCACTCATTTTATTATAACACCTTTCCTAAAACTATGTGCAATAAAGTTGTCAGGTTAACAGGATCCCTCAGGGAGAAATTCCACGCATGCGCCCTCTGAGCGCAAGGTTTTTGCGAGTTTTAACTGTTCTGTAAATGTATCCGGTTTGTAATATATTTTTTGACGGTTCGTGGCACAATCAATCTTAATATTCTGACGGTTCATCGCCCAGAGCAAATCGTCGATTGCAATGACAAAGCCAATCGCCGGCGCATTTTTCCCAAAACGCCCAAGCAGGGTATCGTAGCGCCCGCCTTTGACAATGGCGTCTCCTACGCCGTAAGTATAGCCTTTGAAGATGATGCCGGTATAATAATGATACTTGCTTAACATCGTAAGGTCAAAAGAAACATATTTTTCCACACCGTAATGGCAAAGTACCTGATAGACTTGTTTAAGCCGTTCGATTGCCTGCCGGGAGCGTCTGTTGCCTGCCGCTTCCCCTGCTTCTTCCAGAGCGTCTATGGAGCCGAATAAATCGTTTGTCTTTAAGAGAATTTCCCTGTCTTTTTGCTGGACATTCTTATGGGTAAGCAGCTCTTCCGCCCCGAAATAATTTTTACCGGATATCAGCTCCCTGAGCGTCAGTTCGGTATCTTCGTCCAGTCCCGCCTCGGCGCAGATTCCTTTGAAATATTCCAGATTGCCGATACTCACCTGAAAATCCCGCAATCCCGCGCCATGAAGGGCCTCGATGGTCAGCGCAATCATTTCCGCATCGGCATAGACGGAATTATCCCCAATCAGTTCCGCCCCCATCTGCGTGACTTCTTTTAATTTCCCCTGTAAGTTGGAAGTATTCGTAAAGGTATTGCCCTGATAACAGAAACGGATGGGCGTTTGTTCTTCCCCAAAATATTTTGCGGCGCTTCTTGCAATGGAAGGGGTAAAATCGGGACGCAGCGCCAGCGTATTTCCTTCTTTGTCAAAAAATTTATATAGTTCCTTAGAAGGCGTAGTGCCTACTTCCTTAGAAAAAACGTCAAAAAATTCAAACGTGGGCGTCTGGATATCCCGGTAGCCGTAGGAATGAATGCAGTCTAAAAGAAGCTGCTCCACTTTCATTTTCTTTTCTTTTTCATCGCCGTAAATATCACGGACGCCTTCCGGTGTATGTACCATATGCTCATTCATGATAAAATCAGACCCCTTTCAAAGTACAAATCAATTCCAACAGTGCTTTAACAAGGTAAAGCGTTAATTCGATATCGTGCTACTGTATGAAACAAATGTAGTATATCGGAAAAAAAACGGTTTGTCAATTTATTCTATCCTGTCGTCCAAATCTTTTTGTATCATATCCAGATAAGGGACAAGAATCCCGTGTTTTTTCGGAAGCACATAGGCGGGATTCAATTCTTCAAAGCGAAAGCTTTTCCTACCGCCTGCGGCCGCCCTATCCCAGAAATAGCGGAGCATTTCGCAGGGCAGGTAATAGAAAATATCTTTGTGCGTATAGTAGATGAGAAAAAAGGCAACGCCCTTTTGTTTCTCAAATTGTTCCATGAAATGAAGCTGGTGTTCATGGATATTCTGCAGGGCAAAGGTGTCTGTGGCGCATTCTTTGGCGTCAAAGCAGACGGGAATCCCCTGCACTGCGCCGATATAATCTACAGTACTCTTCTGTTCAAAATAGGCGAGCGTAATGTGCCGGCTCTGTTTGTCAATCGTAATCGGCGTAATTGGCGTCGGGATTTTCTGAATCAGCGCCAGCCCGTTTTCTGCATATTTCTCGTTTGTGCGGTTAATCAGGTCTTCTAGCGTAGACCCCCGCAGTCCTCTAGAGTTCCAAGTAGCCATAGTCATTTGTTTCCTTAATTTTATCAAAAATATCCGGCAGCGGCGCATAGAACGTCTTCTCGCTCAGTTCCTCAAAAGGCGCCTCTAGCGGCGGAAAAACAATTTTATGGGCGCATAAAAGCTGGTGGGAAATCTGAAAGCCTCTTTTATAGCTATCGTTCCAGCGTTTATCGCCGTATTTATAGTCCCCCAATAACGGATGCCCGATACTTGCAAGATGAGCGCGTATCTGATGGGATTTGCCGGTAATCAGCTCTACTTCTAATAAAGTTTTATCACTTCCCTGTCGGATGGGAATATATCTTGTCTGGATATAAGATTCCTTAACGAGTGTGCGCTCGCCGCTTTGCGTGGCATGAGGCTTGGAATCAATCTGTACTTTATTGTGTTGTGCATCTTTTACCAGATAGCCTTCGATGGTCTGTTCTTTTGTCAGGCTTCCTTTGACATAGAGCATATAAAATTTGTGGAGCCGGCGGGATTTTAAAGCCTCTGAGAGCATCTGCGCGCCGGCTACGGTTTTGCCGCACAAAACGATGCCGCTTGTATTTCTGTCTAAGCGGTTACAGGCGGAAGGTCTAAAGGTCTGTAACTCTTCTTCTGTTATCTGATGGGTGGCAAGTAAATATTGGACAAGCCATTCATTTAAGGAAACATCGGACGCTTCTGCCTTCTGGGTCAGGAGTCCCGCAGGTTTATCGGCAATCAGAATATATTCGTTTTCATATAAAACCGGAACTGCGTCTTTAGAAATCCGGGGGCTTGTCTGCTGTACGCCCATGAATTTCTGTAAGGTCTCTTCCGAAAAATAGACGGATATTACGTCTCCAGAAACGATTTTTTCACTGCCCAGCGCTTTTTTATCATTTAAAACGATGTTTTTTTTGCGCAACATTTTATATAAGAAACTGCTTCCGGCTTCTGGCAGTAATTTATGAAGATATTTATCAAGCCGCTGCCCGGCTTCCCTTGGGGTGATGATTCTCTGATACATGATTGTCAGCTCCGGTTATAAGGATATGGAGTAAAGCGTTTTCACAATATCGTCCGTATGCTTATGCGGTTCGATATCCGATGTTTGCAATTGACTGAGTCGGTCAACATATTTATCTATATTCTGGAAGATTTTTATTGTCATGTTTTTATAACCATCCTGTAGAAGCATCTGTTCCAGGTGTTTTTCTCCTGCGTTTACATTGCATTTCGCACTTTCCGTGTAGCCGCAGAGGACGCTGCCTTTTAACACCATATGGCTGATTGGGAAATTTTCCCGGTACGAGGTAAAGTACATGTCGTAAAAAGAAAGCAGCTTCCCATCAAATGGCGCGACCTTGTCCCGTACTGTCCCGCTGCAGCCTTTCGCCCTCCAGAACATGACTGCGTTGACGGCGCTCTTGCAGGATGGAAGGCAGCCTAAGACCGCGACGATGGTCAGAAGGTTTTTATTGCTGCCAGTAGAATAAATGCCGATTCCATAGAGAGCAAGGGATATCCCGAAAAAAAGGATGGTTCTGAGGGTGGATAGGATTTTCCGGTTTTGGATATAGCCGTATTGACCTTTTGCAATTATTTTTTTCATCGAATGAGTCCTCTCGTCAGTTTGTATAATGCTTTCATCGGGATTCCGTATAGGGATAATACTTTCTTCCGTCTGCTGTCCGCCAGCGCCTTTTTTACCACTTTTTCGGGCTTTGTCATGGTCAGTTTTTTAAGGAAATTCATCTTACCGTATCTTCCATAGGCATGTGTCAGAAACGGTGTATCCACAGGTCCCGGACAGACTACGGTGACTGAAATGCCTTCTTTTTTTAACTCCTTTGCCAATGCCTTCCCAAAAGAGTAAACATACGCCTTAGAAGCCGCATACACCGCAAAATCCGGCTGCGGTAAAAAGGCGCTTCCCGAAGAAAGCTGGATGATTTTGCTCCCCTTTTTCATATAGGGAAGGCAGAATTTGGTAATCTGGGTCAGCGCAAGGACATTCAGCCGTACTGTTTCCGCCACCTCGTCCCTGGATTGCTTCTCAAATGCTCCATAAGTGCCGATGCCCGCACAATTTATGAGAACCGATATATGGGCGTTTCGTATCATGAGAATTTCTGCAAATTGGGATAACTGCGCATCCTCCGTAATGTCCATCGGCAGGATCCGGATTTTAGGAGTCCGCCCGCTCTTCTCTTTTAAGAATGTGCCTTCTAAAAATGCCGCCGTTTCCTCTAAGGCTTCTTTTCTTCTGGCAATCAGCCAGAGTTCTTTTGTTCTGGATAATGTGGGGGCAAGCTGTCTTGCAAACTCTCTGCCCATGCCGGAAGAGGCTCCCGTAATAACCGCTATGTTCATAGTCCTCCTTCTTTCCGGGTTTGCCCGGATGCTTTGGCGTTTTCTGGTTTCAAGATACGGTTTTTCAACCTTTCCGCTTATGTATGTTCCGTATGGTTTTCTTCTTTTGCTTTTTGGAAGGTATCTTATCTGGCGCTTTCCTGGGACGAATCAGGCACTTCTTATCGAACCCGATTAAGTCCTTCCTGCCCGCTTTGATGAGGGCTTCATGCACAAGCTCGTAATTGTCCGGATTACGGTATTGGATAAGCGCCCGCTGCATTGCCTTCTCATGGGGATTTTTACAGACATAAACAGGCTCTTTGGTGCGCGGGTCGATTCCGGTATAGTACATGACGGTAGAGACGGTAGACGGAGTCGGGTAAAAATCCTGTACCTGCTCCGGCATATATCCGATATCCCTGGAATACTCCGCAAGTTCTACCGCTTCTTTCAGGGCGGAACCCGGATGGGAAGACATCAGATAAGGCACCAGAAACTGCTTTTTTCCAAGTCTCTTATTGATTTTATCATACTTTCGGACAAATTGCTCGTAAATATCCCGCCCCGGCTTCCCCATTTTGGTTAAAACGGCATCTGAGATATGCTCTGGCGCGACTTTTAACTGTCCGCTGACATGATGCTCTACAAGTTCCCTAAAAAAAGTTTCGTCTTTATCCGCAAGCAGATAGTCAAAACGAATCCCGGAACGGATAAACACCTTTTTCACGCCCGGCAGGGCGCGCAGCTTCCGAAGCAGCGCAAGATAATCCGTATGGTCCACATACAGATTCGGACAGGGCTTGGGAAAAAGGCACTGCCTATGCTTACAGACGCCTTCTTTAAGCTGTTTCTGGCAGGACGGGTGCCTGAAATTGGCCGTAGGACCGCCCACGTCATGGATATAGCCCTTAAAATCGGGGTCTTTTATCATCTCTTCGGCTTCCCTTAAAAGGGATTCATGGCTTCTTGTCTGCAGCGTCCTTCCCTGATGGAATGTGAGCGCGCAGAAGCTGCAGCCGCCATAACACCCCCGGTTACTGATCAGGGAAAATTTGACTTCCGAAATTGCCGGAACGCCGCCTTTTGCCTCATAAGAGGGGTGATAGGTGCGCATATAGGGAAGTTCGTAGATAGAATCCATTTCTTGTGTTGTAAGCGGTTTCTGGGGCGGATTTTGCACGATATAAATCTGATGCGGATATTCCTCGACCAGAACCTGCCCGGTAAAAGCGTCCGTATTCTGATATTGGATGGCAAAACTGTCCGCATATCGTATCGGGTCAGCTTCCATAGCCTCGTAGGAAGGCAGCATGATGGGCTGATAAATGCCGGATAAGTCCCTTGTCTTATAGACGGTACCGGGAATGAAGGTAATATCTTTTACCGCAATGTGGGCCGCAAGCGCATCGGCAATTTCCACAATGGATTTTTCCCCCATCCCATAGGAAATCAAATCCACCTGGCTATCCAGCAATACGGAATGTTTCAGTCTGTCAGACCAATAATCATAATGCGCCATCCGGCGCAGGCTGGCTTCGATGCCGCCAAGAATAATGGGGACGTCTTTATAAGTTTTCCGTATCAGGTTCCCGTATACGATAGAGGCATGGTCGGGGCGCATGTAAGGGACGCCGCCGGGGGTATAAGCGTCATGCTGCCGGTGTTTCTTGGAAACATAATAATGATTCACCATAGAATCCATGTTGCCGGCGGATACAAGAAACCCAAGCCGGGGTTTCCCAAGCACTGTGATACTCTTATCATTCCGCCAGTCCGGCTGCGATATGATGCCCACACGATAACCGTGGGCTTCCAGTACCCGGCTGATAATCGCATGACCAAAAGAGGGATGGTCCACATAGGCGTCCCCTATCACATAGACGAAATCCAGCTGGCGGATTCCTTCACGCTCCATATCCTCTTTTGATATCGGTAAAAATCCCATAGTTTTGTAGTAATCCCCCATTCTTACTCTACGATATCCCTAAAGTCATGAATATAATAATCGGCAAGTTCTTTCTTTCTGCTATCTTCTGGCGCAGATGCATCATCATAGACGGCGCATACTTTCATGCCCGCCGCTTTTCCAGCCAGAATACCGGGAATGATGTCCTCAAATACAAGGCAGCGTTCGGGTTTTGCCAAAAGCGCTTTTGCAGCGGCAAGATAAATATCCGGCGCCGGTTTTCCCCTTTCCACATCGCAGCCTGTCATAATACAGTCAAAGTAAGCGTTCAGACGATGGACAGTGATAACGTTTTCCACTAACTCCCTGGAATTGCTTGTAGCAATCCCCAGACGGATATTCTGTCGGACACAACGCTCTATGAAAAGCTCTGCGCCCGCCTTTAGCGGGACTTCATGGCTGTATTTATCCCATGCCATCCGGTTCCAGTCTGCCTTAATCTGCTCTAACGTATCGGGAATCTGGAAAGTTTCCTTAAAGTAAACCGCTGTCTCGCTAAAACTCCTTCCGCCGATGCGGGCCTGCAAATCTGCAGGCGGTGTTAAGCCGAATCTGCCTAAGTATTCGATATCAATAGCGTGCCATAGCCACATAGAGTCTATGAGGGAGCCGTCTAAGTCGAAAATGACAGCCTCTATTTTGTCCAATGATAGTTTATCGGATTGCATATCCGCTCCTCCTGTTGACATATATTGAAAGTAAGAGTTTATCCCGGCATCCGGGCGCGGTGTTCTGAAAGCGGCCGCCCTGACATGGAGAAATTGTATGTTCAAAAAATTATCGGATTCTTTTGTGCAGCTTTTATTTACGCTGCTTGCCCTCTATCTGACGTATCTGCTTCTGCGCTATCCTACCCAGTCCCTTTCTTATGCCTATACCGGACTGCTTTTATGGTTCCAGAAAATGATTCCGACGCTTCTGCCTTTTATGATTTTATCTGGCATTATGGTACGCAGGAATCTGACGGAATGCTTTGCCAAGTGGTTTCATCCCTTATTTCATGCAATATGGGGGACTTCTTTAAACGGCTCCTATGTCATCTTAATCGGTATGCTCTGCGGCTTCCCGATGGGCGCAAGGGTAATCGGCGAGCTATGTCATGCAGGCAGATTATCCGAACGGGAAGGAGAATTCCTGCTTTCCTTTTGTAACAATATCGGTCCGATTTATTTTGTCAGTTTTGTCATGGGAACCCTGTCCTTGTCGGGACATTGGGCGCCGCTTCTGATTATGTACGGTGTGCCGCTTTTCTATGGATGGATTTACCGTATGCTGTTTTACAGAAAAAATGCGACGTTTTTCTCTTTTCCAGTAACTTCTGGGGATTCTACGCATATTCCTTCTTTGCTGGAAGCCGTTGACGAGTCGATTGTTTCTGGGTTAATCGGCATTGGCAAACTGGGCGGTTACATGGTTTTCTTTAATCTGTTGAATGTGATGCTTCTACCCTTTTCTTCCCTGCCCCAGATGTTTCTGGCATTGTGCAATTGTATGCTGGAAATTACGAGCGGCATCAACTACATCGGGCAAAAAGGGATGTTTTTAATCCTGACGCTGCTTCCTTTCGGGGGCTTATCCTGCATGGCACAGACCTATAGCATGATAAAAGATACCAATTTGTCCATATCCCGCTATTTCATGCACAAATGTATCCAGACGGCAATAACCGTCCTTATTTATGTTTTCTTCTACGCCTCCGCTTCCGCTTATAGTTTCTAAGTGTCAGATAAACAGAAAAGACCAAAGTAAAAACGAGAAAAGCGCACAAAAGACACAATTTGAGAAAATCAAAGACGCCAAGGGGCGTTTCCTCCTCTTCTTCGTCATGCGTTTGCATGGAGCCGGATGCGTTGCCGGATTTTATGACGGGATCCGCAGTATCCTTTTCTAAAGCGGGGTCAGTATCTGGATTTTCAGCTTTTTCTTTATCCGTCGGAGCGTTCATGGACGGTAAGCTAAGCAGATTGCTTGTGGTGTATAAATCGTAGCCATTATAGGCGTTTATGACAATCTGGGGAATGATGCCGGAAGGTATCGTCAGCGTCAGTTCAAACGTATCCACGGATTTATCCGGCCATTTTTGCAACTCAGAAAACGTCATGCCGCCATCATAGCTGTAAGCGTAATAGAGCATACCACTATCATAATCCGCAGCGGATAGACGCAGGGTCACTTCTCCTTTTTTTTCATTTTTCCCAACCTCTTCTATCAGGCAGACGTCCGGTTTCGTGAAATCCGGGCGCATCACATAGGCGGGGGCTTCGGTTTCATGGCGCGGATAATCGCTAAAATCTGTTCCAAGGCTTTCGGAGCGCAGTCCATAATATCTGGCGACCGCCTCGGCGTCCAGCCTGCCGAAAGCTTCTAGTTTTTCCTGACGGTCATAAAAGGGTTTATCATTGTCCTGGTCTAAATGACAGTGTTCGATTAAGACGCAGGGCAGATTCCTTTCCGTTGCATGGCGTATGATACCGTAATAATCTTCCCCGTCGTCGTTTAACCGGGTCTTGATGCCGCGGGAATAGAGTCCCATATTCTCAAGCAGCTCCATTTCAATTTCGGCAAACGCATAGCCTCTCGCATACATATCACCAAAAGCCGAGACCCAGGTTTCCGCTCCAAACAAGGTGTGATATTCCGACATGTTAAAGTGAAGGCAGAATAAAAAATCTGCATTGAGCTTAGCAGCGTATTCACATCTTTCTTCCAGGGAAAGCCCTGTGTCATCCGTTCTTGTCAGATAGACGCTAATGCCCTCGTATTGTTCTAACTCCGCTTTCATGGCTTTGGCGACAGTCAGGGTCAGCTCTTTTTCCGTAATATCTTCGTATTCTGCGCCCAGATTCTTACCGCCGTGACCGGGGTCGATGACTACGACGATTGGTTCTGCTTCTTCGCTCGCATAAGCAATCATACACGCGTTCTTTCCAAATACAAGTAGATTTGTTAGGACAAGTATCAGTATGAAATTGATTGTGAAAAATAATAAGCCGGCTTCCTTGTGGAACCGGCTTATTATGAACTTTTGCATCATATCGGGCAGCTTTCCTTATAATAAATCTAAGTTGAGGGATTCCTCGGCGCGGTCGTCATAGTCCACTTCTTTTAATAACTCCTCTACTTCCCGCGGTTTCAGTTCGGCACGGTTTGCCTTGACGACTTCATGATAGCCGCTGATGGTATTATAAAAGTTTTCATAATGCGTCGCGGCGGCATTTAACGTGGTCGTCATCATTTCGTCCAGATTGGCCAGCATTTCATCCAAATACTGCATTGCCGCACCCCTGACGCCGTTCGCTTCCAGCGTAGCATTATCGAGGATCTCCTGCGCCTGATGCGTCGCAAGCGTGACCACTTCATTCGCCTGGGCATATGCCTGCTGCATAATCTCGTGCTCATTGATTAATTCGTTGGTATGTATGGTCGCTTCATTGATTAAAGCTTCCGCCTTAGAACGCGCATCGTTTAAAATCGCTTCCTTATTGGTGATAATCTTCTGATAGCGTTTGATTTCATCGGGCGTTTTCATGCGGAGCTCCCGCAGAAGCTCGTCGATTTCTTCCTTGTTTACGATAATGTTTGTCTTAGAAAGAGGCTGATATTTACATCCGTCGATATAATCTTCAATCTCATCGATTAGTTGTTCGATTCTGCTGCTCATTTCTATAGCCATGCTCCTTTCTCAACATGCGAATTTGTGCCCAGGACATCTACGATGTCAGCACAAATTTGCGGTTGAAAGAATGCAATTCTTTCAACCTTTACTCCTATCTTATATGACCATATTTTTCATAGACCAGTTTCCCTACAAAATCGGGAACGCATTGGGAAATATCCCCGTTGAAACTGGCAATTTCTTTTACACTGGAAGAACTCAAATAGGCATATTCCAGACTTGTCGTTAAAAATACGGTGTCCAGCTCGCCATTCGATAGTTTCTTATTGGTCTGGGCTATCTGCAATTCATATTCAAAATCGGTGATTGCACGAAGCCCCCGAATCGCCACATGGACGCCCTTGCGCCTTGCATAATCAATCAAAAGACCGCTGAAAGAATCTATTTTGACATTCGGAAGGTCTTTTGTTGCATCTTCTAATATTCTAACACGTTCTTCCACAGAAAACAATGGAGTCTTTGCGCTATTATTTAACACGCTTACCGTTAATTCATCAAAAATTTCTGAAGCCCGCTTGATGATGTCTAAATGTCCGAAGGTTACTGGATCAAAACTACCCGGATAAATGGCTGCTTTCATAAGCTTGTCCCTCTAAAATATTCTTTCTTTGTTATCATAAATCAATTTTGATAAAATGTCTTTAAAAATTTTCAAATTTTTCCTGTTTTTTTAAAAATACATGTTTATTTGTCTTATAGACTTTTTCTTTTGTCACAGAAAAACCGAGCGGTTCTACATAAGAAAAGTCACTCTGGCGTAACGCTTCCACTACGATAACAGTATCTGGCGTCACATAGGGCAGCCCTCCTAAAAGCGTCAGCGCCTGTTTCTCAAACCCTTGCTCATAAGGCGGGTCCATGAAAATAATATCCGCTTCTTTTTCGTGAATGCAGGAAAGCGCGCTGAGAACATCCTGTTTTAAGAGCGTCGCATCTTCGTTTAGTCTTGTGAATTGAAGATTCTGCTGGATACAGGCTATGGCGTCTTTCTGGTTTTCCACAAAGTAGGCATGTCTTGCGCCCCTGCTTAACGCTTCGATGCCGATGCCGCCGCTGCCGCTGAATAAATCCAGAAAAATACAGTCTGGCAGATAGGGCTGTAACATATTAAACAGCGTTTCCTTGATACGGTCGGTGGTAGGTCTCGTATGTTCCCCTGTGGGGGTTTTTAAATGTAAGCTTCTGGCTTTGCCTGCTATGACGCGCATATTGTTCTCCTTGTCAAAATTCCTGACAATTTCAGCAAAAGGCAGGTATTCTGACATCTCTGTCAGAAAACTAAACACGCACTTTAACGCCCTTACTGTCTCTGCTGCCAAGTTTCAGTTTATTTAATTCTATCTTTTTTTCTTTGTATTCAATGCTTTTATCGTCGATGCCCTTCGTATAATAGACGGCTTCTAACAAATCGTCTTTTCCCAGCTTCATGCCCCGCACGCCGATGGCGCCTTTTTTCTTTTCCGGGATTTCTTCGATGTTAAAGCGTAAGAAATAGCCGTCCTTCGATTGTAAAACAATATGGTGTTGTTCCGTATAAGTGGTGACGCTTATAACCTCGTCGTCGTCTAAAAGCTTCGTCGCCGCTACGGTTCTCTTCGTAACGTCGAATTCTCCGCCGTCCACGACTTTTAACATCGCCTGTTTCGTAGCAAAAATAACCCGGTATAAATTCAAATCCGTCTGGCTTGCCGCAAAAACAATGCTTTCCTTCGTGGAATCGTAATTGCTGATATTATCGACAGGGATTCCTTTGTCCCGCAGTTTCCCGAAAGGAAGGTCGGCGGCTTTGATCGTATGTAACTGTCCCGTATTGGTAAACAGGCAGACTTTTCCGGTATTTTTGCATTGAAAAACATACTTATTTTCCGTTAAAACAGTATCTTTATTCCGCTCATAGGTCGGTAAGTCGATGGTCCTGGCATAGCCGAATCGGTCCATTAAGAAGAGGATATCCATCTCTTCCGCTTTTTTCTCGACATAAACCGCTTCGACGGCATTCGTAATTTCGGTTCTTCTCTTTCTCGCATAAGCGTCTTTTAGCTCATCTAACTCGTTCATGATTACCTGTGCCATAGAATCCCGTCTTGCTAAAATATCTTCATAGCGGTAAATATTTGCCATCGTTTCTTCATGGTCGTTGATTAACGCCTCAATTTCCAGTCCTATCAGCTTATACAGGCGCATTTCCAGAATCGCGTTTGCTTGCTTCTCGGAAAACATCAGCTGCGCCGCCATGATTTTGGATTCTTTGGATTTGAATTTAATGCCGTCGGTTATGCCGTCTACCAGACATGCCTTTGCCATATTCCTATCTTTAGAGCCTCTGAGAATCTCGATGATTAAGTCGATGACATTACATGCCTTAATCAGACCTTCCTGGATTTCTTTCTTATCCAGCTCCTTTGCCAGAAGATTTTTATATTTCCGGGTAGCGACTTCATACTGGAAATCTACGTTTGCCTTGATAATCTGTTTCAACCCCATCGTTTCCGGTCTGCCGTTTGCAATGGCGAGCATATTGACGCCGAACGTATCTTCCAGTCTCGTCTTTTTGTAGAGCATATTCTTAAAATTCTCAATATCGGCGTCTCTACGCAGTTCGATCACAATGCGGATGCCTTCTTTGGAAGACTGGTTCGTAATATCTACGATATCCTGCGTCTTCTTCGTTTCTGCAAGCGCCGCCACATCCATTAAGAATTTACCGATATTAGAACCAATCATGGTATAGGGAATTTCTGTAATGACAAGGTTTATCCTGCCGCCCTTCGCCTTTTCCACTTCTACCTTCCCGCGGATTTTGATTTTCCCCGTTCCGGTTTCGTAAATATCCAGAAGCTCATCCTGATTGATGACAATGCCGCCGGTCGGGAAGTCTGGACCTTTCACATAGCGCATCAATTCTCTTGTGGTAATATTCTCATCCTGCATATAGGCTTTGACCGCATTGATGACTTCTCCTAAGTTGTGCGGGGGGATATTGGTCGCCATGCCGACGGCGATTCCTTCCGAACCGTTGATCAGCAGATTCGGTATCTTGACCGGCAAAACGCTGGGTTCCTTTTCCGTTTCATCAAAATTGGGCATAAAATCTACGACATCTTTATCCAAATCCGCCAGAAAAGCTTCCTGCGTAATCTTCTCAAGCCTTGCTTCCGTATAACGCATTGCCGCTGCGCCGTCGCCTTCGATATTGCCGAAATTGCCGTGCCCGTCAATCAGAGGCAGCCCTTTTTTGAAATCCTGGGTCATTACGACGAGCGCGTCATAGATGGAGCTGTCGCCGTGGGGATGGTATTTACCCATCGTATCCCCGACGATACGCGCGGATTTACGGTAGGGTCTGTCATAGCGGATTCCCAGCTCATACATATCGTAAAGCGTCCGCCGCTGCACCGGCTTTAATCCATCCCGGGCGTCGGGAAGCGCTCTGGCGATAATGACGCTCATTGCATAGTCGATATAAGATTTCTGCATCACTTCGGAATATTCGGTTTTTATGATTCGCTCGTCCATAAACTAATCATACCTCTGCTTTTATTTCATCGTATTTTAAATATCCAGTTCCGCTTCTTTTGCATGGTGGTAAATAAATTCCTTCCGGGGCGGCACTTCCGTGCCCATCAACATTTCCGTCACTTCGGAAGCCATTCTCGCATCTTCGATTTCCACCAGCTTCAACAGTCTGCTTTCCGGGTCGAGGGTCGTTTCCCAAAGCTGCTGCGCGTCCATTTCGCCCAGACCTTTATATCGCTGTAAGGTAAAAGGTCCTTTGTGTCTCTTACGATATTTTTCTAACGCTTTATCGTCATAAAGATATTCTTCTTTTCCCTTAGCAGGCATCGCTTTATAGAGGGGCGGCATGGCGATATAAACATGTCCTTCATAAATCAGCTCCGGCATAAACCGGTAAAACAGCGTCAGAAGCAAAGTGGATATATGTGCGCCGTCCACGTCCGCATCCGCCATAATAATGATTTTATCATAGCGCAGTTTGGAAATATCAAAATCATTGCCGTAGCCTTCCGAAAAACCGCAGCCAAAAGCGTTAATCATGGTTTTGATTTCCGCATTGGCAAGAATCTTGTCAATGCTTGCTTTTTCCACATTCAGAATCTTACCACGGATGGGCAGGATTGCCTGAAACATTCGGTTTCTGGCGGTTTTGGCGCTGCCGCCCGCAGAATCCCCTTCCACGATGAAAATCTCGCATTTAGAAGCGTCCTTCGATTCGCAGTTTGCCAGTTTTCCGTTGGAATCAAAGGAAAACTTCTGCTTGGTCAGCA
>JAMPHJ010000005.1 GCA_023663465.1 Muribaculaceae bacterium | reverse complement strand
ACTGATAGATTTCGCCATACTTATGACTGTAGGAATGCATTCCCAACGTATGGCCTTCCTCCACAATGCGATTATATAACGCCTGATATTCTTCCTCTTCTTTCCCAACGACAAAAAACGTCGCCTTCACGTCATATTCCGCAAGGATATCCAAAATCCTGCCCGTATTGCTGCTTGGTCCGTCATCAAAAGTCAAATAGACCTTATGAATATCTTCCGCTTCTTTTGCCGGGTCTAAGCTGTCATCCCCTGCTGTCCTATCTGCCTGTCCCCGTTTAGAAACGGTCACAGGCTCCGCCGTATAAAGCGGTGAATCCGTTTCCGGCTCCGGGCTGCTTTCTTCTATTTCCTCTATCATATCCATATCCGAAACTTCCGCAGCGGAAACAATCTCGGCTTCTTTGGTCTGCGCCTTCCAGGCTATCAGCTTTTCCCTCACTGTCTGAAAATGCGCTCCCACGAAACGAAAAACCGTTACGGAAACCAATATAATCATAACGAGAAGGACAATGCCCCACATTCTTGGAAAACGTCCGCCCATCCTGCCTGTCTTTCCCGCTCCTGTGTCTGTTCCGACCATTTCCATCGGCTCCTAAGCTTTCCATATTCTTATATATAATAACACATATTATAAGTTACGCAAAGGAATTTTATGAAAAAGATTAGGAAATTTTTTTGAGGAGCAGATAAAAATTGGACAAATAAAGGGAGACTCCTATCTAAAATAGGAATCTCCTTTCGCTGCAATGCTCTTTTAACAAGTCTACATACAACAGTCCCCCGTATAGGGCGCCAGTTCCAGCCGGACAAAATAACCCCTGTCATTGTGACAGACCGGACAGACCGGCGGCACCTGCGTACCACGGTAAATATGTCCGCACTCCATGCACATCCACGCCGTTTCCACATCGGATACGAAGAGCTTACCCTGCTCCAACCACTCGGCAAACTGACCGAAACGATTTCCATGAATCTTCTCAATTTCCGCAATCTGTCTAAAAGAATCCGCTATATGAGAAAACCCTTCCTCTTCCGCTTTCCTGGCAAAATTCTGATATACATCGTCATGCTCTTCGTACTCATTGTGCTGCGCCATCCGCAGAAGGGAAGCGGCATCATTGGATATATCCACCGGATATGCGCCGTCTATGGCGATATTTTCCCCTGCCATCTCACTTAAATAGCGGTAAAAAACCTCCGCATGTTCTTTTTCCTGCTTGGCGGTAAAACGAAATACCGCTTCAATAACATACAATTTTTCCTCTCTTGCCTGTCCCGCAGCAATGGTATAACGGTTTCTCGCCTGGCTTTCCCCCGCGAAGGCACGCATCAGATTCTCTTTGGTCACGCTGTTTTTCAATTCCATCTTTGACTGTTTCCTTTCCGGATATGCCGCTTTCCATATCCTGCTTTTTCTTTAGCATCTCCGAAAAGAAACTTTTTAAACGCCCTTTTTTAAAATCCCCGCAGCAGACCTTCGATTCCTTCCTCTTTAAATACCTGTTTATAATAAACTAACTCCCGTTTAATCAAATCGTCTATGACCTGCATTCCCAGCAGTTCGACGGGCGCTTTATCATCCGTCAGCAGATATTCCCCCTTTTCATAAGGAAGAATGCCCTCCGCGGTCTTTGCAAGCATCTTTTGCAGCTGCTCATCCGCAACCTCGCTTCTGCCAGCTTCAAACTCCGCCAGCATATCCTCATTCTGCGTGGCAAAAAGTTCCCGGTTAGTGGAACCTGACACGTCCACGGTATATACATTCTCAAAAACAGCAGCAATCGTATCCGACAGATATTCGTTGATATTTCCTTCCCTATCGGAATGCATATTCATATTGACGACCATAACGCCGTTTTCCTTCAGATGCTCTTTGACCAAAGTAAAAAATTCCACGGACGACATCTGGAACGGAATCGTAATATCCTGATAGGCGTCCACCATAATCACATCGTAGAGCTTTTTATCCGCTGCCAGGAAACTGCGCCCGTCATAAGTCGTCACCGGCACCGAAGAAGGCAGATCAAAATACGTTCCCGATAAATCCGTTATCTTCTGGTCGATTTCCACGCCTTCCACAAAAGCTCCTTCGTAATAACGCTGACACTGCCTGGCGTATGTTCCGGTTCCCATACCCAGAATCAAAATATCCCCGTCCGAGGCTCCCGCCATCAGCGGCGCAGCCATTGCATAGTCATAGTACATTCCCGTGGCGCCGCCCTCTTTTTTCATGATGGACTGCACGCCAAACAGTACATTCGTCGATAAAATAACGCTGTCCGGCGTTTCCTTTACCTGCAGATAATTGTAGATGGACTCGCCTTCGTATAATAAGTCCTTTTCCCAGAATGCAAAACTGTTGGAAGCCCCGGATATACAGCATATGATATATAATATAACACCCGCTATTAATTGTCCTTTTTTCCTTTTCGTACTGATAAAATAGATGGCGGAAAGCGCCAGCAGTATCCCTGCAAAAATTAGAAATGTGACGGACGTGCCCACTGTCGGAATCGTCACAAATGTGGGCAGGAATGTCCCAATAATGCTTCCAATCGTATTAAACGCGCCAAGCGACCCTACCGTTTTTCCGCTCTCATCTAAGCTGTCCACCGTATACTTCACCAAAGACGGCGTTACCGTCCCCAGCAAAAACAGCGGAAACACAAAAATAACCATACACGCCAAAAAAGCCGCGCAGACTAAAAACTGATTGCTAATCGTAAAAACCAGCGCCGCCGAAATTCCTATAATAATGTATTTGCCCACGACCGGAATCGCCGCAATCCAGATTGCCGCTATGATAATCCGGACATAAAGCCTGTCCGGATCCGGATTTTTGTCCGCGCTCCTGCCGCCCCAGATATTGCCAAGCGCCATGGCAATCATAATCGTCCCGATGATAATTGTCCATACAATCTGCGAAGAGCTGAAATACGGAGCAAGGAGCCGGCTTGCGCCAAGCTCCACTGCCATTACCGACATTCCCGCAAAAAACTCCGTAAGATAAAGATAATATTTCTTCCGCAAGATACCCTCTCTTACGGGAACCGTCTCATTTCTTAAATTTTCCATGACTGTCCGTCCTCTTATATCCTAAAATCTTAGATACTAAAATCAAACCTTCCTCCGGTTTCCTGTTTTTCCTCGGATTTTACCTGATCCCAATCCAGCGTACGGATTTTCTCAAGTAATTCCTCTACGGAATCCGCGCGCACACTCGTCTTCTGTGTTCTCTCATGCGCCGCCAGTTCTTCCTGCGCTTTCTTTTCCCGTTCACTTCTCTCTTCTTTCTTATTTTCCAGCGTCTTTTCTATCCATTCTTTCTGCTTTTCCCCTGCCTTTTCCAAATCGGCAAAATAAGATACGCTGCCATCCTTATCAATGGATACGCCAAGATGCGTCACTTCGTCTTTCTTGTCCCCTAACTGTTCTTTCATATCTTTTAGCTGTCCGACTGCATCTTCCAAAACGCCGATCTGTTCTTCCAATACTGTATCGTCGGACGCCATTTCTTCTAAAGTTTCTGGATCAAGCAGAACGCTGTATTCCTTCGTGCCCCTTGCCAGATATGCAGACGCCTCTTCGTCACTGGCATAATCGGCAACGATAAAATCCATATTGCCGTAAGTTTTCTGCAGTTTTTCCAACAGTTTCTTTGCTTTCTGGCTCAACTGTACCGGGTTCTCTTTTTTCTCATTTTTCTTGGTCTCATCCGTCTTCTTCGCGTCTTTTGCATTCCGGCTCTTTACTGCACTAGATGCATAATTGTTCTGGTATACGCTATACCCCTCGATTTTACTCATTTGCTCGTCCTCCTTTGACTGTGTGCGAAATCCGTTTCTATAATATGATAATATTACACCCGTTATGAAATTTTGTATTGTTCCATAACGACTCTTATCTGATATATCGGCAGATTGGAGGAATTTCTTTATAGAAGAAAGACACCATTACTCCTATAACAAGTAATGATGTCTTATCGGTTCATTTCTGTATTTTTTAATTTCCTGCCATCTGCTTCGCTACTTCTTCCGCGAAATTCTCTTCCTTTTTCTCAATGCCTTCGCCGGTCTCAAAACGGACGAAAGATTTGATGGAAAGGTTCGCATTGTTCTCTTTCGCAACCTGCTCGATATATTTTGCCACCGGCTGTTTGCCGTCTTCCGCTTTAACATATACCTGCTCTAAGAGACATACTTCTTTTAATTCTTTGTTCAGACGTCCGTTGACAGCGCCTTCGATAACTTTTTCCGGCTTTCCTGCCATCTTCGGGTCGTTCTTAATCTGCTCTGCAAGAATCTCTTTTTCATGCGCCTTATATTCCTCGGATACATCATCCGTAGAAACATATTTCGGATTTAATGCGGCAACCTGCATTGCAAGATTCGTCAGCGCCTCTTTCACACCATCGTTTACAACATCGGTAGCTGCTTCCACGATAACGCCGATTCTGCCGCCGCCATGTACATAAGTTACTGCGCAGCCGTCTGCTGCAACGACTTTCTGGAACCTTCTGATACTTAAATTCTCGCCAATAACCGCAATTTTATCAACAAGCGCATCTTTGACGGTCTTAGAAGTATCCAGATGCCAGCTTTCCGCCAGAAAAGCGTCTAAGTCAGCTGCATTAGAATTAACTGCCTGTGTGGCAACTGCTTCTACATATGCCTGGAAGTCTTCATTTTTCGCTACGAAATCCGTCTCAGAATTGACTTCTACGACTGCTGCCGTCTTGTCGTCTTTTATTGCAACACGGCAAAGCCCTTCCGCCGCGATTCTGCCAGCTTTCTTTTCTGCTTTTGCCTGTCCGTTCTTTCTCAGATACTCAACCGCTGCTTCCATATCGCCGTCGGTCTCAACGAGCGCCTTTTTACAATCCATCATGCCCGCATCGGTCATTTCTCTTAATTCTTTTACCATTGCTGCTGTGATAGCCATCGATATTTTCCTCCTACTATTTATCTTTCCTTTTCCTTATGCTTCCGTGTTTTGTGCTTCTGTAACAGTGTCCTCTTCTGCTGCAGCTTCCTGTGCGGCGTTATCTGTTTCTTCTACATAATTTTCTTCGCCCTGGTTGGCTTCAATAACAGCGTCCGCCATTTTGGAAACAATCAGTTTCACTGCCCGGATTGCATCATCATTCCCCGGAATAATATAATCCAGTTCTTCCGGGTCGCAGTTCGTATCGCCGATACCAATCAACGTAATGCCAAGGGTATGCGCTTCCTGTACGCAGATTTTTTCCTTCTTAGGGTCTACTACAAAAATACAGTCGGGAATCCTTGTCATTTCTTTGATTCCGCCCAGGTTTTTCTCTAATTTTTCCCATTCTTTTCTGAGTTTGATAACCTCTTTCTTGGGAAGCACTTCAAACGTGCCGTCTTCCGACATGGTTTCAATTGCTTTCAGTCTTTCGATTCTGGACTGGATTGTCTTGAAGTTGGTCAGCATTCCGCCCAGCCATCTCTCGTTTACATAATACATTCCACAGCGTTCCGCTTCTGTCTTGACAGCGTCCTGCGCCTGTTTCTTCGTGCCGACGAAAAGAATAGTTCCGCCCTGGGAAGCCACATCGAATACAGCTCTGTATGCTTCGTCCACTTTCCCTACGGATTTCTGTAAGTCAATGATGTGGATACCGTTTCTCTCTGTAAAGATATACGGAGCCATTTTGGGGTTCCATCTTCTTGTCTGGTGTCCGAAGTGAACACCTGCTTCTAATAACTGCTTCATTGAAATAACGCTCATGTTTCTTTCCTCCATTTAGTTGTTTTCTTCCATATGCCTTAGACGAAACTGTCTGCCCGCTAACTTCTTACCCAGAAGCACCAACGGGTCATGGGCACATGTGTTTTTTATGGTGCATGGTATGATTATCCAGACACGCTTAGATACTATACCATAAAACCCCTCATTATGCAAGCCTTTTATTCGGCTCCCGTAATAATCCGCGCCATCTGCTCTTCGCTGGCATTGGCGGGAATTGTATAGGTTCCCGTCCGGATTTTCTTGTCATAGCCGTTCTCACATAAGAATGTATCAAAATCCGCCGCCGAAGCGATTGCGCCTGCATCTTCCAATTTTTTGCTGGCGGCATAGGAACCGTCGCCGCTTCCGATGACAATAACGACTGCCTTCGACGTCTTATGGGTGTCTGTCTCTTCTAAATCTTCATTTTCCGAATCATCCGGCTTCTTTGACCCGTCTGTTTCTCCCGCAGCATTCTCTTCTTCTGGGGCGTCTGCCCCTCCTGGAGTCTCCGAATCGCGATTTTCCCTATCCGTATCAGACGTTAGCGCTTCATCACTGCCTGCATTATCCTGTCCGGGATTTTCATCCGCCGGGGGATTTTCTGCCGTATCATTTCCAGCAGAGTTATCCGCTGCATCGTTTCCTGACTCGTTCCCATCCGTATCGGCGTCCTGTTCCCCGGATAAGTCTTCTGACGCATCATCCTTGCCGGCGTTGTCCGTCAAAACCGTATTTTCTGTCATTCCAAGCTGCCTGGCCCTGGCGATAATTTCCGCATCCGTCATTTTCCGTCCTCTTGAAGATGCGATGCCCATGATAATCGCCGTCACCACAATGCCAAGCCCAAGCCCCCGTAAATAATATTTCAATTCCATAAGCCACCTGCCATTATAATCCTTCAAACAAATCGATGACCAGTTTCACTTCCCCGATTCCAAGACCCAGTTCCCTGGCTATCGCCATATTGGATTTTCCTGCCTTATGCAGTTCCAAAATCCTATCGTTACTGTTTCTTGTATTTTCTTTTCCGCTGACAAACCGAAGATCCACGGATTTGATTTCCTCTGACCTATCCCGGAAAGTCCCATAATCAGGCGTTTCTTCCCGGTACTCCTCCATGACTCTTTCCGCATTTACGCTGCTCTTCTCTGCAGGGGCAAAATCAAAAAGCTCCTGCACCGGTAACTCCGGCTGCTCCGACGCCACATAATCCCCTTCGGCTCCGTGGACAATCTCTACCCTCTGTGGAATAAAAGGAACAAAGGTTTCCGCTTCCGGGTTTTCCACCATTGGAGCCTCCATTTCCAGTTCTGGCATGTCCACTGTCTGCGGCGCCACGTTTCTGACAGGCTCTTGTACTTCCGCCATCTGGGGCGCATGAGCCGGTGCGATATCAGGCATTTCGGCTACCGCTGCCGCCCTGCGTTTCACAGCTTCTTGTATCTCTATAAGAGCTTCCTGCATTTCTACAAGAGCTTCCTGCGTTTCTTTTAGAGCATCCTGGGTTTCTCCTGCTGTAATTTCCGCATCCCTGACAGTCTGCTTAATCTCTTCCGCTAACTTCATAGACTCGGAAACGACACTCTTTAGATTTTCATCTTTGTCGTTCAGCATATCGTATAAAAAGAGAACCTCTTTATGATTCTTATTGATTTCTTCTATCACCGTATCAGAATATTCGTTGATTGCCATGATTTTCTCATTGGTCAGCCGTTCCATGGAGCGTTCCGCTTTTTCCATGGCATAAGTAATTGTCTCATCCACAATATCCGCAATATGCTCTTTTACGCCCTCGGTTTCCCTGTCAATCAGCTTGCGCACCTCGTCCTCACTGATTAACTGGAGTTCCTCATCCATATTCCTCTTCCGGGTAGGCAGAATATATCCTAATGCAAAAGCAATAACACCTGCTATTATTAAAATAATCTCAGTTACGCCCATGTTAATAACCATGCCTTTCTCTCAGTCCGCGATATTTGCCGTCGCTTTTTATAGGACCTAATCAATGTACATAATAGAATCCCCGCTCTGCGAGGATTCTATTAAAATAAACAAGAAAAATATGTTCCGTAACGTTCTATTGTCATGATTATACAGAAAAATCAATATTTCCGACGCTTTTTAAAAGTACCTTACCGTCCTGCTCTTTTTCTGTCTTTTTTCTTCTGCGTCCGCCGTCACCGCTGTATTCATTGCTGCCTTTATCCTTGGCATCAAATTTTTTATTATAGTACTCCGGCTTCTGCCCATCGTTTACTCTCTTCACATGGTTCTCAACCTGCTTAGCGAATTGGTTACTGACGTTTGTCTGCTCTACCATTCCCTTATTGTCTTCATGATGCTTAATCGTCGTAATATCATGCGCCCTTGTGATTTGTCCCTGTATTTCAATCTGCCCTATCGCCATAGCCTATCGCCTCCTATAACACCTTAAAACACCTTAAATCCCCGTCAGTTTTACATCCCCGCGGGATTTAATGAACCTGCAATACTGCGCCGATTTCTGTACGGTCATGGACACGTCCCCGATACAGATTCTGGTACCCGGATATACGGAACCCCTGACAATCACAGCAGCGCCTTCCTTACCCTTCATCTGTTTCTGCAGCGTTTCCACCTCTTCTGCATAGCTTTTTAAGTTTGCTGTTTTTACCTGATTCGCATCTGTGAGCGTTTTGATATATTGCAGCTGCTCCGGCGTCATTTTAACGCCTTTGGCAATTTTTTGTTTCGTCGTCACAAGAATCTGCTGAATAGGCTGTAAGGATTTTTCCTCTTCCTCTATCTGCTGCTGCAGCTCCTGTATTTTTATGGCGAGATTCGGATCAGTTCCCACTTCCACAACCGTATCGGCGCCCATGGAAGAACCCAGGGTCTTTACATTGATACAATTTACCGCGCTGGCTTTTCCGCCCGTGATAAATCCCCTCTTACCGTCTACATTAATTTCCGTTCCCGCCATAACTGTACTATGCAGGATAGACTCGGAAGCGATATAACCGCCCGCCTCCGCTTTTACGTTCTCTAAGAATTTCGCAATAATATTGCCGCCGGCTTTCAGCGTTCCCCTTGCCATGCCGTTCATGCCCCTGGCAATGATAATATTGCCGTCCGCTTCTATCACCGCGCCTTCTACGACGCCTTTTACCTCGATATTGCCCTTCGCTTTCACCTGGAAATTCGTGCATACATTGCCGTTAATCTGCACGCTTCCTTCATAATCTATATTGCCGGTTGCATTATCCACATTTTCCACGATAAGTACATCCGAAACGAAAACACTGTCCTCTACCAGTTCCACATGTCCGTTGACCATAGAAGTCAATGTTGTTTTATCCTCTGAAATTTCAATATTATTTCCGTACTTTAACGCAGTCTTTTTTACATCAAAAGGTTTAATACGTTCCCCGGTAATCGTCATGCCGTATTTCCCCGGCACTTCGGGAACAAGCGTCGCCAGTACGTCGCCCTTATTACAATGCTGCACCACATTCAGCTGGAAGAAATCCACGCTGCCATCTTCCTTCAATGTAGGTTTCGCTTTTTTATCTGTATTAAAATGATATTCAATATACGCATCTTTTCCCTGTACAGGAGCCAGACCCTCCGCTATCAGGATTTCTTCACAATAATTACGGTTTTTAAAAAATTCCGCAACAACCTCCTGTTTCACTCCGAAACGGATTCCCTTGATTTTCAAATCCTCGATCAGTTCCTGGGGCGTCATTTCCTCACCGCCGATAGAAGGGGCATAAAACTTCACATAAGCCTGCATGTAATCCTGCGACATCGTAAACTTATAACACTCCCGCTCCACAAGCGTAGGTATGTTTGACAAGAGAACGACTTTCTCTTCATTTTCCATCGCTTCCATCGCTTTGTATAAAACAGTCCTGTCATAAACAATGTCTTTCATTGACAAGTATTCTGTCACATCTTTAGCGGCAATCGGTTTACCGCCGTCCGTCGGCGGAATCAGCTTTATACCGGTTCTGTTCTTTTCATGAATCAATCTGAAATATCCGTTCATATTCACCCCATCTATTCTCTTCGTGCTGTACAACAATTATCAGTGTCCTTAATTCCTGTCAGTCAGAATACCCATATAACTCCCCAGTCTGACTTTCATTTTCTGCAAAGCCCTCGTATGCAGCTGTGAAATCCTGGATTCCGACACCTCTAAAATACTGCTGATTTCTTTCAATGTCAGATCCTCATAATAGTACAATAAAATTACTTTCCTCTCTTTTTCTGTCAGCGTCTCTAAGGACTCCGCCAGAATCCTTTTCAGTTCCTCTTTCTCGATGACCTCTTCCGGTCCGTCAAACTGCGTACTATGACTGTTATTGTCGTTTGGAATCTCACTGCCCTGCTCCATAAATTCATTTAAGGACACAATATTTGTTACTTTCATCTGAGACTGCCAGTCAATATATTCGTCATTGGTAATGCCGAGACCCGCTGCTATTTCATCATCGGTCGCGCTTCTGCCGTGCTTCGTTTCAATTTCCCTGATTACGGCGTCAATCTTTTTCTGTTTCTGCCTGATGGTCCTGGGTATCCAGTCCATCTTGCGTATCTGGTCCAAAATGGCGCCACGAATCCGAAGACTGGCATAAGTTTCAAATTTAACGTCCTTGAGCGTATCAAATTTATCAATTGCATCAATCAATCCGAAAACGCCATAACTTACTAAATCTTCATACTCCACATTGTAACCCAGATACATACTAAGACGTCCCGCAACAAGTTTCACAAGCGGCGCATACTCCAGTATAATTTTTTCCCTCACTTCGGGAGCCTTTGTCTTCTCATATTCCTCCCAAAGCTTCTTTCTGCCTGCTTCTTCCATGCACGTTTCTCCATTACATTCCTATAATTAAGAAGCTATCATTCCTCGCCGGCTTCACCCGATTGATTCACCTTTGCCGCTTCCCCATCTTCCTCCAGCTCCTTTTCAATGACTTCGCCCTCTTCCATGCGTGCCTCCTCAATCTGCGCCTCAAAACGATCCAGCATCCATTTAAATATTTCCCCTACAAGATAGGAAATAATCAACACACACAGTAAAACAACAAGCCTACCCTTCACCGGATAATGCATAATATACATCGCAATGCTGATAATTGCGCCTGCAAGGAGCATCATAAAAGGGGGAATCAGCCTTCTTTTCCTAGCACGTTCTTGCGCCTTTTTCAGCTCTCTCTTACGATCTCGTTCTTTTTCTATCTCTAAATACGCAGCATCCCTGATTTCATCGAGAGCCTCTTCCAGAACCTCTTCATGCGCTGCGTCCGAGGCGGTTGTATTCGTCTTCTGATTTTCTGTATCCAATTTCTTTACCTTCCGATTAAATAACTTTTTCCGGTTTTCCTACCGCACGAATCACAAAATCTCCGTTTTCCGGATAGAAGATAACGGTTCTTCCGTAATTTTTACCGGTATCTTCCGCCAGAATCGGTATCCGCATTTGGGCAAGCTTCTTTTTGCTTGCCTCCACATTCCTTTCCCCTACCCGGACTGCCTCAGAATTGCCGCCCTGAAAAGCAAACATCTGCGCCCCGCCTGCAATCTTTGCAACCAGCCGCGTCCTGTTTGCCCCTCTTGCCACAACTCTTTTGACCAATTCCTCAATTCCTGTATCGGCAAACTTAGGAATATTGGAGTTATTTCTGATTGATGTACTGTCCGGGAGCATGATATGCGCCAATCCCCCGATTTTTGTTATAGGGTCTCTCACGGCGATACCAACGCACGAACCCAGCCCCAATGTCGTAATTCCATCGGGGCTAACACATATATTTAAATCGGCCATGCCAACCTTTATCACTTGAGCCATATTTCTGAATCCCCACCTTCACTATCAGTATCATTAAATTCCCATACCAAGCGCAGATAATATCTTACTATAAGAGTCCATATCCGGAATCAGAATAAAATATCCATCTATTGCCACCTCGTCAAAGAACTGGGTCTGAATCAACAAGATTCTATCTCCCAATGCTCCAAACTCGATTGCGGGCACGCTCAAAATTGCGCCCGCCATATCCACGGTGATATCCGGTATGGATGGAAAGATTTTCAAATTTGTCAAAGACGATAAGGAGTTCAGGTAAGCGCCTGTAATGATATTCCCCACTTCTTTCAGTGCAGAATATTCCATTTCGCTAAAATCATCGCCCTCTAACTCCATCCCCATCAACTTCGATACCAGGAAACGGGCGGCATTCTTTTCCAGAAGAAACATGATGCTGCCGGTAATATCGCCTTCCACACCAAGATAAATACCTGCCATAATCTGCTCCTCGCCGCCCATTGTAGAGCCGAGTTCCTTAAATTCCAGCAGATTGACCTGCGGCACCGACATATCCACTTTACACTGGAGCATCTGCGCCAGCGCCGTTGTTGCATTCCCTGCACCGATATTACCTATTTCTTTCAGAATATCAAAATATTCCTGAGACATTTGCTCTAAATTTAATTCTCCCACGCATGAACCTCCTAAGAATTTTCCGGCATAACGAGATTAAGGTCTAATAGGGAAATAAGTCCTCCTTCACATTTGCCGACTCCGGAAATAAAGTTGCCTTTTTCATCCTTTGAATCATATGCTACCTTTTCAACCTGCTCCGTATCCAGCGTAACGACTTCCTTTACCTCGTCCACAATCACGCCGATATAACCATGCTGCTCCAGTTTGATGATAATAATCCTGCTGGATTTTGTTACCACATCCTCTGGCAGCCCCATCTTGATACGGATGCTCATAACGGGCACAACCTCGCCGCGCAGGTTGATAACACCCTTCAGATAGGGTTCTATCTTGGGTACTCTGGTAATGTGCTGCATTCTTACAATATTGTCGATATATTTGATATCAATCCCATACTGCTCATCCCCAAGTTTAATTACGATATATTGCGTTGTTCCGCCGATTGTTTTTAATTCATCCATTAATTCGTCCTCCCCTCGCTTAAATCACCGAATTGGCATCCAGAATCAATGCCACTTCGCCATCGCCAAGAATCGTTGCGCCGCTGATAATCTTACATTTACTGATATATTTACCCAGAGACTTAATAACGATTTCCTGCTGTCCTATCAGCTCATCGACTACCAGACCCGCCAGCTTGTCGCCTTTCTTGACAATTACGACAATCAGATTCTCAGGAGCTTCCTCTTTCGGGGGAATATCCAGAATCTCATTCAGACGGATTAACGGGATAACGCTGCCTCTTAAATGAATCACTTCTTTGTTCTGTACCAACTTCACATCGCTAATCGGGGTATCTTCAATCGTCTGGATGGAATCCAGCGAAATCGCGTATTTCTCATCGCCGACAATAACCATCAGCGCCTGGATAATCGCCAATGTCAACGGCAGACGGATAGTCCATGTGCTTCCTACGCCCAGCTTACTCTTTACTTCCACTTCGCCGCTTAGAGACTCAATCTTGGATTTTACAACGTCCAGACCAACGCCCCTGCCCGAAATATCGGATACTGCTTTCGCTGTAGAAAAACCTGCATGGAACAACAAGTCGATGATTTCTTTCTCGCTCATGTTCTCTGCCTGTTCAGCTGTAATAACACCGCGGTCAATCGCTTTATTCTTTACGGATTCCGTATCGATTCCGTTACCGTCATCCCTGACTTCAATGACGACGTTATTGCCGTCCTGATAAGCATCTAAGAAAATAGAACCGACTTCCGGCTTTCCTCTTTCCTTACGCACTTCCGCAGACTCTAACCCATGATCCGCCGAATTACGGAGCAGATGCATCAACGGATCGCCGATTTCATCTACTACGGTACGGTCTAATTCCGTCTCTTCACCGGACATATATAACTCCATCTTCTTATCCAGTTTCTTGGACAAATCACGAATCATACGAGGGAATTTGGTTACAACGCTCTCAATGGGAACCATTCGCACTTTCATAACGGATTCGTGCAGGGAAGTCGTCACGCTTTCCAGATATTCAATCTGATCGTTGACTTCCGTATTGGCGCTTCCCTCTGTCGTATTCGATGCCGCTACAAGGGAATTCTTCGCGATAATCAGCTCGCTGACAAGATTCATCAACGTATCCAGTTTCTCAATATCCACCCTGACTGTCCGATTGACAACCGGCTTGTTTGCTGCAGGTTTCTTATCGTTCTTAGCCGCTGTGGCCTGCTGCTGCGGTTTGGCGGATGCAGGATCCGATACCGCGGTGGTTTCCGCTTTTGCCGGCTTTTCTTTTGCGGGTTCCGCTTTGGCAACTTCCTGTTTTGAGGATTCTGCCTTCTTATCTTCCTTCTTTTCCTCCTCTGTGACCGCAGCCTTCGGAATATTATCAAGGTTATAAACATCTCCTACGACATCTTCAATTTCCGATACGTTCTTTGCTGCCTTAATCACATCTTCCAAAGGACCCGATGTAACCACTACCAGACTGAAATCTAAGTCAAACTTCTCATCCTCGATATCCTGCGCTGAGGGATGGGAAAAGATAATTTCGCCGCATTCCTCTACCGCCTTGAATACGAGGAAAGCTCTTGCCGCCTTTAAAATACAGGATTCCTGCACTTTGACATTCAATGCGTAGACTTTGTTGCCTTGACGCAGCGCTTCGGTCAATACCGTTACCTCAGAATCTCCCAGCTTGATATCCTTCCATTCCATATCGTCCGCTTTCTTATCGTCAGCCTTCTGCTCTTTTTCCTGCGGCGCCTCATCTCCTGCGTCCCCGCCGTTTAAAATAGCATTTAACTGCTTAATCAACGGTTCGTTATCATTTGTGCCTTCATCTGCACTTTCCCTGATGTTGGTATTATACTCTTCCAATGCATCCAGACACTGAAACAGGATATCAATCATATTCGCCTTAACCGTGATATTGCCGTTGCGGACTTCCGAAAAGACATTTTCCATGTCATGGGTAAGATTCTGCATTCTCTTATAACCCATCGTCCCCGCCATACCTTTTAAGGAATGGGCAGCACGGAAAATCTCATTGATGGTGTCCATATTATCAGGCTCTTGCTCCAATGAGAGAATCTGTGTGTTCAGACTCTGTAAATGCTCGTTTGTTTCATCAAGGAAAATTTCCAAATATTGGCTTACGTCCATACTACTTTACCCCCACGTTCATTATGATTTCCTGCGCAATCTGCTCTAGCGGCACAATCTGGTCTGCCAGACCTGAATTGACGATGCTCCTTGGCATTCCATATACCGCGCATGTGCTCGCTTCCTGCGCAATTACATGCAGCTTCTTTTTTTCTTTCAGATTCGTGATTCCTTTCGTACCATCGGCGCCCATCCCGGTCATAACCACACATACAATCTGGTCAAACCGGCTGTCCCGTAACGACTCGTACATATAATTTGCGCAGGGTTTTACCCCTTCCCTGGTTGGTTCATCCGAATAATGGATACTGTATTTGCCCGCTGACTGGACAACATTCAGATGTTTTCCGCCCATCGCAATATATACAACCCCGGCTTCCAATATATCTCCTTCCGCCGCCTCTTTGACCTTCAATTCGCTTAACATATCCAGCCGCTCCGCCAAAGACGCTGTAAATCCTACAGGCATATGCTGTACGATGACCACCGGCGCTTTCAGATTCTTAGGAAGCTTCGGAATGACCGACTGCAGAGCTTTGGGTCCACCCGTAGAACTGGCGAGCGCTACGATTTTGTTGCCCGGCACGGTTGACGTGCTACGGTTAACAAGCTCCACGACCTTGCGGGAAGTCGCCGCTGTCTCTGCGGTATGCGCCCTCCCGAATGTCTGGACTCTGGAATCCACGACAACGGCAAGCGTCCGCAACAGCTTTTCTTTAAATTCCCCGGTCCGGCAATCCATTGCATTACCCGGTTTCTGGACAAAATCCAATGCCCCTAGTTCCAGGGAATCCATCGTTGTCTTCGCGCCTTCGCTGGTATCCGTACTGACCATCATGACTCTTGCCGAAATCTTACGCTTCTGCAATTCCTTCAATAGCTCCAGTCCGTTCATACGCGGCATATTGACGTCCAGAATGACCGCATCATAGGTATTTTTGCTAAGAAGCTCCAAGGCTTCCAGCCCGTTGGTTGCACGATCCTGTACATGGAATCGTTCATCACCATCGATTATATCACAGAGTACCCTTCTCATAAGTGCAGAGTCATCAACGACTAATATATTTTTCATCTATATCATGCCCCTTTCCTAGTCTGCGCATTTCCATTCCAATCTTTATTCGTCCCTTTTGTTTTTCTGTTTCTGAAGCGCCACCCGCTCCGCATCGAAAATATATTTAATAATCTCTTCCCGATTGTCGTTATCCATATTTACATACTGTACCCGGTGCTCGTAAACCCCCGGTCTGTTTTCCAGCTGCTTGACGCTCAATACTTTTCCAAATAAGCTAAATTCTTTGCTTTCCCCGTTCACCCACAGGTTGTATTTACATAAAATCAGGCTTTCCGCTTCGTATTTATAATTTGCGACAAACCGCAGCCCGCCGCCGCTGATATCCACGATGACGCTCCGCTGCAAAGGAAGCTCCGGCACAAGCGCACCGGCGCCTTCATCCATCGTTTCGATTTCTTCTTCCTGCAGCGTCCTGGAATTCATTTCCAGCGCGCAGCTGAACCGGTAATATTCCCGTCTCTGATACTTGCGCAGATTGCTCGTCAAGTCCATCAATACGGAAAAAACATTGCTGTTTTTATATCTGTCAATAACCCTTGCAGAGCACTGATAGAGACCGTTGGATGTATAAAAGAACAAATTATATTCCCCGTCCACCGGCAGCAAGACTAATTTTGTCTTCTCAAACGGCATGGATATCTCAATCCTGTCGTCGGAAAGGATATCGATTACCTGACTGTCATAGGTTTTCTGGACGTTACTCCCGTCAGATTTATGTCGCACAATCTGCTGAAGCTGCAGCCGGTTACCCGGCACGATATATTTTGATAGTATCAGTTCCATACCAGACGCCTTCCTTATCTTTTTGATATAATATGCGAGAAAAATGCTGCCATTCCACGTTTGGTCAATGTTTTGTTGAGTTCCTTATTCATAAGCTTTGCCGCCAGCATCTCATATGCCTGCGCAGATTTGGAGTCCGGATTCTGGATGGACACGGGCATCTGCTGCATGACTGCCTTCGACAACTGGGTATCCTGCGGTATCATGCCGAGATAAGTAATCGGAATCATCAGATACCTTGTCACAACCGTATCCAGTTTACCGAACAAATCCCTGCCTTCCTGTCCGCCGCTTACTTTATTGGCTATCACCTTAATCTGGGAAACCTCCTTGGAATACCTCGGATGTCTGTTCAGTGCCTTTAACAAGGAATAGGAATCCGTGATAGACGTCGGTTCCGGCGTGGTCACAAGCAGGATTTCGCCGCTTGCCACCAGAAATTCCAGCACTGCGTCGGAAATGCCGGCTCCCGTATCCACGATAATAATATCCGCCATTTCATCCAGCTCCGAAAGATTCTTGATGATATAATTCAGATAATCGATGCTTAGATTGGACATCCCTGCAATTCCCGAACCGCCCGATATAAAGCCTACATCCATAGGTCCCCAGGTAATGATTTCCCGGATATTTTTCCCCTGATAAATCAAATCGTACAGATTATGTTTCGGCACTGCCCCAAACATAATCTCGATATTGGCAAGTCCGAAATCCGCATCCAGTATGATGACTCTCTGTCCCATCTTCTTGAACTGGACGGCAAGGTTAATCGCCGTATTGGATTTCCCGACGCCCCCCTTCCCGCTTGTGACGGTTATAACCCTTGCTAACGGTCGCTGAGGCTGGCTGCTTGCTTTTATTATATTTCTCAGTTGTTCAGCCTGATCCATGTATCTTCCTCCTTAGTTCTTCTTCCCGCCAAGTAATCTTTTCACCGTCTTCTGCGGATTAAAATCCTCGATATCATCCGGTACGTTCTGTCCGCATGTCACATAGGAAAGCGGCGCTCCCGTATACAATCTCAGATTCAGAAGATTTCCCAGAGTCGTCGTTTCATCCAGTTTCGTAAAAATCAGTTTGTAATCCGCCATTTCTTTATAGGCGTCCGCGATACTGACCAAATCCCTATATTTCGTCGTCGCGCTGAGTACGAGAAATACTTCCCGCTCCACGACGCCATCTAACGAATGGATAAATCTGGACATATTTTCTTTCTGTACTTCA
The DNA here is from genome assembly GCA_023663465.1 of Muribaculaceae bacterium. Taxonomy (GTDB): domain Bacteria; phylum Bacillota; class Clostridia; order Lachnospirales; family Lachnospiraceae; genus UBA3282. The sequence continues at coordinate 33,493 of JAMPHJ010000005.1, read as the reverse complement.
TTATGATAAGAATGTCCCGCCGTATCCACCAGAATATAATCATAATCCTTAAAATCTTTCAATGCCTGCTCCATTTCCTCTACCGCATAAACAACCCGGAAAGGCACTTCCAGGATATTCGCATAAGTACGAAGCTGCTCCGCCGCTGCAATCCGGTAAGTATCCGCCGTCAACAATGCGACCTTTTTCTTTTCATCCACCTGGAATTTAGAGGCGATTTTCGCAATCGTCGTCGTTTTGCCGACCCCTGTAGGTCCTACGAAGAAGACTACCTTCACACCTTTCTCCGAAGGCGCAATGCCTACGGGCTTGCCAAACTTGAGAATCATTTTCTGATAGGTATTTGCCAGTGCAAAATCAAAAGGACTGTTGGGTTTGTTGTTTTTCTCAATTTCCTCGATAATCTGCTTCGCGTAGTCTTCGTCTACTTCATTATCCAGCATCGTCGTATGAAGAAGCTGCATAAACCGGGCGGTTTCGCTTACTTCTTCCTCTTCTTCCTTTTTCTCTTCTTCGGGTTTCTGCAGCTGCTGCTGGAGCAGGGACTGTAAACTGTCCAGTTTCTCTTCTAAAGCGTTTTCTTTTCGATCCTTGTTTCCCCTGCCGCTTTCTTCCTGCGTGCCTTCTGCTGCCGCAGATTTGGGGGCTTCTTTCTGCGCCGGCTGCTGCGCCTGGTTCATGCTGGAAACGACTACGTTATTAATCGCGGAAACCGCCGCCTTCATCTCTGCAGTAATTGCCGCTTCGTTCCTGCTGTCTTCTTCCAAGGCAACCGTAACTTCCACCATCTGCGGTTTTAAAAAAGCAAACATACCTTTACGCTTCACGTTTTTTACATTCATGACAACAACATTTGCGCCAAGCTCTTTTTTGGCAGTCTCAACCGCTTCGTTTTCTGTTTTTCCCAAAAACTTCTTAATAATCATTATGCTGTCACCATCCCAACGGACTGTAATTCAATATTGGATTCCACTTCATTATAAGATACAACAACCAAATCCTTAAAATAATCTTCCGTTAATTTCTTAAAATAAGCACGCACAATCGGCGAGGTAATCACAATCGGTATCTTGCCAAGATCCTCTAATTTCTTGGTCTCTGCGCCCACTGATTCCATAATCGCCTTCGTTTTGGCAGGGTCTAGCGTCAGATATGCGCCCTGTTCCGTCTGTTTGACGCTTCCCATTATTTCCTGCTCCACTTTCGGATCCAGCGTTACAACGCTGGTCGTCTCGTTGGCCGGGAAAAATCTGTTAGATATCGCCCTCTTGAGACTCTGTCTGACATACTCTGTCAGAATGTCCGTATCCCTCGTCGTGGACGCATAATCCGCCAGCGTTTCAAAAATTGTCAGCAAATCCCGGATGGAAATACCTTCCTGCAGCAGATTCTGCAATACTTTCTGGATTTCGCCAAGCCCCAGCAGCTTCGGCACAAGTTCTTCCACCAGGGACGGATTGGTCTCTTTTAAGTTGTTTACCAGATTCTGTACATCCTGTCTTGTCAGAAGCTCTGCGATATACTGCCGGATAACTTCCGTCAGATGGGTCGCAATAATAGAAGGCGGATCCACAACCGTATATCCCATGCTTTCCGCACGTTCCCTCTGTCCTTCCGTAATCCAGATGGCTGGCAGATGGAAGGAAGGCTCGAAGGTGGGGATTCCCGTAATCTCTTCCTCCACATATCCCGGATTCATCGCCATATAGTGGTCAAACAGGATTTCCCCCTCGCTGACCTGCACGCCTTTTATTTTAATAATATATTGATTCGGATTTAACTGGATATTGTCACGCAGACGGATAATCGGCACTACCGTACCAAGCTCCAATGCAATCTGCCTACGAATCATAACAACGCGATCCAATAAGTCGCCGCCCTGATTGACATCCGCCAGCGGAATAATCCCATATCCAAACTCTAACTCGATAGGGTCTACCTGCAGCAGGGATGTGACATTTTCCGGCTGCCTGATTTCTTCCGCAGCCGCCTCCTCGGTATCCACTTCCCGCTCTATCTCAGCCGTCTCAATCGTTCCGGCAATGATTCTGCCCACGACGATAAAAACAAGCCCCAGACTGACGAAAATGATAGGGTTCAGCGGCGTAACGATTCCAAGGAAAATCAAAACGGCGCCCACCATATAAAGCACTTTTGGCACACCGAACAACTGGCTTAATAGTACCGTACCAAAATCCGCCTCTTTCGAGCCCTTGGTCACAAGAATACCGGTCGATAAAGAAATCAGCAGGGACGGAATCTGGCTTACAAGACCGTCACCGATTGTCAGAATCGTATATTTATCCAGAGCGTCAGTAAATTCCATGCCCTGTCTGAACATTCCCATCAAAATACCGCCAACGATATTGACTGCGGTAATTACCAGACCTGCCGTTGCATCTCCTTTTACATACTTTACAGCACCGTCCATGGAACCGAAGAAACTGGATTCGTCCTGAATTTTCTCACGTCTCTTCGCCGCCTCTTCATCCGTAATCGCGCCCGTATTTAAGTCCGCATCGATTGCCATCTGCTTACCCGGCATAGCGTCCAGCGTAAATCTTGCCGTTACCTCAGCCACACGCTCCGTACCTTTATTAATAATCATGAACTGTACGATAATCAGGATAATGAAGACAATAGCGCCGATAATCAAATCGCCTCCGCCCACATACTCCCCGAATGTCTGGACAACGTTCCCTGGATCTCCTGTTGTCAGAATCAGTCTCGTGGACGATACATTCAATGCAATCCTGAAAATCGTGGTAAACAACAGAATCGTAGGATAAAAAGACATCTTCAAAACTTCATTGGCAAACATACTGCTGAACATAACCGAAAAAGCCACTGCCATATTGCAGGCGAGAAGGACGTCAAGAAGGGACGATGATATTGGAATAATCAACATGACAAATGCAGAAAGCACATATAAAATAACGCCGATATCCGCTTTTTTCAGACCGCCCATTTTTCCTCCTCCTTTCACGGCTTTATCCCGATGACGCCCGCTACGTCATCTTCAAATACTTCTCTATACTTTTCCCTGCAGATGATATACGAATGCAAGCACTTCCGCCACTGCCTGATACAGCTCCGGCGGCACTACGCTGCCCACTTCCACATTCGCATACAACATTCTGGCAAGGGGTTTATTTTCTACAATCTCAATATGGTGTTCCTTCGCCGTATCTTTAATCCTCTGCGCCAGATAGTCTGCGCCCTTCGCCAGGACATATGGCGCATCATAAAGCTCTGGGTCATATTTAATCGCTACGGCATAATGGGTCGGGTTGGTAATAACCACGTCCGCTTCCGGCAGCTGCTGCATCATACGTCTTCTGGAAGCTTCCATCATACGCTGTCTCTGCTTGCTCTTAATCTGCGGATCCCCTTCCTGATCTTTATACTCATCTTTGACCTCTTGCTTGGTCATCTTCATATCTTTCTTAAACTTCATCTTCTGATAGGCGAAATCCGCCGCCGCTATCAGCATATAGTAGAGAGAAACCCTGAGTCCTATATTAATAACAAGTGTTCCGATTTGTACGATTGCCTGATTCAGGGACAAATCATACAACAGGAAAATACTTGGTGCATTCTTTACCAGATAAGAATATACTGCATAAGTAATCAATGCAATTTTTGCAATAGCCTTTACCAGTTCCACAAGGGAACGCGCGGAAAAAATTCTTTTGATGCCGCTTGCCGGGTTCAGTTTATTGAACTTAGGTTTCAGCGGTTTCTTGGTCGGTTTCCATTTCACCTGAACCAGATTGCATATAAAAGCAACGCAAAACCCAATCAGCAACATTGGCGCCAACATGGAAACCATCTGGGAAATCATTCCGATAAAAACCGAGCGGAACGTAATTCTCTGCATATATCCGTTGTACTGTTTGACATATTCGGGGATTTGCGTATATACATGCTGGAACATCCCCATAAAGCGTTCATATAAATAACCTGTCCAGAACTTTAACACCAGGAACAGGGCAAGTAATCCGAACGCGTTGTTTACTTCCGTACTTTTTGCCACCTGTCCTTCTTTTCTGGCGTCGTTTAACTTCTTTTGAGTAGGTTCCTCCGTCTTCTCGCCGCCTGGACCGTCCTGGGCAAAAAATTGAAGATTATATTCCAAAATCATACGTTCATCAAACCTTCCATAACAGCCGTTATCATATTTTTCATCTCCTGAAAGATAAAATCGGCGGCTCCCGGCATCATGCTGACTGTAAGAAAAAGAACCGACAGACCGACAAGTATTTTCATCTGCATACCGACGGCGAACATATTCATCTGCGGCGCCACTTTGGCAAGCACGCCTAAAACACAGTTTAACAGCAATATCACACAAAAAACCGGCAGACAAATCCGAAAACCGATAATGACATAATCACATAAAAAGCGGAGCATGGAATCAATCAGCATATCCGTATGGAAAACCGCCCCGTTGACTGGTATCAGCGTAAAACTATCTATCAAAGCCCGAAGCAGGTACTGATACATGCCGGAAATAATCAGCATCAGCGTAAATGCATACTGGTACAATACCCCGCTGAACGTAGCGCTTTCCCTGGTAGTCGGATCCATCAGCGACACCATGGACAGACCGATTTCCATATCCATAATCCGTCCGGCGAAGGAAATAATCGTCGTGCACATCTGTGCCCCAAAACCGATTAAAAGTCCTGTTATCGCCTCTTTCATGACAATAATCGCATATTCCGTCACCGTATCATAAACCACTTCATTATGATCCATGCACACAAACAACAAATAAGAAATAAAAATGCCCAGACCTATTTTTACCCTGTTCGGCGTATTGTTCATCCCAAAAAACGGCGCAATATAGATAAACATCGTTACCCGCACCACTATTAATAAGAAATACTCTAAATCCGCATAAGTAAAAGAAATATCTACCATTTCAACCTTACCTGATATATAAGCTGAAATTCTGCCACAAGTTAGTCATAAATTCAACCATGTTGTTCATAATCCAGTGCCCAAATATCATCAAAGCAACGAAAAGAGCCAATATCTTAGGAATAAAAGTCAGCGTCTGTTCCTGTATCGACGTTACCGTCTGGAAAATACTGACAGTCAGACCCACGCAGAGGGAAACCAGAAGTAACGGTGCGGCACATTTGATAATGGTAAACAGCGCATCCGATATAATTGCCGTCACATCATTAATTGTCATACAAAATACCCCTTTCCATTCCTTCTATGCCTGGCTAATAAAATGTCCTGACCAGACTGCCTATAATCAGATTCCAGCCATCCGCCAATACGAACAGCAGAATTTTAAAAGGCATGGATATTGTAGTCGGCGGCAGCATCATCATACCCATTGCCATCAGCGTAGACGCCACTACCATATCAATCACAATAAACGGAATATAAACAAGGAAACCGATAATAAACGCCGTCCTCAGCTCGCTGATAATAAAACTCGGAACCAGGACGCTGATAGGAATTTCTTCCAGCTCCCCATTCCACTCTGTACGGCTGATATCCATAAATAAGTTGACGTCCTTCTTCTGCGTATGAGGATACATAAACTCCCTGATTGGCTGCAGCGCTTCTTCAAACGCCTCTTCCTGCGTCAGCTCCCCTGCCTCAAACGGTACGATTGCCTCTGTATAAATAGAAGAAATCGTCGGCTGCATGATGAAAAATGTCAAAAACAACGCAAGCCCAATCAGTACATTGTTCGGCGGCGCCGTCTGCGTATTCAATGCCGCCCTCGTAAAGTGCAGAACAATAATAATTCTGGTAAACGAGGTTAACATAACAATCAATGACGGTGCAATAGCAATCAAAGTAAGGGTAATCAGAATCCGCAGGGCGCCATTCAAAGTACCGTTACCATTGTTATATGTAACCGTCACAGTATTCGCAATATTCAGTTCACTCAAATCCTCGGCGTTCTCTGATGAACCCGGTTCTTCTATATTTGTTCTTTCTATTGTATCGCCAGTCAGGTTGGAATCCACAGTAGGGCGCTCAGACGTTGCATATACCATATCTTTCCTGCCCATAAATGCTGCGATAAACAATATGCCCGCAAAAAGCAGCAGACATATCCGTTTTTTCATATGATGTCCGGAAAAATACTCTTTCATCCTTATCGCCTACTCATCTTTATTTCGGTCAGCTTCTTTTTTCAGAAAATTTTTCTTTTGTATTTTCTCTAGTAATTCCTTGAAATCATACTGAACGCTGTCCGCATCATCAGAAAGTAACAGCTGCTCCTCAGGAATTTCTGTTAACATTGTAACAGAATCTTTCCCAATTGCCACTGCCAAATATTTCTGCCCAACACGAATAATCTGAATGTACTTATTATTGGCAAGCCGGAAGGTTTCTACCAGCTCCATATTCATATTCCTGCCCTTCATCTTCTGATACCCGGAAATCCACCGGGTAGCCAGATAAGTGATGCCAAGAACAAAAAGAAAGATAATAAGTACAGTCATAAATTGTGCGTAAGCATTGATATTGTTTGAAGCAGCCAGTATCATTTAACCCACTACTTTCTTAACTGCCTCTAATACACGATCCGCCTGGAAAGGCTTAACAATAAAGTCTTTTGCGCCCGACTGGATGGATTCGATAACCATCGCCTGCTGTCCCATGGCAGAGCACATGATAACCATTGCGCCCGGGTCAGACTCTTTGATTTTCTTCAGCGCCTGGATACCGTCCATTTCCGGCATTGTGATATCCATCAATACAAGATCCGGTTTCAGCTCGTTGTACTTTTCAACTGCTTTCGCGCCATTTTCAGCTTCGCCGGCAACATTATATCCGTTCTTGGTCAGGATATCCTTAATCATCATACGCATGAAAGCTGCATCATCACATACTAAAATATTCTTTGCCATTATCTTCTCTCCTATTACATCTTATTTTAATAATATTTTATTTGATAATTTCAGTTACTCTAACGCCAAAACTTTCCTCGATTACTACAACCTCGCCCTTGGCTACAAACTTTCCATTTACCAGTACGTCGATTGGTTCACCAGCAATTTTATCCAGCTCTATAATCGTACCCGGTGCAAAATCCAGAATATCTGAAATCGATTTTGCAGTCCTGCCCAGCTCTACTGTGACTTCCAGCGGAACATCTTTAATCAAATCGATATTTTCCTGGGGCTGCATCGGGTTAAAGCCCATTGCAAAATTCTGGAACTGCGCCGGCTGGATATTCATATTAGGCTGCATCTGCGGCATTCCCATCTGGGGCATCTGCATCTGTGGCATTCCCATCTGGGGCATCATCCCCATCTGCATCTGGGGCATTCCCATCTGCATCTGGCTCATATCCATCTGGGGCATCTGCATCTGACCCATATCCATCTGCGGCATCCCCATCTGTCCCATGTCCATCTGCGGCGCTGCTGCCGGTGCAGGAGCGGGCGCCGGAGCCGCCGGTTCGGGCGCTGCCGGTGCAGGTTCTCCCATCTGGGAAGTCAGGAACGTACTACAAAGCTCTTTTGCAAAATCAATCGGATATAGCTGCATAATCGTCGAGTCTACTAAATCCTCAATCTGCATATGGAATGCAATTTTTACAAAAGTCCCGGCAAGGAAAGGAGCAATGTCGCCGCCTGATTTAAATTCTGTCAAATCCACCAGACTTGCTTCCGGCGGGCTGATATCAATCATCTTACCAAGCATCGTGGAAAGGGACGTCGCCGACGAACCCATCATCTGGTTCATCGCCTCTGAAATTGCGCTTAAATGCAATTCCCCTAACTCTCCGTCGGTATTGCTGCCATCACCGCCCATCATTAAGTCTGTAATAACTTTAACATCATGTTCCTTTAAAATCAAGATGTTTGATCCATCCAGACCAACCGTATATTTAATCTGAATAAATACGCATGGTCTTTCATACTCTGTCAACACGTTTTCCCATCTCGCCAGAGATACGACTGGCGTGGTAATATTTACTTTGCGGTTGACAAGTGAAAATAATGTTGTCGCTGACGAGCCCATACTGATATTGGCAACTTCGCCGATGGCGTCACGCTCGATTTCAGATATAATACTCTCGTCAATCCCGGACATATCGCTTGATGATGCTTCATCTGAATCCGCGGCGCCGTCAGCATCAGAGGCTCCCCCGCCGCTAAGCAGCGCATTGATTTCATCCTGTGATAACATTCCGTCCATGCTTCTATTCATCCCCCTCTCTAAATACCGACGTTACTCTGACGGCATATTTATCCTTGTTAGACCCAGGTAATGCGGTAAACTTTTTAATATTTCCAACATAGACGTTCAAATCATTTTCTACATTGGTATCCAGCCGTATAATATCGCCGCATTGCAGATTGACAAAATCCGTTACGGATATCCTGCTTCTGCCAAGTACAGCTTTTATCGGAATATCGACTTTACGAATCAAAGCCTCGATATATTCATCATATTTCTCTTCCGTCTGTTCCTGCATATTAGAATACCAATACTTGGTATTCAATTTATCCATAACACTTTCCAGCGTGAAGAACGGTAAACAGATATTCATCAGCCCTTCCGCATCCCCGATTTTAATATCCAGCGTAACAATCGCTATCATATCATTCGGGGCAATAATCTGCGCAAACTGGGAATTGGTCTCAATCCTTTCCAGGACAGGATTGATATCCGCCACATTCCTCCACGGGTCGCGCATAAGCTGCATACAGATGACAAGCATTTTCTCAATAATCGTCATCTCAATCTCTGAGAAATCCCTGCTTTTCTCAAGTGGAAGTCCCTGCCCGCCAAGCATCCTGTCTATCATTGCAAAACCCAGATTCGTAGCAAGCTCTACCAAGACCGTCCCGCCCAGCGGCTTAAAATCCACGATGCCCAGAATCAAAGGGTTGGACAATGCATTGCTAAATTCTGAGAAAACAACCGTCTCAGAGCTGGTCACTTCTACCTGTACATTCTTTCTAAGATATACTGGAAGATTGGTAGATAATAACCTTCCGTAGTGTTCAAAAATAATTTCCAAAGTACGAAGATGTTCTTTCGAGAATTTCGTAGGTCTTTTAAAATCATAATTCTTAACCTGCTTCTCTTGGGAATCCTGCATCTGATCCGCATCTAATTCACCGCTGCTCAACGCTGCAAGCAAATTATCAATCTCATTTTGAGACAGTACCTCGCCCACGAAAATTCACCTCCTCGTGGTATTATGTCTAAGCATTTGGGCTAGGAGTATATAATACTGCTGAAAGATACGTCAAAAATAAATTCGGATTCAAACAAGTCCTGTACGCTTTTCAGGATTTCTTTCTTAATTAACTCCTCATTTCCTCTTGCTTCATCTATCGTATACTGTGCAAATACTGTATTAATCTTATCTTTAATCAAAGTTTCCTGCGCTGTCAAATCAGAACCGTAAGTCTTATATGCCTTATCCTTTGTATTGATGGAAAACCCGATGGATAATACGCAATAATGCTCTACACCATCCTCACCTGTCTTCATTCGGATGGTCATAGATTCCGGAATATTGTAAGTCTCTGTATCCGCTATCGATACGTTAATTTCTTCCTCGCCGGCTTCCGTCTTCGCAGTCAGCTCCAGATTAAGCGCCGTAGAAATATTATCTACTAAGGCTGCCGTCTTCCTGGACGCACTCGTTACGCTGAACATCATAATCGCTGTCAGGATAATATTGACAACCAAGAGCGCCAGAATAATAATAGAAATCAGATTCTTTTTCATTATAGCACTTTCTCCCCTTTACTTCTAAATAATTTTATCAAAATTCATTTCCTTCTTATAAATAAGAGCTTAATGAATGATATATCTTAATCTCAACCCGCCTGTTCATAGTCCTGCCTTCGGGTGTTGAATTATCCGCAACCGGGACATACTCGCCGCGTCCAGAATGTTTCATCATCGCCGGGTCTAAATTGGTAATATCCAATAAATAGTTGAAAACCGATAATGCACGCCCGGAGCTTAATTCGTCGTTATTGGAGTATTTTGCGCCGGACATCGGCACATTATCCGTATGTCCTTCAATTTCAATCGTGCCTTCCGCATAACGCTCTAGGATAATTCCCACCTGGTCGAGGACTGGTTTCGCTGCCTCCTTTAATTCTGTACTTCCAGAATCAAATAACAGGGAACCTTTCAACGTAAGCTGGACATACTGTGCCGTAAACTCAATGTCCACTTCTTTTCCAAGGTCTCTCTCTTCAATAGCTTCCTCTATTTTCTCAGCTAATTCCTCGGATTCTTCTAACTCGGCTTTCTCAAACTCTTCTTTTGCCTCCGCCGCTCCTGCTGCCACATCCTCAGAAATCGTCTGCCCCTGGTTCATCTTACCGGTACTATTGATATATTCGTCCAGCTCGTTTAACTGGCTGACTCCATTACTAATCAGGATGCCGTCGCCAATCGCCGTCGCTCCTGCGGAAAAGACACTGAATGTCTGGTTAAAAGACGCCGCTATCATTTCAAATTTCTGCGCATCTACCGTGGACATGGAAAACAGCAAAACGAAGAAGCACAGCAACAGGTTCATCAAATCGGCAAATGTTGACTGCCAGGCGGGTGCGCCCGGTTTTACTTCATCTTCCTGTCTTCTAGCCATCTACCTCACCTCCGGCTTCTTCTTCGCCGCCGGTTCTGTCTTTCGGCGCCAGGAAGGATTTCAGTTTCTCTTCTATGACACGCGGGTTTTCGCCCGCCTGAATTGATAAAAGACCTTCTATTTCAATTTCTTTTACCATCATCTCATCTGCATTTTTACTCTTCAATTTACTTGCTACCGGTGAACAAATCCAGTTCGCCAGAATGGAACCGTACAATGTGGTAATCAAAGCGACCGCCATAGCAGGACCGATAGCTGACGGGTCATCCATCGCCTGGAGCATGTTAATCAGACCAATCAGCGTACCAATCATACCCCACGCAGGACCCATAGCGCCCAAGTTTTCCCAGAAACCAATTTTTGCTTTATGTCTGCCCTCTACGCTGACAAGCTCTGTCTCCATAATCGCGCGGACAAGCTCTGGGTCTGTACCGTCTACAACTAACAGAATCCCTTTCTGTAAAAAGGGGTCGTCGATATCGCCTGCCGCTTCCTCCAAGGAAAGCAGCCCTTCCTTACGCGCTACATTCGATAAGTCGATGATTTTCTTGATAATCTCGGAAAGATTCATTTCAGACGCCTTAAAAATCAAGGTAAAACTCTTCAATCCGGCAACAAAATCACTCAAGGTATAACTTGCTAAGATACAGCAGAAGGCGCCGCCAAAGGTAATCAGCGCTGAGGCAACGTCCAGGAAGTTCTTAATCGCCCCAAAATCAACTCCCGTATCTTTATCATAAACGATTCCGAATATAACAAGAACAAAGCATATTACCAAACCTAAAATTGAAGCTAAATCCATAACCGTCTCACCTATCTACACAAAATCTGCACTAATCTGCAAAAATATCCTTTCTATACGATTTTACTAAATTTTTCACTTCTTGTCTACTTTCTTTTACAATTATTTTCCGACCTGTTGTAAAAGAAAGCACTGTATCGGGAGTTTCCTCCACCAGTTCCAGCAAATCCGGGTTCACCAAAACCTTGATTCCATTGATTTTCGTTACTTCTATCATGTATGCCGCCACCCCTGTTTCCGGGCTGCCCTCTTGGGCTCTTCATTACTTTTCCTATGCCCTTCTTACTATTTTAGCACAGAAAAGAGAAAAGAGGAACCCAAAAGTTCCTCTTTCTGTTAGAATTATTTGTAAATATTATCTCTTCAGATTGACAAGTTCTTCCAACATTGTATCGGAAACCGTGATAATTCTACTGTTTGCCTGGAATCCACGCTGGGTTGTAATCATTTCTGTAAATTCAGAAGAAAGGTCTACGTTACTCATCTCTAAGACGCCGCTTGTCATATAGTCGCCGTTTTCTGAGATATCGCTTCCCACACCGTCAAACTCCCCGGAGTTCATGGTTGCGGAATAGAGGTTATCCCCCTGTTTTGCAAGACCGGCCGCATTGGCAAAGTTTGCAACTACAATCTGCCCTAACAATTTCGTCTGATTGTTATCATAGTACGCGGTAATCTTACCATCCTGACCGACTTCAATCCCCGTCATCTCACCGTTCTTTCTTCCGGCGCCGGAGCCGTCTTCCTTATCGCCGCTTGTAATCGCTGCGGTAGATTTGCCGCCGTTATTCAGGTTCAATACAGAAGAAAAGTCAATGTCAATATCGGTAAAGTGGGTCAGGGAAATGACTTCACCCTGTCTGGAAGTAGCAGTTTCGCTGAAATTCAACGTTACCGTATCGTTATCCGTATTGCCGATATAGGAAAACTTTCCGTTATCCGTATTAAATACAAGTTGGTTGCCCGTGTAAGTAAAGGTCTTCGTAATCTGCGCCTTGCCATCGGGCGATATTGCCACAAAGGGTTTCGTATATGTGGTATTGTCCGTATTGGCAAGGCCGTATGCCTCTAGCGGGTCTGCTATATTTTCCCCGACAAAATATTTCTTCTGGGCGTCGTATTTTCCCGCCTTTGTCGCCTTAAATTCCTGTGAGAAATTCATTTCCAGCGTTCCATCCGCCTTTACGTTAACGCTTTCCACCTTGACGCCGGGGAAGGATTTCTTCAACACTTCTTCCCAGTCCGCCACAGGGGAACTACTATCTAATTCTATCGGCGTGCCATCCGCTTTCGTGCCGTGGTAACAATAGTTCGTTACTGATGTATTGACAGTCGCATTGGTCGGTCCATAAATCAGATTGAAGTTAGGCGCCTGCAGCTCACTCTTCTTTAATTCAATTTTTCCTTTTACAGTAACCGTATCCCCCGCAGCAACCGTATTGGCATCAGCATTGGTCGTATTCACCGCCGTGCCGTTGATGTTGGCGATACTCGTCGTGATTGCCGCGTTAACCAGCTGGCTTGTGCCGTATCCGTCTAAAATGTTCGCCGGATAATATTTCATATTATAAGTATTGGTAGCCGCATCATACTCCGCCGTATCCAGCAGGGAATAGAGGCTTGTGGTCGTAATTTTCTGCTCGCCGCCGAAGGTTACGACTTCCTTGATGCTGCTCAGATTGTATTTCTCAACAAGGGATACGCCCGCGGAATCCAGAATATCATCCAGCTGTACATAATACTGTCCATCGCCGTCCAGACTGTGGGCGCTGAATTTGGCAGTATAGGAATATCCCAGATTATCAAAGAAATTCAAGGTAATCGTTCTGCCCGCGGTCGTATTTAAAGCAGGATCCTGCTTATCAATGATGCCCGCCGCATAAGCCTTCGTCGTAGATTCCGGCGGATAGGTCAGGTTCTCTTCCCTCATGACCCTAAGAGCGGATACCGTATCCGGCAGAATCTCACCGCTCTCTTCATCAACCTGCCAGCCCATCACCGTATAACCGGTGGAAGACATTACCAGATTTCCCATACCGTCTATCGTAAAGGAACCGTCTCTTGTAAAGAAATTCTGGGAACCGTTGCTGACAACGAAGAAAGAATCTCCTGTAATCATAATGTCGAACGGGTTGTTCGTAGACTGTGCAGACCCCGGTGTCGTAATCGCCGTAGAAATCGCCCCGGTCTTCGCACCAAGACCAATCTGTCTGGCATTCGTACCGCCCCTTCCTGTCGCACCATTTGCACCGGATGCCGCCTGTGTCGTCTGATAAAGCAAATCGCTGAATACCATAGACTGCGATTTGTAAGCTGTTGTGTTAACATTGGCAATATTATTACCAATAACGTCCATTCTTGTCTGGTGTGTTCTTAAACCTGCCACGCCAGAGAACAGTGATCTCATCATAATGAATGACCTCCTTATATTGTGACGCGCCGTCTGTTCCTTCTGTCAGTCGGGAACATAAGCCTCCTAAAAGGTCCGGCTAAATAATAACGGCTCCGTCGATGTTTGTAAATACATTTTCATCTGCTTCTGTCTGATCCATTGCTGTAATAACCGTATGATTCGGTACATTTACGATAAAAGCAAGGGAATCGACAATGACTAATGACTCATTAATTCCTTTCGCACCGGCTTTTGCTGCTCCCAGATTCAGGCGTTCTACCTGTTCCGAGGTCAGTTCGATATTCCTATCTACCAGTCTATTTGCGGCATGTTTAGAAAATTTTACTTCTTCCGCCTGCGGAGCTTTCGTCTTCTGGGATAAAATATCCTGGAAATTCAGCCCGTCGCCCGGTGAAGTGTTTTTCTGTACCCGCTTGTTCTGGTTCAGGTATCTGTCTTGTAACTGCTCCAAGGAAAGGAATCCGTTGTTCTGAATCTTCATACCTTTCTCCTCCTTGAGATTACTGTGTATCCTTACTCTGTGTCAGTATCAGTGTCAGTGTCTGCATTGTCATCATCCGTGATGCCAGCTAATTTTTTCAGTTCTTCCATCCTGTCTACATATTTCTTCAGACCGGTTACATAATCTGTTGCAATAAACTTCTTCTCATAATCCGTCATATTCTGATAGGTCTCGTTAATGCTCTCAACCGCTTCCCTATCGTCTATTGTCAGAAGTGCGAGTACTGGAAGTTTGTTATAATTATTCAAGAACTCCGCCGCTTTCTTATATGCTGCCAGATAATTCGGGTCTGCTACAGTATTCAGATCATCCATTGAATACAATTCGCCGTTGATGGAAAGATACGCTTTGTTGTTTTCATAAACAACATAATCCACATTGCCCTGTACCGTAGTCGTTTTTCCCGAGGAATCCGCTACCTCCATCAATACGGTCTGCCCTACTAACTGGGAAGCCCTCGCCAATTCCAGGGAACCGCTCATGTTCTGCATCTGCTCTAACTCTGAGAAGGTCGCATACTGAGAAATATACTCCGTATTGGAAGTCGGCTCCAAGGGGTCTTGATATTTCATCTGCGCTACCAGAAGTTGTAAAAACTGGTCTTTGCTGACTGTGGAATTGCTTGTTTTGTGCGTGCCCTGCGCCAGGGACGCCGCGGAATTAGACTCTACAAGTTTTCCGTTTTCTACTGCTCCAATCATAGTTTAGCTCCTTTCACTCATTTACGCTGTGTAATCCACCGTATTACCGCTATTTGCCATCATCTCGGCTGCAATTCTCTCGGAATCGTCCATATCTTCCGGCAGTTCTTCCAAATCCAGCTCGTTTAAATTGATTCTTCTACGGCTCTTCCTGGATTCTTCCCGGCTGCCCGGTGCGTTTTCACCGTCATTTGAGAAGCTCTGTCCGAAACGGTAATCGCCTACGGATACTTCCACTGCGTTCACTTTAATGCCCTGTTCCTCAAACTGCGTCTTCAGCTGTACAAGCTGGCCTTCAATCGCCGATTTCACCGCTTCATTCTGGGCTGTGAAATGCGCCGTAATCATGCCGTCTTTTGAGGCTATCTGAACGTTTACGGTTCCAAGGCTTGCGGGATGTAACTGCAATTCCAGCTCCTGTACGTCGCCCTTGAGATTCATCTTCAAGTACTCCGTAATCTGGTTCATGATATCTTCCGTGCTGACAAAACGTTCCACGATGGGCTGGGGCGCCTCATTGATTACCGGCTGCTCTACCAGAGTCTGCTGCATGGTAAATCCGTTGGTTTCTCTGCCTTCATTATTTTCCTTATGATGGTTTTGCGTCTCGGATTCCTGCTTATTCTGCAGTCTTGACGGTTCTGTCACTTCTGCTTTCACGGTTTCTTCGCCGCTTACGTCATCCACGGTCACTTTCACGGAAACCGTTTCGCCGTCTTCATGTACCACGACTGCATAATCTTTCGCGCCCTCCATAACCGGCGTCTCATCCGTTTCGCCCTCATCCATCTGTGCCAGAAGCTCCTGCGGGGCGTCTGTCCCAGTCTCTACGACTGATAAATCGGCAATCAGCGCATTTACTTCCTCTTCAGAAAGCCCAAGTTCTGCGCCTAACTCCTCTAACGTCATTTCCACGGTGTCCAGAAGATTCTGGAAATGCCCATACAGTTCGCCGTCCGTAACGATGGAAAGATAATCCTCATTTCCAGATAGTGTCAACAGAAGCTGTTTCATGTTCTCAGGAACCAATAGCTGTACTGCGCTAAGTCCTAAGACCTCCATTGCTTCCTCCACTTCTTCCACGGGAATGTCCAGTTGTGCCGCTACCTCTTCCACCAGTTTCCCACCAGCTTTCGTTACGGCTTCTTCCTGCGCGGAAAGTTCTTCTCCGGCGATATCTTTCCCAGAGACATTTTCTTCTGCGGCGCTTTGCTCCGTCTGCCCTGCAGCGTCCTTTTCCGATGCGGGGGTCTTCTCTGCTTTTGCCGTATCCTCCGCTTTTGCTGCCTTTTCCGGCTTCGCCGCTGCATCTGCTTTAACGGTTTTGGCTGCTGTGACGCCTGTCGTCATGGTTTTGCCCGCCGCTGTTTTTGTATTGGCACCGGCTTTCGTATTGGCTGACGTCTGGACATCAGCAGTCCGGTTTTCCTGTGCGTTCATGCGGCTCATGACCTGACCGAAGCTGTCCGCTCCTGCATCTTCCTGTTTCGTCTGCGCGGCATTCTGATAATTCTGAACGTTTGCAGTCGGGTTCACAATGTTTGTGAGCGCCTTCAAGCTGTTGTTCACAGGTAAGCTTGCCATTTACCTTCCTCCTTCCTTTAGTTTTCAAGGTTCATTGCCTTTTATATAAAGCGTGAATTTCACGCATTATATACAACTATTATATATATCGTTATCTTCAGACTTTTTCTGAAGGGGATACCCCCAAAAATAAGCTGCGTATTTTCAGATAGGAAGCCGTCACGCCTGCTATCTATCTCCCATTTAATCGGGATCCATGATTCTCGTCAGTCTCGCCGCAATTTCTGCATCCATCGCTGCCAAGATATTTCCTCTGTCTTCCGCGCTTAACTGCTGCAATATCTTCGCCGCCAAATCCAGATCCCCAGTCATCTCTTCAAAGATACCCGCCGCCGCCGCAGGTTCCATTTCCGCAAACGCCTGGGCGTAATCTTCCAGCTCCGCATTTACCTGAACCTGTTCCACGACCTGCTTATAAAGATATTCCGCATTGGTCGGGTCTATCGTTTCATAATATTTCTGATACTCTTCCGGATCCGGCGCATTTTCCGCATAAATGACTTCCTCATAAAACTCTGTCCTGATTCTTTCAAACTCTAACTGCGCATCCTCAAATGTCTGTAATCTTTCCACTTCCGCCCGCAACTCTTCCAATTCTTCCGAATCTACATTCTGGGAAGACTGCGCCTGTTCCAGCTCCAACTCCAGCTCCCTGATATAATCAACTGCCTCCCGCAGACTCGTATAACCGCCGTAAGCTTCCTCGTCATCCGTGGAAATCACGCTTTCCGAAGGAAGGATTTTATTAATAACAGGAACGTCTTTTAAAACGGGCGCCAGCACATTCGAGCCAAAACCGCCCACATCTAACTTCACCAGCAGACAGAGAATGCCAATCCAGATAATTACAATAACGAGTGTTACGAAAAAGACGGATATTCCCCCCGCCTCGTCGTCCTCTAACTCCGCTTCCTGCGCGGAAATCTCTTTCGCGCGCCTTTTCGCTTCCTTTTTCTGTGCTTTCTGGTCACTCTTTATTTTTTTACGCTCTTCTTTCAGCCTTTTTTTCTCGGCTTCGGTATCTACAACTTCATTCAACATGTCCGCCATTGCTCTATCCCCTTTTTTGTCCATAGGT
Source organism: Muribaculaceae bacterium (assembly GCA_023663465.1). GTDB lineage: Bacteria > Bacillota > Clostridia > Lachnospirales > Lachnospiraceae > UBA3282. The sequence continues at coordinate 15,801 of JAMPHJ010000005.1, read as the reverse complement.
ATAACTTGTCAGCTCATCGACTTCCTTGCCTTCCCTAGCGTTTTCTTCTCTCATGAACTGTTCAAACGCTTTCTCGCGCAGCCGTTCCTGCGCTTTGCGTTCCTTCATTACTTCCTGAAGTTTTTCCCTCGCCTCTTCCACTCTATCTTCGGCTTTCGACACGTTTTCTTTCTGTGTCTCTATAAATTCATCCATCCGCGCAAGGGCATATTCGTTGTCCCGCAGACTCTGTACTTTCAAGGCATCCTTTCGCAGCTTCCTGCCGTCTTCTAAATAGCTCTCTTTTCTGTCATAGAGCATGCCCAGACGTTCTTCCTCTTCCAGCAGCCGGCGCTGCGCCTGTCCCAGCTCCATTTTCGCCTGATTTTCCATCTGGTTTTTGATATTCAGAATACTCTGCATCCTGTATACAAATTTCGCCATGCGCCCTCAGTCTTTCTATTCTGTCTCTGTAAATAATGCTTCCAATAATTCCAATTCCTGCTCGTAATCAAACTTACTTTCCACATCCTGCATCAGATATTCGTTGACTGCGTCGATTTTCTCAATCGCGTAGTCAATCCCCCGGTTACTGCCGCTTTTATAGGCGCCTATGTTAATCAAATCCTCCGCCTCATGGTAGGTGGCAAGCACATTTTTCAGTTTGCCCGCCGCCACTTTATGCTCCGTCTCTATAATCTGGCTCATGCACCGGGAAATGCTCTGCAATACGTCAATCGCCGGATAGTGGTTTTTGTGCGCCAGTTTCCTGTCCAGCATAATATGCCCGTCCAGAATACTTCTTGCAGTATCGGTTATCGGCTCGTTAAAATCATCCCCGTCCACCAGTACCGTATAAAGTCCTGTAATAGACCCCTTGGCGGAACGTCCGGCACGCTCCAGAAGCTTCGGCATCTCGGAATATACGCTCGGCGGATAACCCCTCGATACAGGCGGCTCACCGCTTGCCAGTCCAATTTCCCTCTGCGCCATGGAAAAACGGGTTAGGGAATCCATCATTAATAAGACGTCTTTCCCCTGGTCCCTGAAATACTCGGCAATCGCCGTCGCCGTCTGTGCCGCTTTCTTTCTTTCCATCGCCGTTTTATCCGAGGTCGCAACCACAACAACAGAACGCCTCATTCCTTCCGGTCCTAAATCCCTTTCGATAAATTCCCGGACTTCCCTGCCGCGCTCGCCGATTAAAGCAATCACGTTGATGTCCGCCTTCGTATTTCTGGCAAACATTCCCATAAGGGTAGACTTTCCAACCCCAGAGCCTGCAAAAATGCCGATTCTCTGCCCTTTGCCGACAGTCATCAGCCCATCTACCGCCTTCACACCGAGCGGTAACACCTCATCTATGATTTCTCTTTCCATCGCCGCCGGCGGAGCCGCCTCCATCGGATAACTGACATACTGCCCTTCCTCATCCATTGGCTCTTCACTCCTGCCAAGCCCATCCAGCACTTTTCCTAACAGAGAGCCGCTTACCTGCACAGACAGCGGCATTCCCATATTTTCCACTTTACACCCGCTGCCGATTCCTTCCGTCTTCTCAAAAGGCATCAGCAGGGTTTTGCGTTCCCTGAAACCAACCACTTCCGACATAATCGGCGGCAGCTGCTTATCCGCCGGATAGATTCTGCACAAATCGCCGAGTCTCGCTTCCGGTCCCGCAGACTCTATCGTAAGCCCTACCACGTTCTCCACGCGTCCCATGCTCTTAAAAAAATGATTGTCTACCAATTTACCGTATTTCGCAAAATCAATCATAACCTCTTCCTCAGTCCACGGTTTTTTCAAAAGACAACAGCCTGAGTTTCTTCGTCAGTTCCTCCAACTGGGTCCCTACGCCGCAGTCGAAGATGCCGCCGTCCGTCTCAATCATGCATTCATTTTTGCGAAGCGTGATATCTTCTACAACTTCCACAACACCGCGTCCACTTACCGCGCCTTCCGTCAACGCCTTTTTCTGCATATTCACATAGGGATAATCCTCTTTAGAAACATGCACGATAAAAGTTCTGCTGCTCTCTATCTTGCGCAGCGTCGAATCGACCAGATGTACCAGAATGTCTCTTTCGTTTTCCAGATCCGTCTGGAAAATATGCTGATAAACCGCGGTAATCGTATCGATAAACTGCGGTTCCAGCTCGTCAATCAGCTGATTGTATTCCTCCTGCATCCTGGCGCGTTCCTGATTCAGCTCTTCCTTCATCCGGGCAGCTTCCGCCTGTGCCCGCCGCAGCCCCTCTTCATAGCCGGCATTTCTGCCCTCTTCTAAGACTTCCTGCCTTTCCGCCTCGATTTCCGCCCTCGCAGACTGTTTGTACTGCTCGATTTCCGCTCTGGCGGCTTCCTTCTCGGCGTCGATTTGCGCCTGGATTTCTTCTAAGCTTGGTCCTTCCGGTTCCGGCTCTTCCTGCGCTTTTATCACATTGCCGCCCTGGATATCTCCCTCATAATCCACGGCGTCGATTCGTTCCCCGCCAAGACCGCTTCTAAAGCCGTCGCCATCGTCTTCCGATTCTCCGCCGTTTCTTCTCAATTCCGCTTCCAGCTCTTCCATCCTGCGGGCAATGCGGGAATTACTGTCAATCACGCATTTCTCTTCTTCCTGCAGCACAAACCAGTGTGATTTATAAATATTTGTATTAGGTCTGAAAATATTACTAGACAATTATCTCGTCACCTCCACCTCTGGAGATAACAATCTCTGCGGAATCTTCCAACTTCCTGATAATATTTACGATCTTCTGCTGTGCTTCTTCTACATCTTTCATACGCACAGGTCCCATAAATTCCATATCTTCCTTTATCATGACAGCAAGACGCTTGGATAAGTTGTTGAAAATAGCGTTCTGCACTTCCTCGTTAGAGCCTTTGAGCGCAATTGCCAGATCTCCGTTATCCACGTCACGCAGTACACGCTGAATAGCCCTGTCGTCCAGAAGCAGGATGTCTTCAAATACAAACATCTTCTTCCTGATTTCATCGGCAAGTTCGGGTTCTTCGATTTCCATTGTTTCCATAATATGTTTCTCTGTACCGCGGTCTACCGTATTCAAAATCTCTACGACCGCATCTACACCGCCGATAATGGTGTAATCCTGATTTGCCAGGGAAGCTAACTTGGATTCCAACACTTTCTCCACTTCCTTAATGATATCGGGACTCGTCCTGTCCATAATCGCGATACGTTTGGCAACATCCGCCTGTCTGTCCGGCGGCAGCGCTGAAATAATCAGCGCAGACTGCGCCGGAGATAAATAAGATAAAATCAGCGCAATCGTCTGCGGATGTTCGTCCTGAATAAAGTTTAATAATTGTGAAGGGTCTGTTTTCCTTACAAATTCAAAAGGTTTTACCTGCAAAGACGCCGTCAGCTTGCCGATAACGTCTCTTGCCTTATCTGAGCCGAAAGATTTCTCCAGCAGTTCTGTGGCGTAACCGATACCGCCTTCCGCAATATACTGCTGGGCAAGGCATACCTGATAAAATTCCTCCACTACCTCGTCCTTCAACTGCGGCGTGATTGTTCTTGTATTTGCAATTTCCAAGGTTAACTCTTCGATTTCTTCATCCTTGAGATGTTTAAAAATCGAAGCTGATTTTTCTGGGCCAAGAGCAATCAGAAGGACTGCCGCTTTCTGCAAACCTGAGATTTTTTCATCAGAAGTTTTTGCCATTGGTATTACCCCCAGTCCTCATTTAACCAGTTGCGCAGCAGATTCGCCGCCGCTTCTGGATTATCTTCTACAAACTTATTAATTAACTTCGTAGTCTCTGATTCTTCTTCCATTGAGATGTCCGCCAGCTGCGTATCCTGTGTAGATTGCAAGAGGGATTCCACGGAAAGCTCCTCTTCTTCCTCCTCACCTTTCTCAGCGCGCATGCTTCTAAGCACTACAAATGCCAGCAGCGCCAGAATGACAATGATTAACAGAATCTGTACAACGTCCATCGCACTGATGCCGGAGCCTTCCCTGTCCACAAAGAGATTCTCACTATAAGCGACCAGCGCAATCCTGTCAGCAGAGATTCCCGACGCCTGTGCAACCACATTCACCAGGTCTTCGTCTACTTCTAATTTGGTACGTTCCTGATTCGCCAGCTTATATTCATCCCAGGTCACACCGTCTAAGAGTCCCTGTGCCTGAACATCCTCTTCCCGGATAATATTATAGCTGATTGCCGTAGCGGAAAGTGACGACTGGTTGTAATCAATCAGTCCCGCCGGCGTATCTTTTGACGTAATCTTTTCATTCGGCAGATAGTCGTGGGTCTGCTCCTTAACCGACGATTTCCCTGTAGCATCGTCCTGGAGCACATACGTTGTATCATTATCGTTGGAATCTGTTCCCGGAACGCCGCCTATGCCGGTTTCGTTCTCAGATTCATAAGTATCGTCATGACTTAAAACACCCTCCGTCTGTCCTTCCGGTGCATAATAGAGATGCTCCGTTTCCTGTACTGTCGCAAAGTCCAGCACCAGGTTTGTCGCAACTTCAATACTGTCAAATTCATTCGTTCCCCGAAGCGCCTGTTTTACTTTCCCAACTACGAGCGCCTCCGCCTCGGATTTGATGGACAGCTGCACATTTGCCGCGCCGGCAACCGAATAATTGTCATCTCCTGAGAAGAGCATTTTACCCGTCGTATCCATAATAACCACGTTATTGGTCGTAATATTACCAATTCCCGTCGCCACCGCGCGCGCCAGATATGCCGCCGTCTCTGCCGACATCTCTTCTTTCAGATTCAGAACTATGGTAGCGTGGGATTCCTCTGTGGAATCACTCAGAGTCCCCGTATTATCGGGAATATTCAGCATAACCGTCGCACTGTTTACACTGGCAAGGGGTTCTATCAGATTATCTTTCAGATATTCTTCCAGATATCTGATATACTGTCTTTGTTTATCCGATTCCGTCGTGGAAAATCCGCCGTTTGTCACATTTTCCAGGCTATAGCCCGCTGTCCTGATACTGTTGGCTCCCAGAAGAAGAATCGCATCCGACTGCTGGGATTTCAAAATCCTGAAGGTAAGCCCGTCGTCGGAAATCTGGTAAGTCAGTTCCTCTCCATCCAGCAATTCCTTAATATCCGCCGCCTGCGTCGTATCCTCGCATTCCTTTAGCAGCACATACTCCGGTCTCCTCATTACAGTAATCGTAATCACCATCGCAAGAACCACTGTTGCCAGAACCATAACAATCAGAGTCTTCTGCTTTGTCGTAAAACGATTCCACCACTCTAATATTTTGTTCGTTATCCCCTTTAATGTTTCTAATAACTTATCCACAACAACATTTCTCCTTAGGTAATCCCATTATTTTCTAAAGCTGATTCTCACTAAATCTGCATCTGCATCAATTCTTTATAGGATTCTAAGAGTTTGTCCCTGATAGCAACCGTATATTGTAACGCCGTGGACGCCTTCATCAAAGCAACTGATAAATCATGGGTATTCTCTGTCTCCCCCAGCGCCCATTTAATCTCTTCATCCTCTGCATCGGATAAATATGCGTTCGTCGTATTAATATTCTCAATCGCGGTATTTAAAAGATTTCCGAAACTTTTGTCCGCATATGTATCTACTTTGGTCGTCGGCGCTGCCTTCGCCGCTTCCTTCACCGCACCGGAAGATACATTGTATAATGTCGTAATATCCAAAGCCATTTTACCCTGCCTCCAATACTTTTATCTTAACTTAATTTCTCTTAACTCCTCAAGATATCCAGCGCCTGCGTCGCCATGTTCTTGCTCGCAGAAAGCCCCGTGGCATTTGCCTCATATGCGCGGCTTGCGTCTATGAGGTTCGTCATCTCGGTTATCGTACTGACGTTCGGATACGTCACATAGCCGTTCTCATCCGCATCGGGATGGGAAGGGTCGTAAACCATCTTCATCTCTGTCCACTCATCTTCGTACACGCCGCTCACCTTGACGCCGGTACCCGAATAGCGGTCTCTCGCCTGATTCAGCACATGCCTGAAAGGCGTCTGTGAATTTTTCTCTTCAAAAACTACCACTTTCCTGCGGTAAGGCGTACCGTCCTCGGTACGGGTCGTATTGGTATTCGCCACATTCTCCGCAATGATATCCATACGGTAACGCTCTGCGGTCATGCCGGAAGCGTTAATGTCAAACGCTGTAAACAATCCCATAACTTAGCCCTCCTCTTTCGCCTTCTATTTCATAACAAGCTGTAAATTCTTAAATTCCTGCGCAATGCTCAATTCCAGTCCCTGATATGTAATCTGGTTCTTCGCAAGATAAACGCCTTCCGTATCCACATCCACGTTATTCCCGTCGAGACGATAGGAAAAACTTGCATAGTCCGTATAGCAGATCGGATTTAAGCGGCTCATGTTAATATTCGCCACCCTCGTGTCCATCGGCGTATATCTGGAATTTTTCAATGCATGGGCAAGCTGCGACTCAAAATCGACATCCTGCCGCTTGTAACCGGGCGTATCCACATTCGATAAATTGTTGGAAATCGCGTCATGTCTCATCCATGCCGCATCCGCCGCTTTCTCTAATACATTCACATAATCAAATGCATTCGTGTTAATTAATGAACTCATAGGCACACCTCATCCACTTTGACATAAAATCCTTTATCCATTATAGAATTATTTCTGAAAAAAAACAAGTGATAAGCCTAAAAAAATGAAACCTTCTTTAGTAAAAAAGTGAAAAAAATGGAAAAAGAATTTACAGCACATTATTACACATTCGTCCATAAATCCTTTTATCTCTCACCAATCCATTGTTAACTTTTACTATATTCTGTTGTAGTCTTGAAGGCGTCTTAGGCACCTTTCCTAAAAAATCAGTATCTTCCCTCTGTTTTCAGCTTTTCCACCTCGTCGAAAACGACGTCGTTTAACACTTTGATATAAGTACCCTTCATGCCGGAAGAGCGGGACTCTATCACGCCCGCGCTCTCAAACTTGCGCAGGGCATTGACGATGACGGAGCGCGTAATTCCCACTTTATCGGCGATTTTACTCGCGACCAGGATTCCTTCCATGCCGCCAAGCTCGTCGAAAATATGCGTAATCGCTTCCATTTCCGAAAAAGAAAGGGTGCTGATCGCCGATTTCACGACCGCTATCTTCCGGTTTTCCTCGGCGTTCTCCTCATTGACCGCACGAAGCATTTCCAGTCCTACGACCGTCATGCCGTATTCGCACAGGATAATATCGTCGATATCATACTGCTCGTCGCATTTATAAATAAAAAGCGTCCCCAGCCTTTCGCCGGATATCTCAATCGGCGCAATCACCGCCTGAAACTTCTTCGTATCGATACTTTCAAATCCAAGGGTTTCCAGATTGACGTTTTCTTTCGTAGAAAGCACGGACAAAAGCCTTTCATTTAACATGGGGTCGATAAAACCGCCCACATGGTCCACGATAAGCTCCGTCAAAGACTCCACCCTTTTCAAATCGCCGATGCCCAGGACCTTGCCCTTCTTACTGATGACTAACACATTCGAGTCAAGAATCTCTTTCAAAACGTCGCAGATATCGTTGAATACGACTTTGCCGGAATTATTATTGTGCAATAACTTCCCTATTTTTCTGGTTTTATCTAATAATTGTACGCTCCCCATCAGCCTTTTGCTCCTCCACATAGCCGCACTCTGCGTCCGCACAGACCAGTTTCGTCCCCTTTTCAAGCATAATAGAACCGCATTTCGGACATTTCTGATTCACAGGCTTTGGCCATACCATAAAATCACACTGCGGATTGTCGATACATCCGTAATACTTCCTGCCCTTCTTCGTTTTCTTCATGACAATATCTTTGCCACAGTGAGGGCATTGTACGCCAATCTTCTCAAAGTAAGGCTTCGTATTGCGGCACTCCGGAAAACCGGGGCATGCGAGGAACCTGCCGTGCGGTCCGTATTTGATGACCATCTGTCTGCCGCAGTGTTCGCAGACTTCATCCGATACCTCATCGGCAATTTCCACTTCTTCCAGCTCTTTCTCCGCTTTGACGACCGCCTCTTCCAAATCCGGGTAAAAATTGGCGATTACCGTCTTCCATCTGACATTGCCGTCTGCAATACCGTCTAAGAGCGCTTCCATCGTCGCCGTAAAATTGACGTCCACAATGGAAGGAAAGGCTTCTTTCATAATTTTATTGACGATTTCGCCAAGCTCCGTCACATATAAATTCTTATTTTCTTTTACAATATAGCGTCTGGCAAGAATCGTCGTAATCGTCGGCGCATAGGTACTCGGTCTTCCGATTCCCAGCTCTTCTAAGGCATGCACCAGCGAAGCTTCCGTATAATGCGGCGCCGGCTGCGTGAAATGCTGCTTTTCCTCAAAAGAATCGAATACCAGCTGCGTATTCTTATCGATGCCCTTTACCAGCGTATTGTTTTCTTCTTTCTCATCTTCTTCACTATAGACGCTTAAAAAACCGTCAAATTTCAGTTTGGAAGCGGCTACCGTAAAACGTCGCTTTGCCGCGTCAATCTTAACCGAAGTCGTCTCATACTGCGCGGGCGTCATCCGGCTTGCCACAAAACGCTTCCAGATTAACTGATAAAGCCTGAACTGATCCCTGGAAAGGGATTCTTTCATCTTAGCGGGCGTCCTCTCGATATCTGTAGGACGGATTGCTTCATGGGCATCCTGAATCTTCTGCGTGCCCTTTGCTTCGCCGGAGCCTTCCGCTGCATAATCTTCCCCATAATTCCCGGCAATGTATTCTTTTGCCATTTTGGCTGCATCTTCGGAAATCCTTACGGAATCTGTACGCAGATAAGTAATGATGCCTACCGTTCCGCTGCCCTTGATATCGACGCCTTCATAGAGCTGCTGGGCAAGGCGCATCGTCTTCTGCGTGGAAAAATTCAGCGTCTTACTCGCTTCCTGCTGCAGGGTGGAAGTCGTAAAAGGCAGGGGGGCTTTTTTCACCCTCTCGCCGCGTTTTACGTCCGTCACCTGATAGACTGCATTATCCAAAGATTTCTTAATCTCATCCAGCTCTTCTTTGGATGAAATTTCCTGTTTCTGTTTCGTCGTGCCATAATATTTGGCGATTAGGGGCTTCTTCTCGCCGGGAATCTGAAACGCCGCCTGCAGCGTCCAGTATTCTTCCGGGATAAATGCATTAATCTCTTCTTCCCTGTCGCAGATAATCCTAAGCGCCACAGACTGTACGCGTCCCGCGCTTAGCCCTCTCTTTACTTTCGCCCACAACAGCGGGGAAATTTTATAACCTACCATACGGTCCAGGCAGCGTCTCGCCTGCTGCGCGTCTACCAGATCCATATCGATTTCTCTTGCATTTTTCAGGGACTCTTTGACTGCGCCTTTCGTAATTTCGTTAAAAGTAATACGGTATACTTTCTTATCTTCCAGCTTCAATGCCCTGAAAAGATGCCAGGAAATGGCCTCCCCTTCTCTATCTGGGTCAGTTGCAAGATAGATTTTGTCCGCTTTTTTTACTTCTTTGCGCAGACTTGCCAGAATATCTCCTTTTCCTCTAATCGTAATGTACTTGGGTTCAAAACCATGCTCTACGTCGATACCCATCTGACTTCTGGGTAAATCGCGCACATGTCCGTTACTTGCCATGACTTCATACCCGGAACCCAGAAATTTTTTAATGGTTTTCACCTTTGCGGGTGATTCCACAATTACCAAATATTTTGCCATAGTAATTCCCCTGCCTTGTAAAAGATATTGTATATATTGTATAAGATAATGTTATCCTTATCTACATTCAAAATCCCTTAACGTGAATCACTATACACCATATTTGAAATGGTTGCAAGAAAAAATTTATAAATCAAAGGATACTTTCATCATTTCGTTTACGGAAGTAATTCCTTCCAATACATATTTTGTCGCGCTCATACGCAGCGTGCTCATTCCCTCTTCTAAGGCTTTCTCCTTGATTGCCTCGGCATCGCCACCCTTACTGATAATGGATTTCAGCGCCGGGGAAATTTCCATAATTTCGTAAACGCCGATTCTGCCCCTAAAGCCGGTCCCATCACACTGCGAACAGCCGCACGGCTCATAAATGGTAAGCTCCGTATCCGGTTCTAAGTTCAGAAGCTCCAATTCTTCCGCATCCGCCTGTTTTGCCTTCTTACATGCCGGACAAAGCCTGCGGACAAGACGCTGGGCGATAATGCCGACCGTGGAATCAGCAATCAGATACGGCTCGATGCCCATATCCGCCAGACGGGTAATCGTACTCGCCGCCGAGTTCGTATGCAGCGTCGAAACAACGAGATGCCCTGTAATGGATGCCTGTACCGCAATGGAAGCCGTCTCCTGGTCACGAATCTCACCAATCATGATGATATCGGGATCCTGACGCAGAATGGAACGCAGGGCGCTGGCAAAAGTCAAATCCGCCTTGGGATTGACATGTACCTGGTTGATACCGTCGATATTGGCTTCTACCGGATCCTCTACCGTAATAATATTAACGTCTTCTTTATTTAATTCACTAAGCGCGGTATATAGCGTAGTAGACTTACCGCTTCCGGTAGGTCCCGTAACCAGCAGGATACCGTGGGGATGCTGTAAAATATGGTCAAAGCGTTTCAATTCATCCGGCTTGAAGCCTAACTGACTCTTTTCCCTTGTCAGGGCGTTCTTGGAAGTCAGACGCATAACAATTTTTTCCCCATATACGGTGGGCAGGATGGAAACACGGATATCATACTCATGCCTGTCTACAATCTGTGTAATACGTCCGTCCTGCGGCTTCCTCTTTTCCGCGATATCCATACCGCCGATAATCTTAATCCGCGCCACCATCGCCGGCAGGAGTCTTGCGCTGTAAGTCGCCTTCTCATACAAAGCGCCGTCGATACGGTAGCGGATACGCACCTGCTTCTCCATCGGCTCGATGTGGATATCGGAAGAACGCTGTCTGACCGCCTGTTCAATCAGGTTCTTGACGAGCTGTACAATCGGAGAGTTGTTGACGTCTTCGCTGTACATATCTTCCTGCTCCGCCATCAGGCTTTCCTGTTCCTCTTTTTCCTTCGCATACTCTTCCAGCGCGGAATTAACCTCCGCCTGCCCGACGTATTTGTCGATTGCCATCATGATGCTTCGGACGGTAGCGACGACAGGCTCCACCTGCAGATTGGTAATTAACGTAATATCGTCTATTGCCGTCAAGTCCGTAGGGTTCGTCATCGCCACCCTGAGGACATTCATATTATCTTCTGCAAATTCAAAGGGCAGAACCTTGTATTTCTCCAGAATATTGCCGGGAACGAGGGACAGGATATCTTTCGATATCGTCACATTCTGCAAGTCTACGAGATCGTACCCCAACTGGGTACTCAGCGCTTCGGCAATCGCCTCTTCCGACGCCATGCCCTCGTCTACCAGCGCCTCGCCCAGTCTGCGGTCCTTTCCTTTTATTTCCATCGCTCTTTGCAGCTGTTCTTCCGTAATGACACCACTGTTTACCAACAGGTCGCCCATGCGGACTTTTTTCGCACCGTAAGCCATATGACACACTCCTATTATTTTATATTTTCTTGGAAAAAATGCTTCGCATTCTTCCGCATCAATCTAGGTCAAACAAATATGCCCTGAATACCTGAAGCTTCGCATATACCTTATCCGTGACGTATACATTCTGAGTCGTCGTATTCGTGGTAATGGTACTCTGCGCCTCAAAGTAAATGTCCAGCCCGTTCTCGCAGTCGCTCAAAACAGATTTGGGCGCCTGAATGTAGTAAATGCCGCCGCTTGCAAGCTCGCCCGCGCTTACGGGACTGTTGTCTACGGCATTAAAGATATAATCATCAAATTTATTCACCCGGATTTCCTCGCCGTCTACGTTGATGACCTCGCTTCCGCTATCCGTCTGATAATATACATGGCTCGCTATCGTCCGGGTTCCCTTGACGAAGTTCAAGTCGCGGACCGTAAAATAGAGATTCTCATAGCTTTCCGTACTTGCCGCATCTGAAAGGGATATCATATTTCCTTCATCATAATAGCGGTATAAGGTTTTCAACTGCGCCGCATCTTCCCTGCCGTCTTCTAAGATAGTAATGCTCGGCGGTTTCACCCCTGCCTGATAAGAAGCGATAATCGTATTGATGAAAAGCTTCGCCTCCTCAAAGGTATAATAAGCATTGTAGTCATTCAATTTACGCGCATGTCCCATACCCGTATAGGTAATGTTGCCTTTATTATAGATATAGTAATTATTGCGCACATCATTCGGCGACTGGGAATAAATCGTATTCGTCCATTCGGAATGTCCGGTAGGCGAAGTCCTGCCGCCGAGACAATACCAGACTACCAGGTCGCTCTGCCCGTCCCCGTCATCATCCGCCGTATAGTCTAACTGATAATACTGGCTGTGGGTCTGGGCAACTTCAAATTCTTCCTGCAGTTTATACGGATATTCCGTAATCTGCCCTTTATTCACCTGGGTTACATGAACGTTATAAACTTCCCCGTTGTTTACATTATCCAGTTGTCCATTATCTTTACCGTCCCAGTTTTCCCAATAGTAGCAGTCGTCGAACCGCTGATTGACATACTGATTCGTAAATGCAACATTATCATAATTGCCATAGCCGCTCTCATAAAGATTCCATTTCGAAAATTCGATATCGGAATAGCCGCGTTCTGCTTCGGCTTTCCTATCCTTTGCGCTAATCAGCGCATAAGTATAACCATGCGCTTCGGGAACTGTCTCTGTCCTGCCACTCTTAGGCTTATACGCCACTTCCCTGCCGGAAGACATCAATTCATCCCAGCCAGCATCTCCTTCATGCAGCGCAACGCCTCTCTTTACAGCAGAAATACTCTGGACGCCGTATCTATCCATTCCTACTAATGGACGAATGTACTTATTCAGGGTAGCCGCATTCCGGGTATCATTGGAATACGATCTCAGCGCCCTCAGATTATTCCTCCAAGGATATCCAAGTTCCTGACCGTCCACTACCGGATTGTTGAAGAAAGAAGTCGTATCATGCGCCAGAAGCACACTCTTGCCGCTGTTGATAAACTCTACAATCGCGCTCATCGGTCCGGTCTGGTTGTCCCCGCTGAAATCGCCGTACATATCCGAGAAGCCCAGAATCAGCATATTGTACTGCTTCAGATAATCGTGATTCCTGTTATACTCCCTTTCAAACTCGGAAATGTTGATGGTCGTTACATCTATCAGGAAATCGTCTGTAATGCCGGGATAATTCACGCCGTTATAGGTCCCGCCGTAAATCAACGTATTAAAATGTCTGCCCTTCGTCTCGACTTCGTGCTTCAGACTGATAACGTCACTGCCGTTTTTATTAATCTGGCAGATTTTCAGCGTCTCCCTGTCCAGTCCGTTTAACTTCGTATAGCCCTGCATGGAAGCATAGATATTCGTATTATTAATCTGACATACCTCTATTTTCCAAGGCAGCAGCCCCTTATAACCGGAAGGCACTTCCCTCGTAATTGAATAGGCTACGCCCGCATAAAGCTCATCGGGGGAAACCCCTCCTCCGGTCTGCCTGTTTAACATCACAATATCCGTTACTTCCTCACTGTCGGAAAACTTACCATCGGCATTGACGTCGATATAAAGCTTGCAGTAATACCGGGTATCCATACTCGCCGCGCCTTCGTTTCTAATCTCAAAACTATATTGCAGCGTATACCTTCCAGCAGCATTCGGAGAGATATAATACACGTCATTAATCGGCGTTCCATTGTCCGATGCTTCTTCTTTCATGCCGTTTGCTGTAAAGTTCACCAGACTGGCTTTCGGTCTGTTCAGATAGAATTTGAAAAGCTCCGAGCCTGTCTCGTCAATATCACCTTCCACATAGAAATTCATATAGTTCTTCTTCAAAGCGGTATCGACAAATTCATAAATATAAGAGCTGTTGTCAATATGGTCGCCGTCGATTGCCTTGACGGAATTGGCGTCCTCTATCTTTTCTACGATGATAGACTGACAACGGTTATCCCAAGTCCTTTTGTCTGTCGATGAGAACGGGACGCTGCTTAAAACAGGGATTTCCAGACTCTTATCCCTCGCCTCGAATACATGTTGCCCACCGCCAAAATTATTCTCCTCAAACAAGGTAACCCGATAGCCCTGCTTTACTTTCAGACTGGATATTCCCCTGGTATCCTGCCTTGCATAAATCTGCTGCGCCGCAAGCGCCGCCTGATTATACTCACCAACCGCAAGCGTTCCCCGTCTTCCAGTAAAATTATTATTTTCAAAAAGCGTCACCGGCTGTTCCATAAACTCATCGGAAACAATAATTGGATAGGAACCGTTTAAGAAGGACAATAAGGCGTCTTTCTTTTCCTTCGTAATGTCATTGCCGCTGTAACGGACAAAATTATAGAACCATGTCCTGCCGTTCTTATATTCTGAATCCAGCAGACCCGACATCGTCAGGTTAACAACGCGCTTATCCCCTACATTATAATAAATCAGCCCATCCATATCGGAATCGTTAAATACCGTAGTACCAAGATACTGTCTATCTCGACTTATACCTGTATTTGTAACCCAGTTGCTCAGATTCAAGTGTTCCTTGGAAGTTCCAAGATAAATCAAATCATAAATTTCATTGATTTTATCAATCTTACCGATAAATTCAGCCGTGGTCATAATCGTCGTCTCTACTTCTTCCACGCCGGGCGCCCATTTCTGAATCTGTTCCTTGGTAAGCGTCGGGGTAGACGTAAGAGCCGGCTGGATTTCCAGCACTTTGATGCTCTTCTTCGTTTCCACGCTCCGGCTAAACTGATAATTCAAGATGTGGCGCAGAGCCTCCGCCTGGGAAATATTCGTGGAAAGCGGACTGAAACTCCCCGATGTATCAGCTTCCCGGTATAGATTCTCTAGCTGAATCTCATCCAGAACCTTCTGATATCCCGGCTCCATATCGGCTCCATCCCGATAAATCGTAGGCTGGAAGAAACTGCTATTAATAATGGAATCCATCACTTCCGTGGTATCCGTATTACCGCTGTCTGTTTCTGTGCCACCTCCTGTACCCGTACCTTCGCCACTATCGCCCTCGGCGTCAGTACCCGTGCCAGTGTTTCCACCATTCCCATCGTCCGGGTCGGTATCCGTGCCAGTATCGCCGCCATTTCCTGTGTCGGTATTATCTTCATTTTTAGACGTAATAACGTCGTAACCGAACCTGCAGTAAACCTGGTCCGTTGTAAAATTCTTATCCTGGTCATCTACAATGCCTTTGCGCAAAGCATCTATCCCTACGCTAATCAAATCCGTTTCCAGAGAGGACTGGCATAGCATCGCAGCAAGTCTGAAAATACCCGTATTTGTGATGGTGCTGCTTCCCTCTTTCTTCACGGTAATCTGACCGCTTTCTGCATCTTTGTCAAACAAGATAGCGCCATCCACCAGACACGGAAGGGCATTCGCCTGTACTCTTTCAAAAATGCGCTTCATTGCCGTTTCACTAAGATTCTGTCTTGCCAGACTATAGGCGCTTACTTCTGAAACAGTATTCTGCGGTTTCTTTTCTTCTTCCGAAGAGCCTTCTTCCGGATCCTTTTCCGTCTCTTCTTCTGTGGGGTCTTCCTCGGACGGAGTCTCACCCTCTACGGGAGTCTCGCCATCCTCAGAATCATTATCACCCTTGGACTCATTGTCTTCCTTGGAAGTATCTTCCTCTTTGGAAGCATTGTCTTCTTTGGAAGTATCTTCCTCTTTGGAAACATTGTCTTCTTTAGAGGTATCTTCCTCTTTGGAAGTATTGTCTTCTTTGGAAGTATCCTCTTCTTTGGAAGCATTGTCTTCTTT
>JAMPHJ010000059.1 GCA_023663465.1 Muribaculaceae bacterium | reverse complement strand
CAGTTAAAATCAGATTAAGAAGAATGGGAAAGAAGAAAGTTCCTTTTTACAGAATCGTGGTTGCGGATTCCAGATCTCCGAGAGACGGAAGATGTATCGCAGAAATCGGTACTTATAATCCGAACACGGACCCAAGCACATTCAAGGTAGATGAGGAAGCGGCGAAGAAGTGGCTTGCAAACGGCGCGCAGCCTACAGAAGTTGTTAGCAAGATCTTCAAGATTGCGGGAATTATCGAGAAGTAAGAGGAAATAGTTAATCGCACTTTTGGAGGTGGATTATGAAAGAATTAGTTGAAGTAATTGCAAAGGCGCTTGTAGACAACCCTGATGAAGTCGTTGTTACAGAGAAAGAAGAAGGAAGGAATATTACCATAGAGCTTCATGTTGCGGCGGATGATATGGGTAAAGTGATTGGAAAACAAGGACGTATTGCAAAAGCAATCCGCTCAGTGGTCAAGGCAGCATCATCCAAAGAAAATAAGAGAGTGGATGTAGAAATTATTTAAAGATTTCAGCCTCATGGGATTTCATGGGGCTGTTTTTCATATAGATGGGAAACTGCGCAAGCAATTTTCTTGTAAGATGGGGCAAAAGGCAGTATTGAGGAGGTAGAATAATAGATGATAGAGGAATTTCAGGTAGGCGTCATTACGCAGACGCATGGTATCCGCGGGGAAGTAAAGGTGTTTCCGACGACGGATGATGCAGCGCGTTTCAAGAAACTGAAAGAAGTCACTCTGGATACCGGAAAAGAGCGTTTATCTATGACAATCGAGGGTGTCAAATTTTTTAAAAAATTTGTAATTTTGAAATTTAAGGGATATAATTCTATTAACGATATCGAGAAATATAAAAATGGGAAACTGCTTGTGCCGAGGGAAAAGGCAGTAAAGTTGCAAAAGGACGAGTATTTCGTAGCCGATTTGCTGGGAATGCGGGTGGTTACGGAAGCAGGCGAACCGCTTGGCGTTTTGAAAAACGTGCTGGAAACCGGGGCAAACGACGTCTATGTGGTAGAAATGGAAGATAAGAAGGAGTTGCTGCTTCCGGCAATCAAAGAGTGTATTCTGGACATTGACATGGAACAGGCAGTGATGAGAGTCCATGTGATGGATGGATTATTGTAAAACTGAGAGAAAGGCATGGATGGCAAAATGAATTTTCACATACTGACGCTTTTCCCGGAGATGGTGCTGCAGGGACTGCATACCAGTATTCTTGGTAGAGCCGTAGAGAAAGGCTGCATTTCCATAGAGGCAATCAATATCAGAGACTATACTACGGATAAACATGGAAAAGTAGACGATTATCCGTATGGTGGCGGCGCAGGGATGCTGATGCAGGCGCAGCCGGTCTATGATGCCTATCTTGCGGTAATGGACAAAATCCGTGCCAGAAGAGCTGATGGTAACGCACAGACCGGACAGGACGGACAAGGTGCAGTATCTGGCAGACCGGTGCGGGTCGTTTATCTGACGCCGCAGGGCAAGACTTTTAGACAGGATATGGCAAAAGAACTGGCAGAGGAGGAAGAGCTGATTCTGCTCTGCGGGCATTATGAAGGCATCGATGAACGGGTGTTAGAGGAAATTGTTACCGACTATATTTCGATAGGGGATTATGTGTTGACAGGCGGGGAACTTCCTGCTATGGTGATAATAGATGCCGTAGCAAGGCTTGTTCCGGGCGTTTTACACAATGGGGAATCGGCACAGACGGAGTCCTTTTATCATGATTTATTGGAGTATCCGCAGTATTCCCGCCCGGAAATCTGGCAGGATAAAAAGGTGCCGGAAATTTTGCTATCGGGAGATCATGCCAAGGTGGACGCCTGGCGGCTGGAACAGTCCTTAGAGCGTACTAGGAAGCTTCGCCCGGATTTGTATGAGAAGTGGGCGGCAAGGCAGGAATAGCGCATTACAAGGAAGCGGTAATGCACTGCAATGGATAGGATTCGCAGACGGATAATGAGGGGGTTATCAGAATGAGCGTGAAAAGGAAAAGGAAGGTAAATATGAAGAAGCAGCGTAAGACAATGCTGTCATGGTTATTGGCGGCAGCGTTGTTTATGGAGCCTTTAGCGGCTCCCGTTACCGTATATGCCAAGGAAGCCAAAGCGGATGTTTCCTTGACCGCAGCAGAGGGTGCACCGGACTTAGGGACAGTGGATTCCGGACAGGAAAATTATCTTGCACAGACCGTTTCCGGGAATGAGGGCGGCGGAGAAACAGAACCGGAAAAACCCGATGGCGGGGATACACAGGAAGATAGCGGCAATCAGACGGAGGAAGACGACGGTAAGAAAGAACAGGGCGGCGATAATCCGGGACAGGAAGATACTGACAAAGAGCAGGATCAGGAAGAGGCTGAGGATAAAAAAGATCAAGAAGATGCCAGTGAAAATGATGGGCAGGACAAAACCGCTTCAGAGGAAGAGGATACAAAAGAGGATAGCCTTGACATAGAAGAAACAGATACGGAATCAGAAAAGGAAACACCGGAGGAAGAGACAGAAAAAATAAATCCGGTATCAGAAGAAGAAATCGCAGCCTGGGCAAAGGCGACCGGTCGAATACCAAACGGTTATCGGAATATCGATTACGAGGTGGAAAGCCTGACGGCGCCGGTAGCTGCCTCAGATAATTCCTTTGCGGCTGCAAACCGTGCGGTATTCACACCTGCAAAGTACGATGCAAGGGAAAAAGGACAGCTTTCTTCTGTAAAGAATCAGGCAAATTGGGGATGCTGCTGGTCTTTTTCTGCGGTAGCGGCGGCGGAAAGCGCCTATCTGAAATTAAACGGAACAGAAGCGGATTTATCGGAAAGCCATCTGGTGAATTTTTTCTACAATGGCAATGCAGGGATTGATTTGGAAGGACCGGACGGCGGGCTTTCGGGGGACAGCACGAAGGCATTAGCGGAGACACCTGTCCAGCAGGGCGGGAATAGTTTTTTCACTACCTTTGCACTGGCAAGATGGACGGGAATCGCAGACGAGGCAACGGACGCATCGCTAGTATATCCGGTAGAAGCGACTGCGACTACGGATGATTTATTTATAAGCGGCGAGTATGCCTATACGGACGCTATGCATTTAGAAAATGCTTATTGGATTCCGCTTTCAGATGCAACAAGCGTAAAACAGGCGATTATGAACTATGGGGCAGTCGGCGTAAGCTATTATTATAGTCAATATTTTGATAGCGATCTTTATAAATATGTGAAGCGGGATTATGACGGACCTGCAGTTTATTATAATCCTACCTATGCAAGTACGAACCATGCGGTGGCGATTGTCGGATGGGACGATACATTTGATAGGAACCAGTTCCGGTATACATATAGCAATGCAACGTCATCGGAAGACCCGGTTTTGCCGGAAAATAACGGTGCATGGCTGATTCGGAACAGTTGGGGAAGCGACGTACTGGATGGAGGCTATTTCTGGATTTCTTATGAGGATTTATCTTTAAATAACGAAACGGCAACGGCATTTGCTTTTGATTTTGCAACGGCGGATAATTATGACCATAACTATCAGTATGATGGTTCTACTGGCATGCAGTCGCTTGGCTCTACTAGTGGAGAAATGAAGGCAGCCGCAGTCTATACGGCAAGCGGCAGACAGATTGTATCGGCGGTGGGCGTTGGTTTTGCTTCCGCCAGCACAGATTATACGGTGCAGATTTATACAGGTTTATCGAACAAAAACAATCCGACGTCCGGGACATTGGCGGCAACGACGAGTGGAAGAACGAGTTTTGAGGGTTTTTATACGATTGAGATAGAGGATTTTGTCCCGATAGAAGAAGGGGAACTCTTTAGCGTTGTCATAACAGTGAAAAAAGATAATAGTCAGGTCGGGCTGTTTGTGGATTCTACATATAACAATGGTGACTGGATTAGCTTTACTGCGGATACGGAGCAGGATAATACTTTCCTTGCATCAGGAAATGCATGGGTGAGCGCCGGAGAAGCACGGGATTGTACTATGCGCCTCAAAGCGTATACCAACGATTATACGATACCGGTAGAAGTGGATAACAGGGAGCTTAGGCTGGATATGCTTGAGGACATTATGCCTCAGGAATATACCGGGGAAGAAATAAAGCCGGAGCTTCATCTTGTGTTTGATGGGGAGCGTCTTATCAAAAATAGGGATTATACCGTGACATTCCAGAATAACAAGGAAGTCAGCGCCGCAAATAAAAAGGCCAGCGTGACCATCCGGGGAATTGGTAATTATGTCGGTGAAATTACGGCGGAGTTTACCATTACAAAGAAAGTCCTGCGTGCGGATATGATATCTGTGCAGGACTGGATATACGATGGGACGACGCACCAGAATATCGTTACAGTTGCCAATCAGGGAACCCCTATGACGGAGGGCACGGATTACACGATAAAATATAATAAGAGTCCGTTACATGCCGGAACATATACCGTGACTGTAACTGGAAAGGGGAGTAACTATAGCGGAAGCGCGAAGCAAAGCTTTACAATCGCAAAGCGGGATTTGACGGATGGGCTGGTATCCATATCCATGCAGCAGACAGAATATACTGGGAAGGATATCAAACCTACAGTCAGCGTAAAATGTGGGGAAACAACGATTCCGGCCGCTAATTATACGATAAAATACAGTAATAACAAGACGCCCGGAACGGCGAGCGTTACCATTACAGGGAAAACAGACTGCCAGGGGACAGTGGTTAAGGATTTTGTAATTGCGAGAAAAACGCTGCGCGAGGAAAATGTCACCGTAAAATCCGGATCCGTTTATACCGGCGGGGAAGTGAAGCCGGGGATAACGGTGAAAGTTGGCGGAACCGTTTTAAAAGCAAACCGGGATTACCAGATTCGTTATGGGAATAATATCAATGCTACGACAGATGGCGCTGCAGCAAAGGTTTCCATAGAGGGTATTGGAAATTACGACGGAGAAGTGACTAAGAAATTTGTGATTAACCCCAGGAGCGTTGCGGCAAATAAAATCAAAGCGACGTTAAATTATGGTTATGGGGAAACGAAGTCCGTCTGTGTGGTATCTGTTAACGGAAAAACGATAAGTGAGTCCGATTATACGCTGGCCATCCAAAAGACCGGGACGCAGGAAACAATTCCAGCAGAAGCGCTGCAAGACAGTCTGCAGCCTGGAAGCAAATATGATATTACCGTAACGCTGCGGGCAAATTATGTAAATGCCAATCATAAACCGGCGGTTATGAAAAACGTGGAATGTAAAAAGTCTGCGGGCAGTCTGACAGTGACTTTTGATACAGGCTGGGAGGATGCATCTTATGAATATAAGGGCAGCGCCTATAAACCCGCTGTTGTAGTAAAAGACGGTGAGACGGTATTAAAGAAAAACAAAGATTATGCCATTTCTTATAAAAATAATACCAATGCGGGCGAAGCGGCTGTGGTGATAACCGGAAAGGGAAATTATAACGGCACGAAGGAACTTGCCTTTACAATCCGTAAGAAGGTGGCGGATACGCTTGTGGTTACCGTACCCGATAAGACTTATACAGGCGCAGAAATTAAATCCCCTGTTACAGTGAAAGCGGGTCAGAAGAAGTTAAAAGCCGGCACGGATTACACCTATACTTATGATGATAATATCAACGTATCCTATCGGGAAGACGGTACGGTGGATAAGAATGCAAAAGTGGTTGTTACGCTGCTAAATTATACGGATAGCAGCCATAACACTGAGATAACCGGGTCTTTCCAAATCAATCCCGCCAGGATTACTTCCGTAAAGGTAAGCGGATGTTATTATCTGGGTGAAAATATTCCCGTAGAGCCTACGGTAACTGTAAAGGCGGGGAAACTTGCACTGGATAATACAGAGTACGACGCCTATTATGATGGGCATAAGACCTTGAATAATAAGGCAAAAGTTACTGTTACTGCAAAGGGCAATTATCAAGGCAGTAAGACTGTTAATTTTAAGATTGCCAAAGAGCCGCTGTCCAAGGCGGAAGTAACGGGAATTACCAATCAGGTATATGCCGGCGTTCCTATTGAATTTTCAGAGATTACTGTGAAAAACAGCAGTCAGGATACCATTCCGACAAGCCAATACGAGGTTGTTTATAAAAATAACACAAAAACAGGGACTGCAAGCGTTACCATCAAGGCTAAGACCGACAGTATTTACCGTGGAAGCATCACGAAGAAATTCAAAATTACCAAAGCGGAATTGGAAGATATGGTAACGATAGATGGGACAAAGCTGGCGTCCAAAACCTATACCGGTCAGAAGCAGACCTATCAGAAGGCGGAAATTAAGGAAGCTGTGACGGCAAAAGTAAATGGAGATGTTCTGGCTTATAAGGTTAGTTATGAAAATAATACAAATGCTGGAACAGCGGTTATGATTCTAACGGGAACGGGGAATTACACTGGAAAAGTACGGATTGATTTTCCGATTCAGCCTCGTAATATAGAGGAAGTAAATGTGACGCTAAAGCAGGAGCAAATGACCTATGCAGGGGATGGAAACCCGGTTTTTGCAGAAATTAAAAAGGCAGTCTATGGGAAATTGAATCTGAAAAGGGGAAAAGATTATACGTTGTCCTATATGAATAACAAGAACAGGGGCTTCGCTTCCATTAAGGTAACAGGAACTGGAAACTATACCGGAACGAAAACGGTGGGATATCGGATCTGGTAGCAATCGCGGAATTGGAAACCGGCAGATTGGTGAAATCCAAATCGACGGAAAAATCAGTGGAATTTGCAAAAAGAGGTTGCATTTCACCTCATAATATGGTAGATTATTAATGTTGTGAAAAAGATGGTCCTCTGTTACGGAAGGTATTAAGAACATCAGAAACAGGCTGAAAGGAGCAAGGTTATACAGATGAATGCAATTATTAAAGAAATTGAAGCAGCTCAGGTAAAAGATTCGGTAGAGGAATTTCATGTAGGCGATACCGTGAAAGTTTATGGAAAGATTAAAGAGGGTAACCGCGAAAGAATCCAGGTTTTTGAAGGAACTGTTTTAAAGAGACAGGGCGGAAGCAACAGAGAGACTTTTACCGTAAGAAAATTATCAAACGGCGTCGGCGTTGAGAAGACATGGCCTCTTCATTCCCCGAATGTAGAGAAGATTGAAGTGGTAAGAAGAGGTAAAGTAAGACGTGCGAAACTGAACTACCTGAGAGGCCGCGTCGGTAAGAGAGCGAAAGTAAAAGAACTGGTAAGATAGTAGTGAACTGGAGCAGTTACCTTAAAGCAATTTAAGGTAGCTGTTTTTGGCTATTAGGAAATACGGCGATATGTGATAAAAGAGGTGTTGGTTTGGCAAGGAAAAAGGGATTGCAGTTTTATCAGAAAGAAAAAAAATTAAATTCCGCGCTTATAAAAGATATCTTTGAAATGCTGCTCGGTACGTTTGTCGTTATTTTTCTGGCGCTGGCGATTACATATTTTGTCGGGATGCGGACGAGCATCATTGGCGATTCCATGGAGCCGGCGCTCTATAACGGGCAGGAAATTTTAATCAACCGCCTGACTTATAAATTTTCTTCCCCCAGCCGGGGCGACGTGATTGTGTTTATTCCCAATGGAAACCAGAAGACGCATTATTATGTAAAACGGGTCATTGGGCTTCCGGGCGAGACCGTGCAGATTAAGGATGGAAAAGTTTATATAGACGGCGTTTTACAGGAAGAAGGGGATGTCTACGATAAAATGATAGACCCCGGCATTGCAGAAAACGATATTCTGCTTGGAACAGACGAATATTTCGTGCTGGGAGATAACCGCAACAGCAGCGAGGACAGCCGCTCCGGCAATATTGGAGCCATCAAAAGGACGAATATCATAGGTCAGGCATGGTTTCATTTGAAGAGCGAAAAGACGGAAATGGGCTTTGTAGAGTAAGGCGGAGAAAGGAAGAAACAGATATGAATTATCAATGGTATCCAGGTCATATGATGAAGGCGAAGCGCATGATGCAGGAAAACATCAAATTAATTGATTTGGTGATAGAACTGGTAGACGCCAGAATCCCTTTCAGCAGCCGCAATCCGGACATTGACGAACTTGGAAAGAATAAATCCAGATTGATTTTACTGAATAAATCCGATTTGGCGGACAAACAATGCAATCAGGAATGGATGGATTATTTTAAGAAGAAAGGGTTTTATGTCTTAGAAATTAACGCCAGAACGGGCGAGGGCATGAAAGCCATCCGCAGTACGGTGAAAGACGCATGTAAGGAAAAAATAGAGCGGGATAAGAAAAGGGGCATTGTGAACAGACCGGTGCGCGCGATTGTGGTGGGTATCCCCAATGTGGGAAAATCCACATTTATCAACTCTTATGCAGGGAAAGCCTGTACCAAGACGGGAAATAAGCCGGGAGTAACGAAAGGGAAGCAATGGATTCGTCTGAATAAAGAACTGGAACTTCTGGATACGCCGGGTATTTTATGGCCGAAATTCGAGAGCCAGGACGTGGGCAGGAAACTTGCCTTGATTGGTTCCATGAACGATGAAATTTTACAGATGACAGAACTTGCAATAGACTTGGCTGCCTATTTGGTGGTACACTATAAAAAAGCGCTTATAGAGCGTTATCAGCTTACGGAGGATACCGAGGAGCCTGCCCGTATTTTAGAGGATATCTGCGAGAACAGAAAATGTTATCAGAAGGGCGGCGGAATCGATTATGAGAGAGGCGCTGCGCTGTTGCTGGATGATTTTAGAAGCGGGCGCATTGGCAGAATTACATTGGAAAGAGTTGACGAAACGATAGGAAACGAGCAGAATTGAGGTTATCGATTGAGATGAAAAAAGTATTGCGGGAAATTCTAAGCACAAGCCTATATCTTTTGGTAGTGTTATGTTTGACTTATCTGGTCATTCATTTTGTGGGGCAGAGAACGCAGGTAAGCGGAAGCTCTATGGAACCAAAATTGAGTGATGAGGATAATCTGATTGTGGATAAGATTACCTATCAGTTTAAGGAGCCGGAACGGTTTGATATTATTGTATTTCCATTCCAATATAAAGAAGATACTTACTATATCAAGCGGATTATCGGAATGCCGGGGGAAACCATCTATATTGACGGAGCCGGACAGATTTATATCAACGACGAGATATTAGAGGAAAGTTACGGAAAAGAAGTCATCCAGGATGCGGGCAGGGCTTCTGCACCGATTACGTTAAAAGACGACGAGTATTTTGTAATGGGAGATAACCGGAATAACAGTACCGACAGCAGGGATATTACAGTTGGGAATATTAAAAGGGACAGCATTATCGGGAGGGCATGGCTTCGGATATGGCCTTTTGGGAAGTTTGGGTTTATCAAACATCGCTAAACGTATAAAGAGGGATGATTTTAACGGATAAAATCATGGCAGGATAGGAGAAACATTAGATGGCGGAGGAATCAATTCAAGAGATAAAGCGAAACTTACAGGCAGCTGATTATGAAAGGCTGCCTGAATTATTGAATCAGTATGAACAGGATACGCGAGCCGGGGTTATCAAGGAATTAGAACGGGCAAGAAAGCGTCTTTTTGCCTATGAGAAGGAATTAGAGCGGATAGAGCAGTTAAAATATTATGAGAAAAAATACGCCGCTTATTCTTATATCTGCGGCATCGACGAGGCAGGAAGGGGACCGCTGGCGGGACCGGTGGTGGCAGGAGCGGTGATTTTGCCTAAAAATTGTAATATTTTATATATCAATGATTCCAAGAAACTGTCCGAAAAAAAAAGAGAAGAGCTTTATGATGTGATTATGGATAAGGCAGCGGCGGTGGGCGTCGGATACAGCGCGCCTGAGCGGATTGATGAAATCAATATTTTACAGGCAACTTATGAGGCGATGCGGGAAGCGATTTCCAACCTTTCGATTCAGCCGGATTTGTTATTAAATGACGCAGTGACGATACCGGAAGTTTCGATGAAACAGGTGCCGATTATCAAAGGCGATGCGAAAAGTATTTCCATCGGCGCGGCAAGTATTGTGGCAAAAGTGACAAGGGACAGACTGATGCGGCGCTACGACGAGGTTTTCCCGGAATATGGATTTGCCGCCCATAAAGGGTACGGCGCACAGGCGCATATTGAAGCCCTGAAGAAATACGGTCCGTGTCCGATTCATCGGAAATCTTTTATCACACATTTCGTTTAAGGAATGGGGGTCTGACATTGAATTTAAGAGATATTTTTCAGCCGAGAAATCAGAATGTTACGCAGCCAGATACTGTCAGACAGACGGCAGCGGTTACAGCAGGGGAAAAAAACTATCAGGCAGTCAATGAGCTGCGGCATGTAGCGCCCGGGCAGACCATCCAGGGCGAAGTGATAGGAAAAGAGGGCAATACGGTACAGATTGCACTGGATTCCGACAATGTTTTGACGGCAAGACTGGAAAAAGATTTGAATATTTTGCTGGGGCAGAGTATGAGTTTTGAAGTAAAGAGCAATAATGGCTCCTTACTGTCCCTGACGCCGCTTTATGCCAATATGGCGAACGAGGCCACGATTATGAAATCGTTGTCGGCGGCGGGAATGTCAGCGAGCCCCTTTAATATGAAAATGATATCGGATATGATGCAGGAGGGCATGTCGATTGATAGGGATACGATTGCCTATGTGAATAGGCAGCTGGCGGATTTTCCGAATGCCAATCCTTCTTCCATTATCCAGATGATACGTCTTGGTCTGCCAATAACGGAGCTGAATCTGGAACAGTTTGAATTATATAAAAACAATGAACATCAGATTTTACAGAGCATGGAGCAGTTGACAGAAGAGCTTCCTAAGATATATACGGAGCTGCTTTCGGAAGGAAAGACGGCGGAGGCACTTTCTTTTTATGAACAGATTCTAGAGACATTTGCCGGCGAGGGCAGTTTAGCCGATGCGGAAGGCGTCGTTTCTCTGATACAGGAAGCGGAAACCGAAGGAAATACGGCAAAGACCCTACAGCCAAATCTCATGGAAGAAATGCCAAAAGATACGCAGGAAGGGATACAGGGCGCAGAAAATCCCGGCATGCCCAAAGCAGATACGGTAAATGCCGGGACTCTTGACAACGGTATCGTACAGGAAGAAGCAGGCGCATTAAAGAACCCGGAAGGCGCGGCAAACCAGGCAAATCAGACAGGATCTTTAGCAGAGTCATGGCAGGAATTGGGGGATATGCTGCGGAAACTGGGGATGGATTCCTCACTGGCAAAACAGGTTGAAACCGGGACCTTATCACCGAAAGAGGCGCTTACCCAGATTCATACGTTTATATCGGAGCATTCCCCGCAGCTATTGAAAGAGGGGCTGCAGGAGTCTGTCCGGGATTTGTTTGGCAGTAGAGGGTTTCAGAATCTGCTGCGGACAGAGATAGAGAATCAATGGCTGTTAAAGCCGGAAGATGTGGCGCAGAAAGAAAAAGTGGAGCAGCTCTATGAAAGAATCCGGGAACAGACGGCAAAGATAAACGAAGCGTTTCAGATGATAGATAAGGCGGATACGGCAGGGGCAAAAAGCGTCCAGAATCTGCAGGGGAATCTGGATTTTATGCATCAGATGAACCAGATGTTCACCTATGTGCAGCTTCCTCTTATGATGGCAGGAAATCAGGCGCACGGCGACCTCTATGTCTATACGAATAAGAAGAGTCTTGCCAAAAATGACGGCAATGTCAGTGCGCTGCTGCATCTGGATATGGAGCATTTAGGACCGCTGGACGTTTATGTGACGATGCAGCAGAATCAGAAAATCAATACCAATTTTACCCTAAAGGACGAGGCGGCGCTGGATTTGATTGCGGAACATATCCATATTCTGGATGAGCGGCTGACGAAACGGGGCTATTCCATGAACGCGAATTTCCAGCTAAAAGAAGACGCGGAGGCTGAGGAAACAAATATTATGCAGGAAATTCTGGAACAGAATAAAAATATATCCGTGCTGAGCAGGACTTCTTTTGATATGAGGGCATAGGTTGAAAAATAATAGAAAGTGAGGAATGGTATGCCGAAAGAAAACAAACCGAAACAGGCGATTGCCTTGGAATATGACCCGGAAGATGAGGCACCGCGGGTCATTGCATCCGGCAAAGGTGCGCTGGCGGAAAGAATTATTGAAAAGGCAATGGAAGCGGACGTTCCCGTACACCGGGACGATAAACTTGCGGAAACTTTGTCCAGACTGGATATCGGGGAAATGATTCCGCCGGAGTTATATGAGGTAGTGGCGGAAATTCTCGTCTTTGTAGATGCGATGGACAAAATTAAGGCGAAGCTTGGAAAATAGCAGAGAAAGTAAACATTGCAAGACTAGGATTACGTCGGGTAAAAATGATATACTTGAAAACAGCAAAATAGAAGAGGATAAGAATGAATACACGGAAAACCGGCGCCGAAAAGGAAGCAGCCGCGTGCCAATATTTGGCGGAAAGAAAAGTCCGCATCAAGGAAAGAAATTTCCGGTGCAGGCAGGGGGAAATTGATATCATCGGGTATGATAGGGGATATCTGGTCTTTTTTGAAGTGAAGTATAGAAGCGCCGATTCCTCTAAGGGAAAAGCCGTGGAAGCGGTAGGAACTGCTAAACAGCAGAAAATATGCAGGGTGTCCGATTACTACCGGATGATACACAATATTCCCTCAGATACGCCGGTGCGCTATGATGTGATAGCGTTTGAGGGCGGCGACATACAATGGATTCAGAATGCTTTTGACTATTGCTGCCGTTAATTCAATCACAAGAAAACTATCATCTATCCATAACATAAGGAGACGTTAAACCGTATGAATATCAATCGAAAACAGAATAAATTGCATTTAGAAAGAAGGAAAAACGGAGAGGTGGAATATTTAACCTTTCCGCTTTTAGAAGAAACAGGACTCGTCAGACATCTTTTTTCAACCAGGTTGGGAGGCGTCAGCGAGGGCATTTTTTCTTCCATGAATCTCAGTTATACAAGAGGGGATAAAAAAGAAGCAGTCGATGAGAATTACCGCAGGATAGCGGATACACTTGGGTGTAGGGTGGAAGATATCGTCTGTTCTGACCAGACCCATACAACGAATATCCGTGTAATGGATGAGCGGGATAGGGGAAAAGGCGTTTTCTATCCAAAAGATTATAGCGATGTGGACGGGATGATTACGAAGACGACCGGTGTCGTACTTGCGACTTTTTATGCGGATTGCGTGCCGCTTTTTTTTATTGATACGAAACAAAAAGCGATAGGTTTGTCCCATTCCGGCTGGCGGGGCAGTGTAGGACGGATAGGCGCCCGTACAGTAGAAGCCATGAGCAGGGAATACGGGACAAAACCGGAAGATATTGTTGCGGCTATCGGTCCTTCCATCTGTCGCGACTGTTATGAGGTCGGTGGGGAAGTGGCGGCTGTTTTTTTACAGGAATTTTCTAAGCCCGGACAGGCGGAAGCTATTTTATACGAGAAAGGAAACGACAAATATTGGCTGGATTTATGGAAAGCCAATCAGATTGTATTGGAAGAAGCGGGTGTGCATACGGATAGGATACAGGTAACGGACATTTGTACCTGTTGTAACCCGGATTATCTGTTTTCCCATAGGGCAAGCCACGGGAAGCGCGGAAATCTGGGTGCATTTTTAGGGCTTTTAGAATGAAATCAGAATGGAATTAAGAAAATATTAAAAAAATTCCTATAGATTCCTTTAAGTTTTCATGATTCAATAAAATTAACGTTTAGAAATTTACACATTGAGAAAGGAACATGGTTATATAAAGATGGCAAATATTCTTGTATGTGATGATGATAAGGAAATCGTAGATGCAATCGAGATTTATTTATTGCAGGAAGGCTATCAGATTTTCAAGGCTTATGATGGGGAACAGGCAATTAGGATTTTGAAAGAGACAACCATCCACCTGCTTATCATCGACGTCATGATGCCTAAGTTAGATGGCATTCATGCGACTTTGAAAATCCGGGAGTATTCCAGTATTCCGATTATCATTCTTTCAGCCAAATCAGAGGACAGCGATAAGATTCTAGGGCTGAATATCGGCGCGGACGACTATGTAACGAAACCCTTTAATCCGCTGGAATTGGTGGCAAGGGTCAAATCCAATCTGAGACGGTATACGATGCTTGGTAATCTGAACGTAGAAAATAACGCTTTATTCCAGGTAGGCGGGCTAGTGATTGACGACGATACCAAGGAAGTGACGGTAGACGGGGAAAGCGTGAAACTGACGCCGATTGAGTACAATATCTTATTGTTACTTGTGAAAAATTGCGGCAGGGTATTTTCCATTGACCAGATTTATGAGAGTATCTGGAACGAAGAGGCGATAGGCGCTGATAATACGGTAGCCGTACATATCAGACATATCCGGGAAAAAATTGAAATTAACCCGAAAGAGCCGCGTTATTTAAAAGTCGTATGGGGAGTAGGATATAAAATCGAAAAACAGTCATAGGAATGCTCTTAGGAGGATATGGGAATGGAAGAAAATCATGAAAACAAGAAGCCGAAAACGGGGAAAAAAATCAGAGGGTTTCTACATTTATTACAACACTGCCTTGTCGTAATCGCAGCGATTTCGATACTGATTATCACAACAGGGTCCACAGTTGTGGTTCAGGGATTATCGGGCAATGAAAGTTATAGTCTGCATGCTTCTGACCAGGAAAAAACTTATGAGGATTCCACGCTATTTAATACCTTGTATGGTAAGGCGGTAGCGGATATCATACGCTTTGGCGTCATCAGGAGCCAGTTAGAAACAGACGGCGTATTCGACGGTAGCAAAATCATTGATATTACAGCATACAATTACCGCGAACAGGGTGTGCCCGAACAGTATGTGACGGCAAGATACTATCTGGAAGATTTACTAAAATGGCAGAAATACGGAATGGAATATTCCACCGTATCCATGACGGCTGGGCAGGCAAAGGACTTTTTAGCCGATAAGACTATGGTGACGATTGTAGACCCGAACAGCAAATATTATAATACGTCGGACGCCAATTATATGAAGTCGGATATCGGTTCCTATACGTTTGTGGATGATGTATCCGCCAACTCTGTGATGCTGCCCATCGACGAATATAATGGATGGTATGATGAAGAAGAGACATTAGATGTTAATGTCTTAATCAATCGTTATAAGACGGCGGAAGGTAAAAACATCGAAGAGTATACGTCAGATTTTACGACCTATCAGGGACTTTGTGAGAATCTGAGGGCGGCGATGTACAGTCTGTCCTATAATTACAGTGAATATCTGGATTATCAGAAATATTATGATGGTCAAAACACCAATATCCGCTATTGCATCGAAAAGACGGTGGGGGAGCATACAGAATATTTCACCAATATAGAAGGGCTTATCGATGATGATGAGTCGCAGGAACGTCTAAAAGAAGACGGCATGACGTCTGCCTTGCAAGAGAAGTTTCAGGGCGGATTTCACGGGAAATATTTGTATTATAGTCCATCCGAAATGATTTATGAAAGCAATTCTTCGATTAAAGAAAGTACGGTACAGAGCATTGTAAAAGAATACGATTATGCTTATCCCGAAAATATCAAAATCTGGATTGGTGTGGATTCTTCTTATCCAGTAGGCGACGCTTTTGTACAAGGCAAAGCCGGTTTTCAGAATTATCTGCCCTACTTCTGGCAGTGGGTCATTCTTGCAGTGACAGCGGTTGTTTTCTATTTTGTACTGCTGATTTATCTGACCGGCGCAACAGGCAGGGATATTGACGGGGAAGGAAATAGCTGCATCAGCCTTAGTAAATTTGATAAGATGCCTACAGAAGCAGCGCTTTTCTTAGGAGTCTTTTCTGCGGCAGTCATCCTGATTGGGGCAATGGAAGCCTATGATATGAATTGGGGAAATATCCTGCATTATGAAGATATCTATACGTTCTGGTTCAAAATAGGAATTGGAATCGCGGCGTTTGTCATGGATATTATTTTCTGCTTCTTCTACTATAGTCTGATTAGAAGAGTGAAAGCAAAAACGTTATGGAGCAATAGTTATCTGAAACGGATTTTGCAAAAATGCTCGGACTTATTGATGGAATTATACGATAACGGAAATATTGTGGTCCGCACCTGGGTGCCGTATCTGATTTTCCTTATCTTTAATTGTTTTGTCGTGGTGTTTGGAATGGCACTACTTTACCGGGCAGGCAATATTATCATGTTTCTTTTAGGGATTTTCATTGCTTTTCTCATCGATATGCTGATTGGCGCTATGCTGTATAAAGATGTAAAAGAACGGCAGAATATCGTAAAAGGCATTGAAATTATTACGGAAGGCGATTTTTCCTATCAGATAGAGCAGGAAAAATTGCATGGCGATAATCTGGTACTGGCAAAATCCGTAAACAGCATTGGAAATGGCATTAAAAGTGCAGTGGAAGTCAGTATGAAAGACGAGCGCATGAAAGCGGATTTGATTACCAACGTATCCCATGACATTAAGACGCCGCTTACGTCCATTATCAATTATGTGGATTTAATCAAACGGGAAAAAGTAGATAATGAGCGCGTACAGAGTTATATCAAGGTTCTGGATGAGAAATCCCAGCGTTTGAAGCAGTTGACAGACGATTTGGTGGAAGCCAGTAAAATTTCTTCCGGCAATATCAATCTGCACTTTGAGAAAATCAATCTGACGGAACTGCTGCATCAGACAATTGGTGAGTTTTCGGAAAAATTCGAGCAGAAAGCGCTGACTCCCGTTATGGACATCAAGGCATCCCACACCCTCATTGAAGCGGACAGCAGGAGTATCTGGCGCGTTATGGAAAATCTTTTTAACAATGTTTATAAGTATGCGCTAGAAGGGACAAGGGTTTATATCACGATGAAGACGCTTGGCGATAATCAACAGAAGCGGGAAACCTTGGAAATATCCATCAAAAATATTTCGGCAATGGCGCTAAACTGCAATCCCGAAGAGCTGACGGAACGCTTTATCAGAGGGGATGAATCCAGAACGACGGAAGGAAGCGGACTCGGTCTTTCCATCGCCAAGAATCTGGTGGAAGCACAGCACGGTACTTTTGAAATTCAACTGGACGGGGATTTGTTTAAGGTAGTGATAACGTTTCAGACGGTGGAAAAGGGGTAGGGAAGAATAGAAATATAAGGACTTTCGAGGACAGAAACCTATGTCCATCGAAAGTCCTTTTTCTAAAACTTAATTATAAAGCGCGTCCATTTCCCGGTTATTATACTTTGCAAGGATACGGTTAATTTTTTCCGTAGGCGTATAAATATTGGACATGGAAACGTCGTGGTTCATAAAATTAATGATAGAAGCGATAAATTTACTCATGTCCGCTTCCTGATAGTAAGGCTTGTCCCTTAATTCCGGCAGCTGGTAACACATGTTCGTCGTAATGATACGGTCGAAATAACATTTCTCGTAGGCATCGTCAAACGCGGCTAAACCGTCTGTAAACAGACCAAAAGTAGCGCAGATAAAAACCCGTTTCGCATTCATCTTTTTTAACTGCTTCGCCGTGTCAATCATACTGCCGCCGGATGAAATCATGTCGTCGATGATAATCACGTCTTTGCCGTCAATATTGTCGCCGAGAAATTCATGGGCAACAATCGGGTTTTTGCCGTTTACGATGGTAGAGTAGTCGCGGCGTTTGTAAAACATACCCGTATCTACGCCGAGTACGTTTGCAAAATATACGGCTCTGTCAAGCGCGCCCTCATCCGGGCTGATTACAATAATATGATCCTTATCAATAAAAAGGTCATCTTCCGTATGAAGCAGCGCTCGCATAAATTGATAATGGGGCGTATAATTGTCAAACCCCTTTAACGGAACGGAATTTTGCACCCGCGGGTCGTGGGCGTCAAACGTAATGAAATTGGAAACGCCCATATCCATCAATTCCTCAATCGCGTATGCGCAGTCCAAAGATTCCCGCCCGTTCCTTTTATGCTGTCTTCCTTCATAGAGAAAGGGCATGATGACATTAATCCGGTGGGCTTTGCCGTTGATTGCAGCGATAATTCTTTTTAAATCCTGATAGTGGTCGTCTGGGGACATATGGTTGGTAAAACCATTCATCTGATAAGTAATGCTATGGTTACAGACATCCGTCAGAATAAAAATATCTTTTCCCCGGACAGAAGTATTAAGGACGGCTTTCCCTTCGCCATTCTCGAAACGGGGACAATCCACTTTAAGCACATAATTCTCTTCCATATACCCATAAAATGCAGGGTCGTTTTTAAAGCTGTTATTCAGATTCTGCCTAAATTCCACTAAGTAATTATTAATCTTGCGGGATAATGGCATCGCAGCATCCGTAGTCAGAATCATAATAGGCGCCACCGGCATTGCAGTTTTCAATTCTTCTATATTAGGCATAGTTTTCTCCCATCTGTAAATTAAGTCTGTCACTTACTTTATAACATTATGCCGCACACACGTCAAGCTGTTTCTACCTCAAGCTATGTAGAAAATTCCACCCTAAGCCATGCAGAAAATTATGCGCAATTTCTGCGTGAAAGCTTGCTTTCTAAGCGGAAATTGTGCATAATTTTCTATAGGGCGCCAGCCCGAACCGAGATGAAGCGCAGCGGAATCGAGGTTGCATGGCTGTATATGAGACAATGTCTCT
>JAMPHJ010000058.1 GCA_023663465.1 Muribaculaceae bacterium | reverse complement strand
AAAAATAATTGAGTAATTAGACGAGGCTGAAGTGCCTGGGGGGGGGGGTAAAACCATGCAAAGGATGAAAAAATGGATTGCGCTTATGCTGATAGTATCGATGGCATTTGGCGATTGCAGGGGGATTACGGCGTTTGCGGCGGGAAATGCGGCAGCGGTTGGGACGCAGGATTCTGGGAAGGATGAAGAAGGAATACAGGCAGACGAGGATACAAGCGGTCTGTCGGAGGAAATACCGGCTGACCATGATTCTGCTCCAGAAAACGGAAAGAATGGAAAAGAAGATGCGAACAGCTCGCCGGAAGATACAGCGGAAGGCGGAAGCAAAGAAAATCCGGATTCTGCGCAGGATGAAACTGATTCTGGTACAAATAATGACAGCAATGTCAATGGGAATGAAAATACAGAGGCAGATAATGACAGTAATGTCAATGGGAATGGAAATGTAGATAATGACAGTGATAGCGATGGGATTGGAAATGCTGTCAATGAGAAGGAAAAGATAGGGGCGGATACAAAACTCCCTGCGTTACATATCGGACAGTTGAAAGAAGACGGGGAATTTCCTGATACAAAGGATCCTGAATTTGAATATGATTTACCGGTTTCTTTTGCAATGTCAGATTCCGTGGCGCTATTTGTCAACTATGGCATAGATGAGGGATTTGAGAAGGAAGAAGAAGACACGCTTGTCTGGAGTATTCTTCGTGGAAAGAAAGATGAGGAAGAAGGAAGCGTAAACCTGTTCCGGCAGGAGGATGACTGGACAGGTTTTGAAGTCGTATCCGACTCGCCATATTTTACAATGGTAGAGGACGAAGATGAAGATTGCCCTTATAAGACGGTAACGCTTACGGCAGTAGAATCTGCAAAGCAGGATGCGTATGCTGGTTACGAGGGCAGCGAAACTTCTGAGTCGTATACTGATTATGAAGGTTCTGAAAATCCTGCTGATTATCATTACTATATCCGTGCAGCTTTTTACCTGGGAACAGGAGAAGAAAAAGAGGAAACATTTTATGCGGCGGTGACAGTTCCTTTCTTATCGGAAGCAGATATGGATAAAACGAATGCAGAAATCATTGGGGCAGAGCAGAATCCAGACAGTGCATTGGACGCGGAAGAGGTTGATGCAGGGCAGAAGGATAAGGCGGACGAGGAAAACGGTGATAGTGAGCAGATACCGGAAGAAGCAAGCGATACGGCACTGATTTCGGAAGAGAGCGAGCTGGAAAAAAATGCGATAGATTTGGCAGAAGAGGAAACTCTAGAGGACGAAGGAGTTTCCGCGCTTTCAGAAAACGACGAAACGCAACAGGATGCAGAACCAACCATCCGTATTACCACTGATGAAGATATAGATATATCAAGCCCAATGAAACCGGGTGGTACGATTACAGTGACTGCAACCGTTAAGTCGAAAGACCCTCAGCCAGAGGTGGTTTGGAAAAGCAACAACAAAACGGTAGCGACTGTAGCTGCCGTTGCAAATACAGATGTAGTTGAAGACATTGCAAATACGGCTGTAGATGCAGACGGTATAAATACGGTTGTAGTTACGGCTGTAGTTACGGCACATGCGGAAGGAAAAGCGCAGATTATTGCAGAGTGCGGCGATGTCAGCGATACGGTTACCGTGGAAGTCGTGCGGGAAAATACGGACAAAATGCTCGACCTTTCCGGGGAAATCTGGATAGCGGGTTTTGAAAGAGAGAGTGATGCTTTTGTCTATACAGGGCAAAAGATCACGCAGGATATCCGTGTCTATTATAACGATATTCTTTTAACAGAAAAGACGGATTATACACTGACTTATAAGAATAATATTAATGCCG
This sequence comes from Muribaculaceae bacterium, assembly GCA_023663465.1. GTDB lineage: Bacteria > Bacillota > Clostridia > Lachnospirales > Lachnospiraceae > UBA3282. The sequence goes on along the minus strand of JAMPHJ010000058.1, from coordinate 16,954 downwards.
CCGCTTATAGTGATGCGAAAGCGCCGAGTGTTACCATTAAGCTTAAAGGGCAATACAGCGGCAGCAGGACCTTGTATTATACGATTAAACCCAGAAATATCAATGAAGTTGATTCTGCAGCGACAGGGTCGGACGTTTTAGCGGGGCAGGTGGCTTTGCCGGGATATCAGCAGACGATTGTTTACAGTAAGAAGCTGACAATTCCCAATCCCGATTTAAAATATGACAAGACAAAACTCAAGGCGAATAAGGATTTTGTCTGTGATTATACGCCGAATGTGGAGGGCACATCAGAAGGTCCGCAACCAATGCCGGAAAATTATAAAGATGGGAATGCCTATACACTGGGAACCGTATATAAATATACGGTAAACGGAACTGGCAATTTTACGGGTTCTTTTCAGATGCATCTGGTAGTCGTGCAAAATAAAAAATTCAATTTTGGTTCTGCGACGGTAACGCTTGATAAGAAACAATATGAGTATCATGGAGAGCCTTTACGAGGGTCTGATGTGCAAATAAAAACCGTCAAAATAAGCGGTAAAGTTGTGGAAGAAGGGCTTTATGATTACGAAGTCTGCGCGAAAGAGATTACAGGCGCCTATGTGCTGGTATATCCCAACGAGGCTGGCAAAAGCGCCGGGTATCATGGCAGCAAAAAAGTAAATTTAAAGCTGATAGGCGACAGGAAGCTGTCAGACGCTGGTTTGGGCGAAAAGTGGAAGGATACTATGTTCTTTTCACAGAAGACACTGGAGGAAAAAGGCGGCTTCTTCCAGGAAACAACAGGCGTACTGACATTTGGGACAGGGGAAACGCAGGAAATTCTCACGGAAGGACAGGACTATACCGTAAAGTATAGCAATCACAAGAAAGTCGGAAAGGCGACAGTCACATTTACCGGAAAAGGAAGATACAAGGGTACGCTTAGAAAGCAATATCAGATTCAGCCAAATGTGGAACCGGAAGATTACAGAATCGTCCCGGGAGCGAATGTAACGCGAGGGGACGGTGTACTTGTGACGCCTTATCAAAAAGGCGGAGCGTCGCCGGAATTTACCGTGAAAGATAAGGACAATTATGTCTTGAAAAACAAAACCGATTATACGGTAAAACTGATAAACAATAAAACCCCCGGTGAAACCATGAGTTGTGTAATTACCGGAAAAGGAAATTACAAAGGCTATAGTAAAAGCGTGGATTTGCAAGTAGGATACGCCGATATCAGCCAGGCAACTCTCTCTGTTCCTGACAAGGCATATAGTAAAAAAGCAAATGCGTGGAAATCCAAAGTCACGATTAAAGATGTGAATGGAAAGCTATTAAAAGCAGGAACAGATTATGATAAAAACATTACTTATGAATATGCAGGGCAGGAAAGCGGGCAGCCGCCTCAGGCGGGCACTGCCGTTACGGTTACTGTGCGTGGAATAGGCTGTTATGCGAATGAGGACGAAAAGAGGTCTATTGTTACCGACTCTTACCGGATTTATAAAGACAGTATCAGTAAATTGAAAATCGCAATCGACGCGCAGGAGTACACTGGAGCAGAAATCACATTAGTACCAAGATGGGAAAGCAGTGAAAATAGCGGAAAATGGGATATCCATGTGTATGCCAACAATACTGATATGAAAAAGAAGCAGAATGAAATAGCGGATGAGTGTTATAAAATCATCGAATATAAAAATAATATCAAGTCAGGAAACGCGAAAGTCACCCTGCAAGGAATCGGCAATTATGGCGGAACCAAGACTTATACGTTCAAGATTCAGAAGAAAACGTATGGGATTAACCATGTGAAAAAGATAACACTGGATAAAGCAAACTTTTCCATGCGTCTTGCAGATAAGAAAGTGGAACTGACCGCTACCCTGATACCGGAGACACAAGGAGACGAGATTTTTAATTCGATGATTATCTGGTCTGTTTCCAACAAAAAGATTGCGACTGTCGAGACGGATACGGTCGGCGGAGCCAAGGCTACGATTACGTTCCTGAAAGAAGGAACGGTAACGATTACAGCGATGGCGCAGGATGGCGGTAAAACGGCGAAATGCAAGATTACGATTGTCAATGTGCCGAAGCTTGTAGAAGCAGATTCGACCATTGAAAGAAAACCAAACGATACTTATCAATTGACGTTGGAATGGGCTGAATCCCAAGAGGCGGATACGAGTAAGCTTAAATGGTCAAGCAATAATCCGGAGAGAGTATCCGTAGATAAGAATGGACTTATTACGATGAAAGCGGTTGGCGCAGCCACCATAACGCTGCGTGCGGGTAGTAGTAACTATATACAGCAGTGCACTGTCATCGTAAAAGATGGAGAAGAGGTCTTGCCGGTCGAGCCGGATGACAAACGTCTTACCTATGTACAGAAGCCCGGTACGGTTGATGATGCGATAGAAATCAATAAGCTTTTGCGGGAGTGGGAATGGAATCCCGATAAGTGGGATTATCTGTATATTCCTGCGGGCGTTTATAAGATTGGAGCGACAGTAACCAAAGAAAATGGTTTCGGCGGCATCGTTCTGACGGAAAACCAGAAATTAATCATGTCGCCAAGTGCGCTGCTTGTGGCGATTGGAAATAATTGCAGTAATGATTTCCATATGATCTATGCTTTTGGTCGTGATAATGTTACCATTTCCGGCGGACAGCTTATCGGCGAACGTGACATTCATACCGGAAAAGGCGGCGAGTCGGGTCATGGGATTCAGATTGCCGGCTGTACAAATGTCCATATCAGTGATGTGGAAATTTCTAAATGCTGGGGCGACGGCATCTGGCTTGGAATTTATAATAATGGAACGATGGTGCGCAGCAATGGCGTAACCATTGAGAATTGCAATCTTCATGATAATAGAAGAAACAATCTATCCATTACGGATGCGGATAATGTCACGATAGATAACTGCCAGTTCAATTATGCCAAGGGAACCGACCCGCAGTTTGGCATTGACATTGAGAACGAGTACGGCACTACCCAAAATGTGAAAATATATAATTCGACTTTTAAGGGAAATGCGAGAGCAAGCCTGGGAATCATCACGGCGGCGAACGGTGTCAGAATTGAAAATTGCGAGATGGATGGATACTTCTATAATGATGCAGGAAAAAATGTGGTTTTGAAAAACAACAAGATAGATAAGAGTAAGATTTTTGATAAGGTCAAGGGAATAAAGTACGAATAGAGAGAAGAAAGGAAAAATAGCAAAAGCGGAAAGCAGCCAAAAAGGACATCAGAGGGGGGAATTAAGCATGGCAATATCCAATATAAAAGCCGTTTTGCCGGGCGATATCCATAAGGTCTGGGAGATTATTACAGATATTAAAAATTACGGCTGGCGCAGTGATTTGAGTAAAACAGAGATCGTCGATGAAAAGCAATTCATCGAATACACAAAGGATGGATACCCGACAACCTTTACAATCACCGTAACAAAGCCTTATGAACGCTGGGAATTTGATATGGAAAACAGTAATATGAGCGGACACTGGACGGGACTTTTCCGGCCAAAAGACGGACAGACGGAAATTGACTTTATGGAAGAGGTGACAGTGAAAAAGCCCATTATGAAGCTGTTTATCAAATCCTATTTAAAAAAGCAGCAGGGGACGTATTTAAAGGATTTGAAAAAGGCGGTGGAGCTCTCGTAAGAGAGCTCCCGCTTTTAGGGTGGAAAGTTTATTATTTCTGAGACTTATCAGGGCGAGACAATTTATTATCATTTACAAAAAAATTCCTTCTAAAAAAATGAATTATTTACGCATACTAAAAATGCAATAATTAAATTTTTAGGAGGGATTTTTATGTCTGATGGAGAACATTTAGCGATAGCGTCAGTACCGATGCAGGACTGGGGCGAACTATATGATGAAAAAGAAGCTTTATTTTGCGGAACGATTTTTACCCAGTTGAATAAGCCATTTTTCATTACAGAGCAGGACGGTCAAGCGGCAAAGAAAGAAGAGGGCTGTACGAAAGTACAGCAACAGCGGGAAGATTTGCTGCTCCAAATTCAAAAAGTCAGTTTTGTCGTAGATGACGTGCGCCTATATATGGATACGCATCCAAAGGATATGCAGGGATTGGCCTTGCTAAAAACGATGCTGAAAAGGCGGAAGGAACTTTTAAAAGAGTATGTAGCAGAGTTTTATCCGTTGACAATGGATTGCATGGCGGATATTTATGGGAGCAATCCTGACTTAGAGTGTTACTGTTGGCAGAACGGTCCGGCGCCGTGGGAAGGAGCGTGTGTGTAGATGTGGATTTATGAGAAAAGGTTACAGTATCCGGTCAAAATTACAAAAACGTGCCCGAAAACGGCTCAGTTGATTATTAGCCAGTATGGGGGACCGGATGGAGAATTATCCGCTTCCATGAGATATCTGTCACAGCGTTATACGATGCCCGATAAAACGGTGGGTGGTTTGCTGACAGATATTGGAACCGAGGAGCTGGCACATATGGAAATCATATGTGCAATGGTGTATCAGCTTACGAAAAATTTAAGCGTAGAGGAAGCAAAAACAGCGGGATTCGATGCTTATTATATCGACCACACGGCGGCATTGTGGCCGCAGGCAGCAGCTGGGATACCGTTTACGGCAAAAGAATTTCAGTCAAAAGGCGATGCAGTTACAGACCTTACGGAGAATCTGGCGGCGGAACAGAAAGCGCGGACAGTGTATGATAACCTGCTGCGTATGATTCCAGACGCGGAAGTGCGAGAGCCGCTTAAATTTTTACGAGCGAGAGAAGTCGTGCATTTTCAGCGGTTTGGGGAAGCGTTGGAAAAGACAAAAGAATCATTGGATTCCAATAATTTTTATTATTTTAATCCAGAGTTTGACAAGCAGTTTTTGAAATAGGGGATTGTGAAGCAGAAAAGGGAGTGAGCGCATTTTGCGGCTCCCTTTTCCTACTTTCACTTCAGCTACTTTCAATTCCTGCTCCTTTAGAAACAAAAAGTTGTTTTTTGCGTGTAGGAATGATATACTTATTTTTAAAATAACAGAGTGAAATCGTCGAATCCTGCATTTTTCAAAATGCAGATACAACAGTCGGCATTTTTTGTGGTGCGGACTCTTTGTGTTGTCTTTTTAAAGGAATAGAATGAGTAAAGCGAGGCAGTTATGATGAAAAAAAGAGAGTATTTGCAAAGAATTATACCGGTATTATTGCTTCTGGTGGCGATTATTATCTTATTTCAATGGTACACAACACAAAACAGGCAGCGCATGGAAGAGAGGAATAAGAATTATGCAGCGGATTCTGCACGACAGACGGCAAGCCAGATTGACGAGGAATTAAACAATGCGTTGAATCTGATTAATACCTATACTTACTTTTTGGAAGGCAGTTTGACAGAGCCTGAGATTACGCCTCAGATGCTAGAGGAAATAGAAAGAAATTCCCTATTCGACGCCCTGCTGTTTACTGATAAGGATGGACTTAACCACATTTCAGACGGACGGACTTCCGATGCGATCGGGAAAGATTATTATGTACAGGGAATGCAGGGGGAAAGCGGAATATCCGTCGCGTTTGACTCCGACTTTTATGATGAGACAATGCTATGTTTTTATGCACCCGTGCGCTGTAAAGGGGAAATCATCGGTGTGCTGCGGGGCGCTTATCTGGCGGAAGAATATCTAAAGGACATGCTTGCCACCACTTATTTTGGCGAATCGGCGTCGGTGCATCTATGTCTGCCAGACGGCAAGATTCTCGCTTGTTCCGATGCAAAAGGGCATCAAGGATATATGGTTGATATGCTGCTTGAGATGGGGATGATTGATGAGAATACGGCGGAGCAGACGACACAGGTATTTGAGGACGGCGGAGAGGGTGCTTTTATCTGTGCACCCGGCAGCAAAACGGATAATATCTGCGTGCGCTATCTGTCTGAGAATGATTTCGTGCTTGTACAGACATTTCCCAAGAGTGTTACAGAGCAGATGGTGAGGGCTGAAAATCTTATAGGCATCCAGTTAGAGTCGATGCTGATTGGTCTTTTTGTCCTCTATATCATAGCGGTGTTTATTCGTGCTGGACGGGATAAAAAGCGGTTACAGACGGAAAACCGTGAGATGGGTTATATTATCGACGGCGTCAATACCTTGTTTTCCCGTTTTGCAATGGTGGATTTTGAAGCGGATACCTATCGTTATCTTGCGGGAACCAGACCGGAACATAATGAAATTCCTATCAGTGGGAATTATCAGGATTTGCAACAGTACCTCTATGGCAGTCTGGCAGAGGAAGAGAAACGGCAGGAATTTGCAAGGCAGCTTGAAAAAAGTTCGATTATGGAAAATATGAAAGAACAGAACGATTTGCGCTTTGAGTGTCAGATACAACATCCCGACACCGTAGAGTGGGAGCATATCAATATCGTCTGTCTGGAACGAAAGGAAGGTGTCGTAAGCAAAGTCCTGTTTATCCGGCAGAATATTACGGAAGTAAAGGAAAAAGAGCTGCGTATCCAGGCGGAAATTTCCCTTGCAGAACGAAAGGAAAGACAGTACCGGATAGCGATTACTTCCAATGCCTTTTGTACCTTTGAGTTTAATCTGACCAAGGATTTGATTGAGGGCGATGTGGTACGCGAGATAGACGGCGAGAAAATCTCACTACTGGAAAAAGTAGGATTAAAACCCTTATGTAAGGCTTCAGAATGTTTTGAACGTTGGAAAGAGTATGTATTAGAAGAATCCATAGAGGATTACTGTAAGGAAGTCAATATCGAATATTTAAAGGAACGCTATGAACAGGGCGATAAAGAGGTAAATGTAGATTACTGGGGGATAGCCGATACAGACAAACCGATGTGCATAAGACAGACCTTTATTATGACACAGGATTATGACACAGGCGACGTTATGGTCATGGTAGTATCCAAAGAAATTACACAGCAAGTTCAGAAGCAGAGGGAGCAGAAACAGGCGCTTCAGGATGCGCTGGTACAGGCGCAGCATGCCAATGCGGCGAAGACCACGTTTTTATCCAATATGTCCCATGATATCCGCACGCCGATGAATGCGATTATCGGATTTACAACGATTGCGGTCAGCCATATGGATAACAGGGAACAGGTCAATGACTGTTTACAGAAAGTGCTTTCTTCCAGTAATCATCTGCTGAGCTTGATTAACGATATTCTGGACATGAGCAGGATTGAGAGCGGCAAGGTGCAGATTAAGGAACAGGAATGTAATATTTCCGAGCTGATGCACAATCTGGTAAATATTATCCAGCCACAGGTGAAGGCAAAGCAGTTAGAGTTGTTCGTTGATACGTTTGAAGTAGCCAATGAAGATGTGATAGCAGATCCGCTCAAACTGAATCAGGTACTTATTAACCTGTTAAGCAATGCCGTAAAATATACGCCGGCGAAAGGCAGCATTTCCCTGCGAATCATACAGAAGACGACTTTCCGGCATGGTTATGGCGATTATGTCTTTATCGTAAAAGATAACGGTATCGGGATGTCACCAGAGTTTACAAAGCATGTGTTCGAGCCTTTTGAGAGAGAGTCTAGTACGACCCGCAGCGGAATCGAAGGCACGGGGCTTGGCATGGCGATTACGAAAAATATCGTGGAAATGATGAACGGTACAATTTCCGTAGAAAGCGAAATCGGAAAAGGAAGTACCTTTACGGTCGAGCTTACTTTGAAACTGCAGGACAGTGAAAAGAGCTCGGAAGAAATAAAGGAACTGGACGGATTACGGGCATTGGTAGTGGACGACGATTTCCATATCTGCGACAGTGTAAGCAGAATGCTCAAGCAGATTGGTATGCGCGCCGAGTGGACCACGTCTGGCAGAGAGGCGGCGTATCGTGCAAAAATGGCGTATACAGAAGGCGACTCTTACCATACTTATATTATCGACTGGCAGATGCCGGAAATGAGCGGCGTGGAAACGGCAAAGAAAATCCGCAGGTCGGTAGGCAAAGATGCGCCTATTATCATTCTGACTGCCTATGACTGGACAGATATTGAGGAAGAAGCAAAAGAAGCGGGCGTTACCGCCTTTTGTGCAAAACCGCTCTTTATGTCAGATTTGAAATCGGCGCTGTTAGCGGCAAATAATCTGGGTAATAAAGAAGAGGAAACTTCCCTATGGAATCTTGATGATTTCAGTGGGAAAAGAGTCCTGCTTGTAGAAGATATCGAATTGAACCGCGAGATTGCACAGGTCATCCTGGAAGAGGCAGGATTTAGTGTGGAATCAGCTCCAGACGGAACGGACGCGGTGGAAATGGTAAATGGGTCGGAGGAAAATTACTATGATTTGATTTTCATGGACGTACAGATGCCGATTATGAATGGCTACGAGGCAACCAGAGCCATTCGGAACCTGCCAAGAAAAGACGTCAAAAACCTGCCCATTATCGCCATGACGGCAAATGCACTGGAAGAAGATAAAGAGGCGGCAATCAAAAACGGCATGAATGCACATGTTGCAAAGCCGTTGGATATTGATTTGTTGATGGAAGTAATCAGGCAGTATCTGAAGTAGGGAGATTGAAAATGGTCAGAGAAGCGGACAAAAAAGATTTAGAAGAAATTTTACAGCTCTATTTGTTTCTTCACGAAACGAGTGTGCCGGAGGATTCGGAAGTATTGAAAAAGACATGGGATACTATCATAAACGATGAAAATCATCATTTGATTGTATATGAGACAGAAGGCAGGATTGTATCGTCTTGTGTTTGTGTGATTATTCCCAATCTGACAAGAAATGTCAGACCCTATGCATTCATAGAAAACGTAGTGACCCATGAGGCATACCGCAGAAAGGGATATGCCGCTGCCTGTCTGGACTATGCAAGGCAAATTGCCAAGGAGTCGGGGTGCTATAAAATGATGCTGCTTACCGGTTCTAAAAAAGAGGAAACGTTGAATTTTTATAAAAATGCAGGATACAATAGCGAGGATAAGACTGCATTTATACAGTGGCTGTGATAGGGCGGATGGGATATGCCGCCCTTTCCCTAACAGAGCGGCGGAAGATACCCCATCCTGATAGCCTTGGTCACTGCCTCGACGGAGGAAGAAACGCCAAGTTTTTCAAAGATATGCTGGAGATGGTTGGATAATGTGCGTTCGCTGATATAAAGTTTATCTGCAATGTCCTTTCGTTTCATGCCGCCGGCTATCAGCCGCAGAATCTGCTCTTCGGAATCGGTTAATTCTTCCAGAAACGGGAGATTTTGCAGGAAAAGGATTTCCCCTTTGGCGATTCTGGAAAGAAGGGGAACGAGTTTTTCCGGCTCGATATTTTTGTTGATAAATCCTTTAGCCCCGATTTTTTTGGCTTCATTGCGGTATACCGGCAGGTCATATCCCGACAGAAACACGATTTTTTGCGCCGGATAACGGTTTAAGATGCGTTTTGCCAACTCCAGACCGTCCTCCTGGGCGATATTTTTTAAATTGATATCCATCAGCAGGATATCCGGCGGGTTTGTTTTTAGAAAGTCGTCTAATAAAGAAATATCATGGACGCTCTTGAAGGTTTCAATTTCCGGATAATCCGATAGGGCGATTTCCAGACTTTTTGCAAACAAGGTATGGTCGTCAACTAATAAAATATTGATAGGAAACATCTCCTTTCATTGGCAGGGTAACCTGGATGCAGATTCCATGCGGAAAACGATTGGTTATGGATACAGTGCCATTCATTGTATTGACCTGTTTGGTCAATAGAGAAAGCCCTCTATGATTTGACAAGTCGGCGGATAGAAGACTGGCGGTGTCGGCGGAGCCGTTATCCTCTATCTGCAGCGTTATGATTCCGTCATTCTGCGTTAGTGTTATCCATGCCTTGTCCCCCGTTGAATGCTTATAAATGTTTGTGACCAGCTCCCGCAGCAGCCGATAGACGAAAATATCATAGGGAGCGGCTAAAAACAGCGTATCCGGGCAGTCAAAAGTAAGTCGGATGCTGCGCTGCGGAAAGGATTGCGGGAGATAGGCAAGCAAATTCTGATAATTTTCTTTTATTGTTAGTTTCGGAAGCAGTATGGGATGATAATCCTGCATCTGCTCTCGGATATAGCAGTTCATATGATGAAGGGTTTCTGTCATCATATCCCGGATGGCTGGGCAATCCGCCTTATGCATCAGGTTTCCAATAGAAAGCAGGTCCTGTAGGATTTCGTCATGAAGAAAATTGGCAAATTCGAGCTTTAGAGCCTCTTCCCTCTGTAACTGTGCCAATGCGGCATAATATCCGCTTTCCTTGGACGGAGCGCTTTTTCCCTGTTTCAGATTAAAGTCCAGTGTGATGTTACAGGTGTACACGAAAAGGAACATACTATCCAGCAATAGAAAAAACAACTGCCAGCCGGTTCCAAGAGTCATGGGAAGCAGAGCACAGATAGCCGCTCCGAAAAGAAGAAGCAGGATAAGCTGCCGTTTGCTGAAAACAGCAGACAGCGGCGGATTGTTATGCTCTTTTAGGATAATGCTGTGGATACCCATGGAAAACAGCAGAACAGGAAGGTATATCCCGAAGTTTGCAAGATGCCCCTTTATGCCCCTGGTAAAAATAACGTATATAAGGGACAAAAGGAGTATCGTTACAAAGGAAAACAAAATGCGCCCGCCTTCCGCTCGCAAAACAAAGGCGGCTCTTTTCCAGTGGTAGATGACAAGGAAAAGAAAACAAAGCCAGCTTAGCAGAAGTTGAATAGCGTAAAGCAGGGCAAAAACTCTCTCGGATATCAGAATGCCGGTCAGGGAAAAGATGCAGGTTCCAATCAGACAGAAATTGACTGCCTTGCGGAAACGGTATCCGCTGTCCTGGAACAAAAACAGGAGCATGAAACGGATAGAAACACACCAGATAACCGGACTGAGAACCAGAAAAAATACATGCGTTAAGGCATCGTCCGAAACAGACAGCAGGATATACCAGCCATCCAGCGCCAGTAACCCGCAAAATAGGGAAATGACTTTATTTTCCCTGAGATTGCAGACGCTTATATAAGTGCTATCTATCAGTATCAGAGAGGACAGAAGCAGGGGGATGGTTTCCCTGATGCCGGATGGCGCTTTACTATCCATGAATAGTCCCAGATAGAGAATAAGCAGTATGGAATTTGCTATAAGCAGAAGTTTTAACAGAATGTGCTTCATCTCGATTTCTCCTTGTTTTTCTTTGCATCTATTTTATCATAATCCTTATTTTTTCATAACGATTTTGCAGCAGGCATGAACGGTCATATAATAATAAATCAGATAAATGACCAGTGTAAGCGCCAGGGCAATCATGGTAGGCGCATATAAGAGAGGACTGTTTTTTAAAAGATTCTGCATCAGGGCCGATTTGTATGCCACTGTGGCAAAGATGCAGTCCACCAGCCCAAATAAAAGTGGAATGCCGAAGAAAGTAATTGTCTGCTTTTTGATAATTTTACGAATCTTCCGATTAGTATATCCCAGCTTTCTAAGAATCTCATAATCGGATTTTGAGTCGGTGACTGCGGAAAGGTTGTTAAAGTAAAGGATGCTTCCGGTGGCAATAAAGAACAGCACGACAAGGAATCCGATTAGCAGAAACGTGGAGCTGTTTAAAGAAAGCAGCACATGCAGCCTATGGGAGCTGTCCTGTAGGTATGGGCTTTCTTGCAGGTATTCTGATAAGTCATGAAACAGCGCTTCCTTATTTTCAATGGATTTTCCGTTGATACTCAGAATCCGTGTTTCTGGGTCAGAAGTTTCACTTATCATCTGATATAAATCGTCGCTTACAATCAAAGTTCCCACACTGTTGGCGAAGGAAAAGGGGTTATCCAGCGTAACTGCGCTTACCTGGACCGGTATTTCATGACTGCCTATGAGCAAGGGATAAACGCTGCCAGTTTCGTCTTTGCCTAAAGGCGGCTGATATTTTACCAGAATACATTCCCATTTGGTTAAAGGAGTCAGTTGCTGTAAGGTTTTTTCCCGTCCCTGGGCTTTTAGAAGCGCTGCATAATCCGAATAGGAAATACATTCAAATCCCTGATTGCGCAGGATTTTTTCATTGGAAGAGTCCCCTTTGGAAGTCCCCGCGCTATATTCTATCGGAAGCTGTTCTGCCGTAGATAGAACCTTATAGATATCGGTCTGTAAGAAGGTGACATCGTCCGCGGCGGTATACCCGTTTACAATCTGCATAATCGCCGGAATATCGTCCTCGTTGTCAATTCTGCATTCGATTTCCGACGGCGTCATACGGGATAGGGCGGCAATCGGATAATACAGGGTCAAAGCCATGATACTGGAAACGGTTAAAGTTGCAGCGGACAATAACGTAAGCATAATCAGGGTTCTGGCATTGGATTGGATACGATAGATAAAATTGGGTGAAGCGATGATACGGATTGACGTATAAAATTTATCCTTATTCTGTTTTCCTATCTGCACAATAAAGGGAAGAAAAGATGCAATGAAAAGCACCGTCCCAAGAAGGATAAGCACAAACGTCAGCATTCCGACAGGATAGAAGCCGATGGTAAACCAGATGGATTTCCTGCCCCTTAAAATATCCAGCGCAAGACAGTATCCCAGAATCATCGCCCCAAATCCAAGGATGGATGGGATGGCGTGAAAACTTTTTTGCTTTTCCGCACTTTTTTCAAACCGCACGAAATCCATGAGGGACATTTTAGAAAGAAACCAGGCGTTTAAAAGGGCAAGGATTATGACGACGGTAAACACAAAACAGGCTGTCCGTATAATGGCATTTGGACGAAAAAAGGGTATCGTCTCATGCTTGATTGTCAGCCCTAATAGTTTTGTAATGCCGTATACCGCGCCTTTGTGAAACAGGCCGCCCAAAAGGATTCCAACGATAAAAGCTCCGAAACAGGAAAGCAGATTTTCCGTGGCCAGCAAAATCAGGATTGTGGATTTTCGGTATCCTAATAGGGCATAAATTCCCAATTCCTTTGTACGGCGGCGCAAAAAGAACCGGTTGGAATAGGACATATAAAAAATGACGAACGCCATCAGAAAAATGGAAATCGTGTTACACATCGTTTCCACCCGCCCATCGGTGGATATTTTTTCCAGGATGACTTTATTCATGGTAAAAGAAGTAAAGGCAAAAAAGATTGTGATTACAAAAGAAATGGATGATAAATAAAGCGCATAAAAAGAAAAATTATTTTTCAAATTTTTAAACGCCATCAACAAATACTGCATGGAGATTCCCTACCTTTCTGTGTCTAATTTCGCGACTTCCTGCGCAATGGATTCATAAAATGTTCGCCGGTCATTGTCCTGCTTCAACAGCTCCTGTATGATACGACCGTCCTTAAAAATCAGGATACGGTTGGCAAAGCTGGCGGCATAGATATCGTGCGTCACCATAAGTATCGTAGTGCCCAGATTTTCATTGGATTTTTTCAAAGTCTTCAATAAATCCGTGGCGGATGCGGAGTCCAACGCTCCTGTCGGTTCGTCGGCAAATAAAATGCTTGGACGCTTTACAATGGCCCTCAAAGCGCAGGCACGCTGCCTCTGCCCGCCCGAAAGTTCGCCCGGATATTTCGATAACTGGGAATCAATGCCAAATGTTTTCGCCAGACTCTGTATCATGTTTTCGATTTTCCACGGTGGAAGTTTCTGCAAAGTAAGCGGGACGGCAATGTTTTCAAAAATCGTGAGACTGTCCAGCAGAAGATATTCCTGAAAAATAAATCCCAGATAGTCCCTGCGGAAATTGGCCGCGCCGGAATCATTCAGCGCTTTCAGGTTGACGCCGTTTATCGTGATATTGCCGCTTGTGGGCGTATCAATGGTGGAAAGAACATTGAGCAGCGTGGTTTTCCCCGACCCCGAAGCCCCCATAATAGCGATAAACTCGCGCTCCGCTACGTCAAAGGACACATTGTCGAGGCTTTTATGCTGTGCTTTAGGATAAATTTTCGTGACGTTTTTGGCTTTTAATAGTGTGAACATTTTCGCACCTCCTTGTTGGATTGTTTGTTTTGTCTGATAAGGGTATTTTACTTGGTGGGGTGGGGAATGGGATGAGTAAAAGGGGCAAAGATGCTGGGGAAAATGCTAAGGAAAAAAGCAACTCTGGAACATTGAGTCCGTTTTTTTGGACACATATTCTGCTATCCTTATCCTATAAGAATATCCAGCCGGAGAAAGGAGTCATAAGGGTATGAGGATAATGAGCAGAAAATCATCAAGTATGGTGTATCACAGACCACAATGCAGATATGCGAGAAAGATTTATAAGAAGAATCGAATCCAGATGGAGTGGGAAGATGCCGAGTGGAAAGGATATCGCCCTTGTAAATGCTGCGATGGCATTGAATTTCTTTATAAGATAGGAAAAGCGGAAATTGAGCGATATGCAAAGCAGTTTAACCTGGATGTCGATTTAAAGGATAGAAAAATCTATGTCAGGACGGATGCAGGATGCTGGAAAATCATTTACAAGATTAGGAATCAGAAATTCATCCTGCTTCACAGAAATTATGTAAATGGCAGAATTGCCTTGGAGGATGTTGAAAAAGCGCCGTATCACCGGCAGGGCGATGTGATGGAAGCCGGAAGTATCATGAAATACTTAAAATATATTCAAAAGCATGATGAATTTAAACAAAATGCCCCCGACGATTACCGTAAGCTTCCCCAGAATACGAAACGGCAGAAGTCTTATTATCGATCGGCGAAGAAGAGAGCTGAGCGAAGCAGCGCGAAAAGGCTGGATAGTCTGTTTCTTTTGATTGAGAAGCAGGGAAGCGCTTATTATGGATAAGAAATGCCAAACATCGTCCTGCATATGTTTTTCCCGGTTTCTGTCCGAAAGATTTTCTGATAGGTATGCCGGATTACCTCTTCATTGCAGCTATCTTCATAAAGATTGACAAGAAAATCAGCTTCTATTAAAATCTGATAGTCAATACCGTCTATATTTGTATAAGTATGATGATGTCCTACAAGGTAAGAGACCCGTTTAATCTGTTCTTCGGAAAACCCGCACGCATTTAGCATTTGTTCTGCCTCAGCAGGTCCATATTGCTCCTGGAGTCTGCCGTTAGATTCCCCGTGCTTTTGCTCCGCAGGTTTGATGCCGATATCATGGACATAGGCAGCGGCTTCTACTACGAGCAGTTGTTCGTCTGTCAGATTTTCGTTTTGCGCAATGAGTCTTGCAAAACTATGAACTTTGATAAAATGCTGGATTCTTTTGGGATCTCCTGCATAGTAGGTTATCATGTTTTGATATAAGCGATTTAATAATTGGTTATTGGTGTTCATGCGGATACCTGCCTGTTGTTTTGAATGATTTTATAGTATAATATTATCATAAGAGGGGTAGGAATGCTATTTCATTTTATGTTTTATTAGCTTTATTTCAAACTTTATTTTCGATGATTAGAGTCGGAAGTTTTATGAAAACGGTGCAGATAAAATAAATGCAGATAGCTGGGATATTTGGAGGGACGGCTTATGGAACCAATGGACTTAATATGGGATAAATTTTCACAGGACTGCACGATTGATACAGTCCGGTATCTGCTTATGGTGCATTTTAATCTATCTGAAAATGAAGCGCAGACGAAGATGATGATACCATTCCTGCGGCGTTGAAAGAAAAGAGAAGAAAAGTCAGCATCGCAGCCGGTGTTTTACAGGAAGATGTTTTGTTTTCAAGTCCTTCTTATGCGGCAATGTTCGTAATTGGGAAGAGCGCAAATGGTTTAACAAGTTGGAAAGATGATAAAGGTCGCAGTCTGAAGGATATAGAAAATTTAATATAAATTTTTCAACATATAGTATTTTATAGAATATTTTGGTATGATATGAACTGGGCAGACCCGGTCTGCCTAATTTGGTTTGGGGGTTTGGGGGTGCATTTATGGCAGAAAGCCAGAATGTTGAATGGAAAGAATCGTGGCGTGACGAATATCTGAAATGGATATGCGGATTTGCCAATGCCGGGGGCGGGAAAATCTATATTGGTACAAAAGATGATGGAACGGTCATTGGGGTCCGGAACAGCAAGAAACTTATGGAAGATATTCCCAATAAGGTAAGGGATGTTCTGGGAATTATTGTAGATGTAAATTTGTTGAGTGAAAAAAGCAAAGAATATATTGAAATTTGTGTCAGTCCAAACACTTATCCTGTGAATTACAGGGGTGAGTATCATTATCGAAGTGGAAGTACGAAGCAGCTACTCAAAGGACAAGCATTGAATCAGTTCCTCTTAAAAAAGACTGGAATTACATGGGATAGCGTACCTGTACAAGGGGTAGTAATAAAAGATTTGCGTAATGATAGTTTTGATATTTTTAGGGAGCAGGCCATAAAAAGTAAAAGGATGGATGAACCAGATATTCAGGTCAGTAATGAGCAGCTACTTGATCACTTAAACCTTATCAACGAAGGTTTACTTACAAGGGCAGCAATTTTGCTGTTTCATCATAATCCTGAGAAATGGATTCCTGGTTCTTATGTTAAGATTGCGTATTTTCAATCAGAATCTGATATTTTATACCAGGATGAAGTACATGGTTCTTTACTGTCGCAGGCAGACAGGGTCATAGATTTAATTTATACAAAATATTTGAAAGGAATCATTTCTTATCAAAATATCACCAGAATAGAAACTTATCCTTATCCGAAAGAGGCGATAAGAGAAGCTGTTTTAAATGCAATATCTCATAAAAATTATGCAACTCTGGTTCCGATTCAAATTCGGGTCTATGATAATCAGATTATGATTGCAAATGATTGCGTATTTCCTGATGATTGGACGGTTGATGATTTAATGGAATCCCATAAATCCAGACCTTATAATCCGTTGATTGCTAATACTTTCTTCCGTGCAGGATTTGTTGAGGCATGGGGACGTGGAATTCAAAAGATAAAAGACAGTTGCATTTTGGCAGGAAATGATATTCCGGAATATAGGGTGAAAA